>CACJZK010000001.1 GCA_902597875.1 uncultured Pelagibacteraceae bacterium
AGCAGGCTTTTTCTATCATTCAATTTCTATGCTAATTTTTGTTGTGATTCTAATCTTGATATTTTTAATCATAAAATCGCCATTAGTAATTGATAAATTTTTATATTCAATGATCTTAGGAGGTGCGTTAGGCAATTTTTATGACAGAGCAATATATTTTGCTGTTCCAGATTTTATTGATATTCATTTTAATGATTATCACTGGTTTACTTTTAATTTTGCAGATATATTTATTTCTTTAGGAATTATGATGATAATTTTTAAAGAACTATTTTTTGAAAAAAATGAAAAAAATTAAACTTTTTATAAATTTAGTCATTTTGAGTGCTTTTCTTACGTCTTGTGGGACTTTTGATGATGTATCAAAAACTTTGAGAAACGAAAAAATTAGAACAACAGATGAGTTTTTAATAAAAAAAAGAGAGCCGTTAACTGAGCCTCCTAAGATGAAAGAATTACCTACTCCTGGTTCATTAGAAAAAACTCAATCTACAGAAAAAGAAGAAGGGATAAAAAAACTTTTAAAAGTTGATGAGGATGACAATAAAAAGGAATCCCAGACATCCTCTGTAGAAAAATTAATAATAAATGAGATCAGGAAGTGAAAAAAAATTTTACTATCAAAAATAACATCTCAAGTTTTTTTTTACCAGAAAAAAGAATAAAAAATAATAATTTAATAATTTCAAATAAATTAAATAATATATTTAAAGAAATAAATAAAAAAAAAGATACATTTCATATATTAAGCAAAAAGTACAAGTTTAGTTTTAATAATCAATCTCTCAAAAAATTTAGAAAATTTAAAAAAATAATAGTTATTGGTATGGGTGGTTCAATTTTAGGGTCTAAAGCAATTTACTCTTTTCTTGGTCATAAAATTAATAAAGATTTTATTTTTTTTGATAATTTGTCTGAAGCAAACTTTAAAGACTTTAAAAGTAAGAAAAAAAAAGACAGTTCTTTATTTATAATTGTATCAAAGTCAGGAAATACTATTGAAACTTTAATAAATATAAATTTATTAAAGAAAACAGATTTAAATCACCTTAATACAATCATGATAACTGAAAAAAATAATAATGCCCTAAATAATATTTGTAAAAAAAAGAAAATACTTACAATAGAACACAAAAATTATATTGGCGGAAGATACTCAGTTTTATCTGAGGTTGGAATGATTCCGGCATATCTCATGGGTCTTAAGATAAAAAATTTTCGGAAAGATATTTTAGATTATTTTAAAAAAAAGAAAAAAAAATCATTAATAGAAAATGCCTCAAAGCTTACTGAGATATATTTACATAAACAAATCAACTCAATTATTTTTTTTAATTATAGTCCGCAGTTGTTAGATTTTAATTATTGGTGTCAGCAACTATTAGCTGAGAGCTTAGGTAAAAAAGGCAAAGGTCTTTTGCCCCTTATATCTAGTGCACCAAAAGACCATCATAGTTTATTACAACTATATCTTGATGGGCCAAAAGATAAAATATTTTATATTATAAGCTCAAAAAATTTTTATGACTTGAAAATTAAGGGAGAATATTTAGATAATAAATTTAAATTCTTAAAAAATCAAAAACTTAACAAAATAATTTTATCTCAAAAAAAAGCTTTTATTGAAGTTCTAAAAAAGAAAAATATACCTTATAGAGAAATTCACGTAAACGATTTTTCTGAAAGAGCTTTAGGAGAATTATTTTCATATTTTATGTTGGAAACAGCGATGATTGCTAAGTTAATAAATGTAAATCCTTTTGACCAACCTTCTGTGGAAGAAGTTAAAGTTTTAACTAAAAAATTCCTATGTTAAAAGGATCCAAATATTATTTTTGATCTTCCATAGACATTAATTTTTATTATATCAAATAAGTCTTTATAATTTTCTACAGAATTCTTTTCTCTATGAATTATGATTAAATTTTTTTTCTTATAAATTTTTTCTTTTTTTATATTTTCAATATTTTTTAAATAGTCTTTATTCAAAAATGGAGGATCTAAAAAAAAAATATCAAATTTATTTATCCCGATTTTTTTACTTAAAAAAGATTGGGCATCCTCTGAAAAAACTTGTGTTTTATTATTTAATGACAAATTATTTAAATTTTCTTTTAAAATTTTTAATGCATTTTTGTCTTTTTCTACAAAACTTACCTCAGTAGCACCTCTAGACATGCATTCTATACCGAAAGATCCAGTACCAGAATAAATATCAAGAACCATCGAATCTTCAATAGCCACGGTTATTAAATTTGAATGTAAAATAGTATTAAATATACTCTCTCTTACCATGTCCTTTAATGGTCTTGTTGATGGAGCATTTAAAAAATTCAACTTTTTTCCTTTTAACTTTCCACTTATAATTCTCATACAATTTTTATATTACTCTCCACCCGATATCTTTTCTAAAAAAACCGCCTCGCCAATTAATTTTTTTTATTATCTTAAAAATATTTTTTCTAATATTTGAAAAACTATTACCTGATGAAGTAATATTAAGGACCCGACCTCCGTTTGAAACTAATCTTTTTTTATCTATCTTTGTTCCTGCATGAAAAATTATAGACTTTTTTTCGAGCTTTATATTGTCAATATTACCAATTGGTTTACTCGTAGAATATTTACCCGGATATCCTTTCGAACATAGAACTACTGTCATGCATTTTCTTTTCTTCCATTTAATTTTTATTTTATGTAGCTTATTTTTAATAGAATAATTAATTATTTTGACAATATCAGTATTTAATCTTGGTATAATAACTTGGCACTCAGGGTCTCCCATTCTTACGTTGTATTCTATTAGATAAGGTTCACTATCTTTTATCATAAGGCCCGCATACAGAAATCCAGTAAATGGCTTTCCCTTTTTTTTTAAAGCTGACAAAGTAGGTTTGATAATTTTTTTTATTATTTTTTTTTCAATTTTATTTTTTATTATTGGAGCAGGTGAGTAAGCACCCATTCCACCTGTATTTGGTCCTGTCTCTCTCTCACCTACTTTTTTATGGTCTTGAGCTGAACCAAAAAAAACAAAATTTCTTTTATCGACAATTAAAAAATAACTTGCCTCCTCTCCTAACAGAAACTCCTCCAAAACTAATTTTTTTGAACTTTTAAATTTCCCTAAAAAAATTTCTTCTGATACCCTAATGACCTCATCTTTCGAGTAACATATAGTAACTCCTTTTCCTGAAGCTAAGCCATCCGCCTTAACCACAACTGGTATCTTGCTATTTTTTAAAAATTTAATTACATCAGATTTTTTTTCGCAAACTTTGTAATTTGCCGTCGGAATCTTATTTTCTCTGCATAAATTTTTCATGAAAGATTTAGATCCTTCCAGTTGTGCAGGATACTTTTTTGGACCAAATACTTTAATTTTATTTTTTTCTAAAAAATCAACTATCCCCATTACCAGAGGTTGTTCAGGCCCCACTATTACCAAGCTTATTTTATTTTTTTTAATTGTAGAAAGAAGCTTTTTAAAGTTTAGCGCATCAATCCTTATGTTGGTAGCTATTTTACTAGTTCCAGCATTGCCAGGTATACAAAAAACTTTATTAACTTTATTGGATTCGACTATCTTATGACAAAGAGCGTGCTCTCTTCCCCCACTACCTATTAAAGCAATATTCATATGAAAAATAATATTATATATAATACTTTTAAATATGAATAAAACCAAAGCTAAAATTAAGTATAAAGCTAATTCTTTTGAAATTATCAAGGAAGGTGATTACGTATTGTGCGCAGTCTCAAAAAAAGAAATATCTATAAAAGATTTAAGCTATTGGAATGTTGACTTACAAGAAGCATATTTTTCACCTGTAGAAGTAAAAATTAGATACGAAGAAATAAAAAAAATTAAATAAATTTATTTCCATCGATTATGAGTCCAGATCCACTGACCAGGATTTTTTAAGATCATATTTTCAATAATTTTATTTAAATCCGAAGAAATATTTATTTTACTTGTCTCATTTTTATCCTTATTAGAAACATTTACTGGATTATAAATTTCTAAATTAAAGGTATCATCTATATTTCTTTTTAAGTATATCGGAACAATATCACAATTATATTTCAGCGCTAATTGAGCGGGCAGTGTAGTTGTTAAGGCTTTTGTTTTAAAAAAAGGCAAACTCTCTCCCTCACTAAGTCTTTGGTCAATCATTAATGCAATACTATGGTTATTTTTTAAATAATCTATTGAATTTCTAATTCCTGATAATCCTTTTTTAATTTGATTTTTACAAATAAATTTTTTTCTCAAAAATTCCATAAAAGGGTTCAAAAAAATATTATTTAAAGGTCTGTATATTGTTGCCAATTGTATTTGATTTTTTGTAAGAACTAAGGACATAAGTTCAAAATTAGCAAAATGGCCAGATATAAAAATAACTGGTTTTCCATTTTTTTTAATTTTATCTAAAATTTCTAATCCCGAGATTTGTATTTGTTTTTCATAAAATGAATTTTCTCTATATTTTCTGAGGAAAAGATATTCTACGAACGTTTTTCCATAATTAGACCACATACTTTTTGTAATTTGATTTGAGTCTATTTGATTACCAAAAACTCTAAAAATATTTTCCTCAACTATTTTTTTTGATTTAATTAACGGTCCAATTTTAATGAACAAAAAAGAGAAAATTTTTCTACTTATTTTTAAACCCAATATCTTAATTATTAAAAAAAATGAGTATATGAACAATGCTTCAAAAAAATATTTTATTATTTTCATTTTATATAATTCTTTATTTCACCAAAAAATTTTTCTTCCTCTTGGATCCCCAGTTCAACTGATAGGTAGTTTATACCTTCGCTTAATCCTAGTTGTTTTAGTCTGAAATAATCTTTTTCAGTTGTTAATAATCTTAGATTATTTTTTTTAGATAAAGTTAATAAGTATTCAATGTCTTTTTTTTTGTATTCATAGTGATCAGGATAAGAAAATTTTTCTTTTAATTTTAATTTATAATTTGAGAGTAATTTAAAAAAGTTTTGAGGATTCCCTATACCAGCAAAAGCTAATATTTCTGTATTTTCTAGTTTTTTTATATTTAGCGGTAGGTATTTTGTATAAAAAATTTTTATATTATGACTAATATCATAAATTTTTTTTTCAAAAATCTCATCTCGATTTCCATTAATTACGATTATTTGACTTTTTTTAATTGAGCTAAATGGTTCTCTCAAAGGTCCTGAGGGCAAAGTAAATCCATTTCCTATAGATTGCTCACTATTGAAGCACAATATATTTAAACTCTTTTCTAAACTTTTATCTTGGAAACCATCGTCAAGAATCATGATATTGAAATTTTTTCTTATAGCAGACTTAATAGCTTCAACTCTTGAATTGTCCTGAATAATGTTTCCAGTTTTTTCTTTTATTAATCTCGCCTCATCTTGTTGATTATTATAAAATTTTTTAATTATTATAGGATTTTTATTGGTTTTCTTTAGACCATTAAATATTCTTATCGATAGTGGAGTTTTACCTGTGCCTCCAACATAAATATTCCCAACACAAATAACTGGCACTTGAAAAATTTTTTTACTAACTAAAATATTTTTTATCAAATACATGATTTGTATTATTATTGAAATTGGCAAGAGTAAAATTGCAAGAATACTATTTTTATTTTTCCAAAAGTCAGGTTTTGAAAGCTTCATAAATTGATTGTCTGCTCAAGTTTTTTCACAGTATTATCAAAAATATCTTGACCAAACTTATTTATTTTATTTACTTTAACATCATCCACTTTAAAGTTTGAGTTCATATCATTCATGATTTTATCGCATAAATCTTCATGATTTTTAATTAGTTCTGAAATTCCTAGAGTTTCCAAATATTCGTAAATTTCTTTAAAATTATAGGTAAAAGGACCATGATAAATTTTACAACCAAGTCTTGCTGCCTCCAAGGGGTTTTGGCCACCAACTAAAATAAGTTTTTTATTTAAGGACTTTCCTATAAATATATTTTTACAATATTGATAATATTTATTTAAAGAACCAAAAGAGTTTATCAATACTATCTCAGTATTTTCATTAATTGAGTTATCGTTATCATCGATGACTTGTAATTTTATATTTGTTTTTTTTATTTTAGAAATTATTTCGTTTATTCTATTTATATGCCTTGGTGCTATCAGGGTTAATAAGTTTGGAATTTTTTTTTTAAGCAACTTATGAGTTTCTACACAAATTATTTCTTCATTTGGATGAGTACTTGCTGCTAACCAAATTTTTCTCTCATTAAAAGATTTAACTATATTCTCATTTAGTTTATCAAGTTTTTTAAGATTATTAACAAATTTTAAATTTCCAAAGTAAATAGTATCTTTTACGCCCAATTTTTTTAAATTTTCTTGTGAATTTTTACTAGATGCTATGCAAATATCAAAGCTTGAAAAAATTTGTTGAGCAAATTTTTTTATAAGCAACCACCTCTTTAAAGTTTTGTCTGTTATCCTTGCATTTAATAAAACAATAGGAATATTCTTTTTTTTTATTTCACTAATGCAGTTAGGCCAAATTTCAGAGTCCACAAATATCACAGAACTAGGATTATATTTATTTATAAAATCTTTCATCAAAAAAGTAACATCCATGGGAAAAAATTTGTGAGAAACATTTTTTTCATATTTAAATTCATCTGATAAAATTTTAACCGAACTTAATGTTACAGATGTAATTAGTATCTTAAAATCTTTATCTTTTAAAAAATATTTGATTATTGGGATAATACTATTTATTTCTCCTATACTTGCTCCGTGAAACCATATTAGTTTTTTTTTAATCTGAGGTTCATCATGAAAGAATATTTTTTCTTTAAATCTTTCTTTGTCTTCCTTGTTTAAAAATCTTCTTAGATAAATTAATAATATAAGAAAGGGGTATAACAAATAAGTTAAAATTTTATAAAAAAAAAACATTCAATGTTTACTTTAGCTGTTTCTGATAGAGAGATTTATATTCCTCACATTTTTCAATTAGTTCCGAGTGATTTCCTGAGTCTACAATTGATCCGTTTTTAAGAATATAAATTTTATCTGCACTATGAATAGTTGAAAGACGGTGAGCAATTACCAAAGTTGTTTTGCTTTTAGTTAAATTTGCAATGGCTTTTTGAACAATTTCTTCAGACTCCGCATCTAATGAGGATGTTGCTTCATCCAAAAGTATAATTGGAGATTTTTTTAAGATAGCCCTAGCTATCGAAACTCTTTGCTTTTGTCCACCAGACAACCGAACTCCATTTTCACCTATCATAGTATTATATCCTTGAGGTAAACTTTCTATAAATTTATCAGCTGCAGCATATTTACAGGCCAAAATTATCTCTTCTTCCTTTGCCTCGGGATTTGCGTAAGATATGTTCTCTTTTATGGTTGCATCAAACAAAATAATGTCCTGACTTACTAAAGAAATATTTTTTCTTAAAGATTTAAGTGAAATATTTGATGTATCTTGATCATCAATTAATATTTTGCCATTTTGAGGATCATAAAATCTTGGAAGTAAATTTATAATTGTACTTTTTCCAGCTCCACTTTGTCCCACGAAGGCAGTCATTGTACCTCCAGAAATTTCAAGATCTATATTTTTAATAGCTGCTCTATCAGAAACGTCATATTTAAAGCTTACATTTTCATATTTTATATCAGATTTTTTTATTTTTATTTCAGGAGAGCTATTGTCTTGTTTTATACTTATAGGTTTATCAATTACATCGAAAACCCTCTTCGCTGCGGCGCAACCTTGATAAGCAAGCATATTAATAGTTGCTAAAGATCTTATTGGTTGGTAGGCAAGCATCATAGCAGCTAAGAATGAAAAAAAGTTGTTAACTTCTAATTCGCCTGCACTTATTAGCGTCCCAGAATAATAAATAAAACCGGCAATCATAATTCCAGTAAGAATTTCCATTATTGGAGTAGCTCTAATTAATATACTTGCTATTTTAATACTTTTATCAATAAATTCTTTTATAATTTTCTTTGCATTCTCATCCTCAGTTTTTTCTCTTTGATATATTCTGATCATTTTAGACCCTCTCAATATTTCAGAAAAAAAAGCTGTCAGTCTTCCAGAAATTTCACCTGCTTCTCCAGTAGCTTTACCAATTCTTTTTCCAAGACTTTTTGCTACGGCTGCTGCCAAGGGCATCATAAATAATGCAAATATAGATAATTTCCAATTTTGATAAAACATTACTGAAACTAAGGCAATCAAAGTAAATGTGTCTTTCATTATATTTAAAACTCCATTACTTACTAGTTGTTGAATTTGGAGAGCATCATAAGTTATGTTAGATACATATTTACCGGAATGTCTATTTTCTAAAGTTTGAATATCTGCAATTAAAATATTTCTTGCAAGTTGTTCCTGAATTTCACCAGATATTTTAGCACCAACTTTTATGATTTGTATTCTTGCAAAGTATAAAGAAATTCCTTTAGCTGAAAAAGCTACAATAATAGCCAAAGGTATTAACCATGCCATAGTTTTGTCCTGATCAACAAATATTTTTTTGACCGCTGGATCAAGCAAGTAAGCCGTTGCAGAAGTACTACCAGCAACTATTAATGAAAGTATTAAGGCAAAAAATATTTTTTTTAGATATTTTTTTACATATTCTCTATAAAGTCTTTTTAAAATTTTAATTAATTCATCAAGTTTCATATTAAAATAAAAATTCTTGAGACCCCAAAATGCCGAAAAATAAAATTAAACCAGAAAAATTATTAATCTTAAAGGCCTGAAGACATGTTGTTGGCTTTGTTTTATCGAAAATTTTTATTTGATAAACTAAACTTAAGATAAAAAATAGTATTAATATTATTGAATAATTAGTAATCATTTTATTGTAGAAGATAAAAAATATTAACAATGAAGTTATAAGGTAACATGAGAATACAAATAATTTAATTTTGTTTTTAAACTTTAAAGATGTCGATTTAACTCCAATAATTTCATCATCTATAATGTCTTGTGCTCCATAAATCGTGTCATAGCCTAATGTCCAAAATATGGCTGAGATATATAACAACAGAATTTCCGTAGATATTCCATTATTTATAGACGTCCAAGCCATTATTATTCCCCAGTTAAAAGTGAGACCTAAAAAAAGTTGTGGCCAATAAGTTATTCTCTTCATAAACGGGTATGAAAAAGCCAAAAACATTGAGCTCATTCCCAAGATAATTGTTAGTTTATTAAATTGTATCAGAATAAGAAAAGCTATCATGCACAAAATTATTACATATGTTATTGATTGCCTTACGCTAATAGCCCCAGATGCCAAAGGTCTATTTTTAGTTCTTTGAACTTTTTTATCAAGGTCTCTATCAACTATATCATTAACTATACATCCTGCGCTTCTCATTAATACTGAACCGAGAAAAAAAAGTATTAAAAAATATAACAGTTGATTTAAATTTTGGCTGGAACCATAAGCTAAAGCGAGACCCCAACTGCAGGGCCAAAATAAAAGCATAAAACCTATCGGTTTATTAAGCCTGGTTAGCTCTATGAAGATTTTTATTTGGCTCATTATGATTTATGACTTGTAAATATCAAACACTATCTCCATAATCAATTTGATTCGATATGGATATAGATTACACAGTAACAGCATTAATGTTTCCAGCTATTCCCCTGATCATGAGTGTTTACAGTAATAGATTTCACACATTAAGTGCTTTAATAAGAAAACTACATGACGAATATGTTTTTGAAAAACACATTCCACCTGAATGGGAGAAACAATTACACAATTTAAATAATAGAACTAATTTGCTGAAATATACTCTAGGTTTTGCAAGTTTTGGTTTTTTATTTAATATGTTGACTGTCTTTGGTCTTTACCTAGAAATGTTACTGCTAGCAAGATTAATATTTGCTGCCTGTTGTTTGTGCATGATTATTTCTATTTTTCTTTTCTTGCAAGAGATAAGGTTATCAAACAAAGCACTTAAATTTCATCTTAGCGATATGAAATCTATGTCAGATGATTTTAGTTAGTTTACTATTTAATTAAGGTACTAAAATAGCTGGGCCAATTATTTTTCTAGACTCAAGATCTACATGAGCTTGTTTGGCATCTTTTAATTTGTACTCTTTAAATATTTCTATTTTAACTTTTCCGTAATTTATAATTTCGAACAAACTTCCTGCAGCTTCATCAATTTCTTTTCTTGTTCCTAAATATTGCCCCATGGACGGTCTCACAAAAAATAGTCCTTTCGGCTGCAATAATTTTGGCACATCTATCGGAGACAAAGCTCCTGAAGCATTTCCAAATGAAACCATCATGCCTCTCGTTTTTAAGCAATTTAAAGATTTTTCGAAAGTATCTTTGCCAACACCATCATATACAACATCAACACCTTTATTATTAGTAAGCTCGAGAATTTTTTTATCAAAATCCTCTTTTTTATAATTAATAACAATGTCGCAACCATTTTTCTTAGCTATTTCAATTTTTTCATCAGAACCAACAGTACCAATTATTTTGCATCCTAGACTTTTAGCCCATTGAGTAAAAATTTGACCTACTCCACCAGCAGCAGCATGAAATAATATAGTTTCTCTAGCGCTTACCTTGTACGTTTTGTTAAGAAGATAATATGTTGTAAGGCCTTTAGTCATTATGGAGGCAGCAATTTTATGACTGATTCCATTTGGAATTTTTACTGCAATTTTTTCAGGTATATTTCTTTCCTCGCTATAAGAACCTAATGGAGGCGATGCATAAGCAACATTGTCCCCTTTATTAAAATCTTTTACATCTGAGCCGATTTCTTCAACTATACCAGCACCCTCCATACCAATTCCTGATGGCAATTTTACTGGATACAAACCACTTCTATGATATGTATCAATATAATTTAATCCTATAGCTATATTTTTTATTCTAATTTCATTTTTTGAGGGCGAGTTTATTTTGACATCTGATAATTCTAGAACTTCAGGACCTCCGTTTTTTTTGAAAATAATTGATTTTGGCATTAATATTTTGCAAAAGTTCCGTTCTCATAATCTTTAATTGCTTGCAATATTTCTTGTTTTGAATTCATGACAAAAGGTCCTCCTCTAGCAATTGGTTCTCCAATAGGTTTGCCTGCAATAAATAAAAATTCACTTTTTTTATTAGCTTTAACAATAAGAACTGTTCCTTTTTTTAATAAAACTAAAGTTGAATTACTAGTTTTTTCATGATTGCCATTTCCAACTTTCAACTCTCCATTCAGAAGATAGATAAAAGAATTATGATCTATCGGGACGTTTAATTTAAACTCTTTATTTTCTTCTAGTATTATATGTTGGTAAATGGGTTCAACGTTATGAGATTTGACAGGTCCTTCGATATTTTTAAATTTACCAGAAATAATTTTAATTGTTTTTTCGTTGTCTTTATAAACACCAACTTGTTTAGCTTTAATATATCGGTATTCAGGTTTGTTCATTTTAAGCTTAGCTGGCATATTTATCCAAAGTTGAAAACCTAGCAACTTACCACTAGGCATACTCGGCATTTCTGAATGAATAATTCCTCTACCAGTTTTCATCCATTGAATATCTCCGGGGGTCATCTTTCCTTTCGATCCTGTGCTATCTTTGTGTTCGAATTCTCCTTCCAACATATATGTTACTGTCTCTATACCTCTATGAGGGTGAGGAGGAAATCCTGCTATATAATCGTCTTTATTTTCAGAACCAAATTCATCCAACATTAAAAATGGATCGATATAATTAGCTCCAGGCGTTCCTACACTTCTTTTTAATTTAACACCTGCACCATCGGAAGTGCTTAAAGCTTTTAAAATTTTTTTGACTTCAATCTGTGACATATATTGAATATAAACAAACCTTAAACTATATCAAGTAACTGCGTTAAGTTGCTTACCTCATTTTTAGGTTTATAATCTAGGTTATCAAATACAGTATTATTTCTATTGACCCAAATAGCATTATAACCATAATTTCCACCACCTGAAACATCCCAAGTATTGGAACTTAAAAATACTATATCCTCCTTTTTTACTCCATACTTTTTTGTTGGTAGATCATATACTTTTTTATCTGGCTTATATACACCAACTTCTTCTATAGAAAAAATATCTTCAAATATATTTTTTAAATCATTACTATTCACTAAATTATTTAACAAGTCAGGTGTGCCGTTAGATAAAATCGAAAGCTTATATTTTTTTTTCAATTTGATTAATACTTCTTTAACCTCAGGATAGGTAGATAATTTTCTATATAAATTAAGAAGTTCATTTCTCATAGAGCTGTCTATATCAAATGTTTTCATAGACTTATCCAAACTGTCTTCAGTAATTTGCCAAAAATCTTTATGTCTTTTCATTAATGTTCTCAACCAAGTGTATTCTAATTGTGTTGTTCTCCAATAATGAGCAAAACTTACCCACTTGTCACCAATTCTATCTTTGCATTTTTCTGCTGCAGAGTTGACATCAAATAAAGTCCCGTAAGCATCAAAAACGATCGCTTTAAATTTGCTCATTGTATAAGGAGTATACTTAATTAGATATTATTTACTACTATGTGAACCATCACACAAAGGTTGATCATTCGTTAGTTTGCAGGTACAGAAAAAAACTTTTTTTGATTGGTCGGCTTTAAAAACCAAAGGACTAAATTCAGTTCCTTTATGAGAACCATCACAAAAGGGCTGCTTCGAACTTTTACCACAGGTACACCAATAATAGGATTTTCCCTCTAAAACATTTACCCCAATCGGTGCATCTCCTGCTCTTTGTCCTTTTGCCATAAGTCCTACTTTTGTTGATTACTCTCTTTTAAGTTTTAATGTATAAATAATTTATGAGCAACATTAGATTATATTATTCAGATAGTATAGTTGAAAATTCCACAAGCTTACTTTCAAAAGAGCACACCCATTATCTAGTAAATGTAATGAGAGCAAAAAGAGGTTCAAAAGTGAATTTTTTTAATACAAATGGTGAATGGCTAAGTGAAATAATTTTTTTAGACAGAGATAGAGTAGAAGTTAAATTTTTGAAAAAAATAAAAAATTCCTTTAGGCCTAAGAGTATAGAATTGGCTATTTGTTTAGTTAAAAAAACTCCAATGGAAATAATTATACAAAAATCTACAGAGCTAGGCGTAACAAAATTTTATCCAATCATTTCTGAAAGGACTGAGGTTAAAGAGCTAAATTTGCAAAGAGCTAGAAAAATTGCAATTGAGGCTACAGAACAATCTAATCAGCTTCATGTTCCAGAAATTTCCAAACCATTAAAACTTAAAGATTTTATTAATAGTTTAACTGACACTAAGTTATTTTTTGCCGATATAAATTCTAAAAATAAAGTAGATAAAAAAATGATAGAAAATATAAAAACAATTTCTGTCCTCATAGGACCTGAAGGAGATTTTTCTCCAAACGAAAGAGAATTTATAATTACTAATAAGAACGTGATACCATTTTCACTCTCTAAAAATATTCTACGTACTGATACTGCAACTATTTCTTCCTTAACAATTTTAAGTTATTTTTTAAATTTATAAGATTTTTTTTATAATTTTTAGAGACTCTTCAATGTCATTATGATGCGTAATTCGATTTTTGTATTTTCCATTTTTGAGCAATAGAATAGGCGAACTATGATCTACTGTATAATTTCCATCTTCTGAAAATATTTTTTGGCTTTTTATATTCCAAGATTTTGAAAGAACAAATATCTTTTCAGGCTCCCCAGTAATACCAATAATTTTATTTTCATATGAGCTCAAATAGTCCTTCATTACTTCTGGAGTATCCCTGTCTGGATCAATACTAATAAAAAAAACTTTTAATGTTTTTTTCTCCTTTTTTAGTTCTTCCAAAATAAGATTTATTTTATTTAGCGTTAAAGGACAAACATCTGGGCAATTTGTAAAACCAAAAAAAAGTGCGGTTGCCGGGCCTTCAAAAGATTTTTCAGTTATTAAATTTCTATTAATATCTTTTAACTCAAAAGGTGATCCTTTAATTGATGCGACATATTCATCTTTTTGATCTTGAATCGATAAAAATATTGGCAACATTATAAATAAAAAGATTACAAAGCATCCTGCTATAATAGTTATAGATGTTTTTAATTTCATTAATGATATAATTAATTGTTATGTCAGGATTTATAAAGAAATTATTTGGCGCACTAATTCAAAAACCTTGGGAAGAAAGCCAGGTAAAAGTAGACAATTTTCATAGCGGCCAAACATTTAGCACTCTGTCTCCTCAGATGTCAGCAGTGATAGTAATGTTTGGAGTAAGCACTGTGCTTTTTAGCCTTATTCTTACAGGTTATCTTTATAGTGTTCCAAGTGACCAAGATACAATGTTTCTTTTAAAAACAAAATTACTTTGGATTAATACTTTTGTACTTTTTTTTGTAGCATATGTTTTTAGAAAAATAACTAAAGACCTAAAAAATAATAAAATTTTAAAATTAAAAAAAAATTTGGTTCAAGTGGGAGCCCTAAGTTATTTATTTTTATTTGGTCAAATATTTTTTTGGTTTCATTTAATGGACAGCGGGAAGTTTGTTGCTACTAATTCATACTTCACCTCCTTTTATTTTTTTACTGCTCTTCATGGACTTCATCTTTTAGGAGGACTATTATTTTGGGGAAAAGTATGTTCATCAACTCTTAAATTAGAAAATGATAAAATTTTAAGTCAGAAAAAAAACATTGAAGCTTTATCTCTTTATTGGACTTTTTTATTAGTTGTTTGGATTATATTTTTTTTAATTATTTATGTCTTCAATGATGCAGTTATCGCATGGTGTAAATCTCTTATCTCTTAAGAACTAAAGAAATAATACTAAGATACATCCTAAGACAGCGATTACCGCTAATAAGAAATATACTGATTTAAGATATTTTTTTATTTCTGGTTTTTTTTCACCTTTTGAGAATACTCCAGCTCCAAAAGATATAACTAGGAAGAAAAGAAATACTAATAGAAGTATTGATATTAAAATTCCAAGTTTTCCAATCATTTTTTGCCTTTTTATATCGTTTATAAGACATTTTGTCCCTAGGTTATAATAGCCTTTTATTTTATAAACTTAGATTATGTGGACAGGACTTGTATTCTTAGCAGTAATAATAGGATCCATAGCGTTTCATGTTTGGACACCTTGGTGGTGGACTGACATAGCCTCTAACTGGGGAGCAATGGACGATACTATCATCTTAACTTTCTGGATAGGTGGAGGAGTATTCATTTTAGTTTGTTTGTTCATGGTCTACTGTATTTTTAAATTTAATTATAAAGAAGGACGTAAAGTTGAATATAAGCCAGAAGATAAAAAATTAGAAGTAAGACTAACTTGGGCAACTGCTCTTGGAGTTGCAGCTCTTTTAGCTCCTGGGTTACTTGTATGGAATCAATACATAAAAGTTCCAGAAAACTCTATACATGTAGAAGTAATGGCATGGCAATGGGGTTGGAAATATAGATTACCAGGAGAAGATGGAGTTCTTGGAACTTCTAGCAATAAAAAAATTAATGATGATAATCCTTTCGGTATAAATGAAGATGATCCGAATGGTAAAGATGATATTTTAATAGATAGTGAAGAGTTACACATAGCAAACAATAGACCGGTAAAAATTTTATTAAGATCAATTGATGTACTGCACAATTTTTATGTTCCGCAATTTAGGGCTAAAATGGATGCGGTTCCAGGTATGATAACTTATTATTGGTTTGAACCAAACAAAATAGGTGAGTATGAAGTGTTATGTGCAGAGTATTGTGGGGTAGGGCATTACGCTATGAGAGGATTAGTGGTAGTGGATAATCAAGAAGATTATAATAAATGGTTGGCAAAACACGAAACATTTTCAAGTTTTATTGCAAAAAGAAAAAAAGAAGGTTTAATTAATGAAAAAGTGGTTAAAATTAACAATATATTAAATACTAAAAAAAGTATAAAAAGTGAAAAAAATGTCAGATGATTTAAATATAAAAAAAACTTCAAGTATAAAAACTAAGTCCTCAAGTGTTTCGGGGGGAGGAACCGATATAGATTATGTTAGACCTGCAGAATTACCGGAACAAGATCTTTATCATGGCCATAGTTTTATTACTAAATGGATTTTCTGTCAGGATGCAAAAGTAATTGGGATACAATACACCCTTACAGCAGTCTTTACTGGAGTTGTCGGTTTAATTCTTTCCTGGATGATGCGTATGCAGCTAGGTTTTCCAGAACTGTTTCCTTTCCTAACAGCTGAGTCTTATTATCAGATGGTAACTATGCACGGAATGATAATGGTTGTTTATTTATTGACTGCGTTGTTTCTGGGTGGATTTGGAAATTATTTAATCCCATTGATGGTTGGAGCCAGAGATATGGTATTTCCTTACGTTAACATGATTAGTTTTTGGATGTTTTTTGTTGCAGTTGTAGTTCTTATGGCTAGCTTCTTTGTCCCAGGCGGACCAACAGGATCAGGCTGGACACTTTATCCTCCTCAAGCAATATTAGAAGGAACCCCAGGCTCAGGCTATGGAATACTACTAATGCTTATATCTTTATCTTTATTTGTAATAGGTTTTACAATGGGAGGGCTAAATTATGTAATTACAATTTTACAAGCCAGAACTAGAGGGATGACTTTAATGAGAATGCCTTTAACAATTTGGGGAATATTTACTGCAACAGTACTAGCCTTATTAGCATTTCCAGCTTTACTTGTTAGTTCCATCATGATGACTTTAGATAAAGTCCTTGGAACTAGTTTTTTTATGCCAACGATTATTAAAGCAGGCGAAATGCTTTCTTACGATGGAGGAAGCCCAATACTTTTCCAACATTTATTCTGGTTTTTTGGACATCCCGAAGTTTATATAGTTGCTCTCCCTGCTTTCGGAATAGTTTCTGACTTACTCTCTGTTCACGCTAGAAAAAATATTTTTGGCTATAGAATGATGGTTTGGGCAATTGTTGGAATTGGAGCTTTAAGCTTTTTTGTTTGGGCTCACCATATGTATGTTAGCGGTATGAACCCATGGTTTGGTTTTTTCTTTGCATCCACAACTTTAATAATCGCAGTCCCGACAGCTCTAAAAGTATATAATTGGATATTAACCTTATGGAGAGGAAATATCAGATTGACTACTGTGATGCTCTTTTGTTTAGGATTTATAGTTACTTTTGTTAACGGAGGAATTACAGGAATTTTCTTAGGAAACGTTATTGTTGATGTTCCGTTATCTGATACTTATTTTGTAATTGCACACTTTCATATGGTTATGGGAATAGCGCCTCTGATGGTTATTTTTGGAGCAATCTATCACTGGTTCCCTTTAATTACAGGAAGATTTTTGGACGAAACTTTGGGCAAATGGCATTTTTGGGTAACATTTTTGGGCGCTTATTCAATTTATTTCCCTATGCACTATTTAGGTTTCATTGGAGTTCCTAGACGTTACTTTGAAATGTACGATAGTCCCTATATGACATCAGCTGTTGGTATGAATGAGTTTATTAGTGTTGCAGCATTTATTGTTGGAGCAGCGCAATTCATTTTCTTTTATAATCTTGTTAAAAGCATCAGATTAGGTAAGCCTGCAGGAAAAAATCCTTGGAAGGCAAACTCTTTGGAGTGGTTAACTCCACAAGTTCCACCTGAACATGGAAACTGGGGTGAAAAACTTCCAGTGGTACATAGATGGGCTTATGATTTCAATGTCCCTGGAGCTAAAAAAGATTATATTACTCAAACAACTCCACCAAGTGAAGTTATAGAAGCGGAAGTGGAAAAAACCTAAATTATAATGTCAGATCCTACTTTAGATAAATTGCCAGGTGGTTTTAAAGGCATGTCAGAAGATATTGGCTCAGATCAAACTACTTTCAAAGGGGTTAATTGGGGCAAGGCAATGATGTGGATTTTTTTGCTCAGCGATACATTTGTATTCAGTTGTTTTTTAGTTGCATATATGAAAGTCAGGGCATCAGTTACTGAACCTTGGCCATATCCAAGCGAAGTATTTGGATTGGAGGTATTTGGCGTGCCAGTTCCTCTTCTTTTAATTGCTATTATGACTTTCGTTTTAATAACTAGCAGTGGAACAATGGCTTTAGCAGTAAAATATGGATACGAAAAAAATAGAAAAATGTGTGGATTATTTGTGTTACTAACAGCAATTGGTGGATTAACATTTGTTGGTATGCAAGCATTTGAATGGTCAAAATTAATTTTTCATGATGGTGTGAGACCTTGGGGCAACCCTTTTGGAGCAGAACAATTTGGTGCATTTTTCTTTATGATAACTGGCTTTCATGGCACCCATGTTTCCATTGGCGTTATCTTTTTGTTTATTTTTGCAAGAAAAGTTTATAGGGGAGATTTTGATACAGGGAGAAGAGGTTATTTTACCACGATGAAATCAGATTATGTTGCTATAGAGATACTAGGTCTTTATTGGCACTTTGTTGATTTAGTTTGGGTATTTATTTTCGCATTCTTTTATTTATGGTAAGTAAGGCTATGACTGATACAAAAAAAAAAGAAGAAACATCAACACATAAAATAGGAATATATCTTTGGATATGGGGACTATTATTTGTTCTGAGTTTTTTTTCTTACATGGTAGACTGGTATAATTTTCAAGGTTTATTGAGATGGTCGTTAATTTTATTTTTTATGTTCTTAAAAGCAGGACTAATAATGGCTTTCTTTATGCATTTATTTTGGGAAAGATACGCTTTGGTTAATGTCCTTTTATGGCCTATGACGGCCATAGCATGTTTTGTAGGCTTAATGGTTGCAGAGGGGAAATATACAGTCTTTTCAAGATTGTTTTATTTTTTTGTAGGAGGTTAATTTTATGGGTGGTTATAACATAGTTGCTGGTTTTCTAATTTTCTTTTTTATTTTTATTTATTTTGTTTGGTTTGGAGTTTCTTTAAAAATAGATAGCGATAAAGAAAAAGGGGATAACATTAAAATTAATCCTTACGATCAACAACCTTTACAAAGAAAATTAATCGATAAAAAAAATAAGAGAGTTGGTATTTTCGATTTAGGAAACCATTTTTTAATTGTGGGTACTATTTTGATAGCTATATTCATTACCTTAAACGTGGAATAGATTTGCCCAGTAATACATTCAAAAATAAATCTTCCACAATAGATATTAGCGCCTATCTAAAAGCTTTTCTGTTGCTAATGAAGCCAAGAGTAATGTCTCTTGTAATATTTACGTGCGCAGTTGGTTTTTTAACTTCCGGACATGAAATTAGTTTAATAGATGCAACATTAAGTATAATCCTAGTAGCTATCGGAGCTGGAGCAGCTGGATGTCTAAATATGTGGTATGAGGCAGATCTTGATGCGTTGATGACTAGAACTTGTTTAAGACCAATTCCAACTGGAAAAATTAATAAAAACCAAGCATTAATTTTCGGTATTTTACTCTCAGCTCTTTCAGTTGTTGGACTATATTTCTTTGCAAATCTTTTATCTGCTGGGTTACTTATGGTTACAATTTTATTTTATTTATTTGTTTATACAATTTGGTTAAAAAGAAAAACTCCACAGAATATTGTTATTGGAGGTGCCGCAGGTGCCCTGCCTCCAGTCATAGGCTGGACAATAGCAACTAATACAATATCTTTAGAACCAATATCTTTATTTTTGATTATTTTCTTTTGGACTCCTTCTCACTTTTGGGCATTAAGTCTTTATAAGGCGGATGATTATAAAAAAGCAGAAATTCCAATGCTGCCAGTTACTGAAGGAATTGAAAAAACTAAATTATATATATTTATTTATTCAATTTTAATGATACCCGTTGTAATTTTTCCTTATCTAATCGAATTTTCTGGTCTAATTTATTTAGTACCTTCGTTGATGCTCACATTTTATTATAATTTTATATGTTTTGATCTGTACAATTATGATAAAAACAAATTTATTTTGAAAAAAGCTAAAAAGATTTTTGGCTATTCAATTTCATATTTGTTTTTAATTTTTGTATTGTTCTTAATAGATAAAATTGTTTAATGAGATACTTTAGCACTAGAGATAAAAAACTGGATTTCAGTTTCACCGAAATTTTTTCAAGAGGATTAGCACCTGATGGCGGATTATTTATCCCTTCAGATCTTAAGAAGTATACAAATAACGAACTTAAAAATCTTAAAAACTTATCTTATGTAGATCTTGCAACAGAGATTATATCAAACTTTTGTTCCAGTGATCTTAAAAAAGAAAAATTAAGGGCTTTAGTATCCAAGGCTTATGGTAACTTTAATACAAAGGAAGTTGTAGAAATAAAGAAGGTTGGAGACATTCATTTATTGGAGCTTTATCATGGTCCGACACTTGCTTTTAAAGATATAGCAATGCAGGTTATTGGCAATTTATACGATGAGTTAAATATAGCTGATAAAAAAAAAGTTAACATAGTGGTAGCGACTTCTGGAGACACAGGGTCAGCCGCTATTTCTGCTTTAAACGATAAAAAAAATATAAATGTTTTTGTTTTACACCCTCACGATAAAATCTCACGAACTCAAAGAAAGATTATGACAACAATCGGATCTATAAATATTTATAATATTGCTATTAGAGGAAATTTTGATGATTGCCAAAAAATTGTAAAAGAAATGTTCTCTGATAATAATTTTAGAGAAAAAATTAATATGTCTGGTGTTAATTCAATTAACTGGGCAAGAATTATCTGTCAAATCGTTTATTATTTTTATACTTATTTTAGACTATCAAAAAAAACTAATTTTGCAGTTCCTACTGGTAACTTTGGAGATATTTACGCTGGATACATGGCAAAAAAAATGGGATTACCTATGGGCAAATTAATTGTTGCCACTAATAAAAATGATATTTTGGCAAGAGCAATTAATTCTGGTGAATATAAACCAAATGAAGTTAAAGCAACTTTAACTCCTAGTATGGACATTCAAATTTCAAGTAATTTCGAAAGACTTCTGTTCGATGTTTCTGAGCAAAGTGAAAAAAGAGTAATAACTTTAATGAATAATTTAAACAACAAAGGTTCTTTTTCTTTAGAGACAAAAGAAATAAATGTAATTAAAGATATTTTTGATGCTGAGGCCATAGATGATGACGAGACAATTAGAATAATTAGAGATTTTTTTAATAACTTTGGTTTCATACTAGATCCACACACTGCTACTGCAGTAGGAGCTTCATACAAAGTTAAAAATAAATTACCAACAGTTGTTCTTGGCACAGCACATCCCTATAAGTTTGCAGATACTGTTAAAATAGCAATTAATAGAAATATTTCTGCTCCTGAACAAATAGCAGCATTGCCAGAAAAAAAAGAAAAGTTTGATATACTAGATAATAATTTACAAAAAGTTAAAAACTATATTTTAGAAAAAATGTAATGAAAATAAAAGCCGGGGACAAGTTACCAAATTCAGAACTATTTTATTTAGATGAAGACAATGTACCTAAAAAAATTGATATTTTTGACTTCTGTAAAAATAACAAGACTATCATATTAGGTATGCCTGGAGCATTTACTAAAACATGTTCAGCAATTCATTTGCCAGGATATGTAAAAAATTATGATTTAGCTTTAAAAAAAGGAATAACGAAAATAATATGTGTAGCTGTAAATGATCCAAATGTTATGAAAGCTTGGGGAAAAAATCAGAACGTTGGAGAAAAAATTTTTATGGCTGGAGATCCCTTTCTAAAATTTACAAAGGCCATTGGTGCTGAAGTTGATAAATCAGCAAAAGGATTGGGGGTGAGGTCAAATCGATATACAATGCTAATAGAAAACGGGGAAGTAAAAAAAATAGAAGAAGAGAAGGATACAGCAGCTTGTGAATTATCCTCTGCGGAAAACTTTTTAAAATCTATATAAAATAATATTTATCTTTTTGTTTGTAAAACAGCTAATTCATCAGCTAAATTATTAAGTCTATTTCCTGCGTGAGCTTTAACCCATCTCCAACTTACTTTGTGTTTTTGGCAAGAATTATCTAATTTAATCCAAAGATCTTTGTTTTTTACAGGTTTTTTATTTGAACTTTTCCAATTATTAATCTTCCACTTCTTGATCCAATCAGTAATTCCTTCTTTGACATATTTTGAGTCTGTGAAGATAGTTACCTCGGACTTCTTTTTAATTTTATTTAATGCCATAATCGGAGCTACAAGTTCCATTCTATTATTTGTAGTATTATTTTCACCACCAGAAATATTAGATTGGTTGGATTTATCGTCTAAAATAATCGCTGCCCATCCGCCTCTACCCGGATTTCCTGAGCATGCTCCATCAGTATAAATCCTATACTTCATTAAAAAAAATAATCTTCATGTGTTTTAGCATTTTTATGAAACTCTAATCTCTTAAGATATTCCATAGGATCTTTTACTTTTACTATAGCTCCCTCAACAGTATTTAATGCATCAAATACTCTAGTTAGTAGAAATCTTAATGCAGCCCCTTGAGATAAAACTTTGATATTTTCTTTTTCTATATCACTGATGGTTCTTATTTGATTATATCCTTCTATAAAAGATTTTGCTTTAGTTACATTAAAGCTTAAATTATTTTTTGGTCCATCAAAACACAAAGCGTTAAAACATATTGCTATTTCAAAAGCATAAAAATCATAACAAGAAAAATAGAAGTCAATAATACCACTGAAATTATTCTTATTAAAAAAAATATTATCATAAAATAAATCAGCGTGAATAATGCCTTTGGGCAAATCTTTAGGCCAATTTTTTTCTACATCATTAAGATTATCTTCAATGAGTTTCGGTAAATCCTTATGAATAGCAACACATTTGTCTCTAACTTGATCGAAAATTTTTCTCCAAGAAATAATCGACAAATCATTTGCTCTACTTATATCTAAATTCTTAGTAAGTTGATGGAGTTTTGCAACTTCGGTACCTATTGATTGGCAATTACTGGGATTTAAATTGTTTTTAGGTTTTCCTTCAACAAAAGAAACAATCATCAATTTTTTATTTTTAAAATTTGAAATTGAGTTATTATTTTTATTTAATATTGGTTTTGGACATTTAAAATTTGAGTTATTTAAAGAAGTCATAAGTTTAGAGAAAAATGGAAGATCTTCTTCTCTTACTCTTTTCTCATAAATAGTCAGAATATATTTTTTTTGGTTTATCCATAAAAGAAAATTAGAATTTTCAATTCCTTCCTCGATACCTTGAAACTTTTCTAACTGACCCAAGGAATAATTTGATAAAATTTCATTTATATTATCTTTACTTAATTTTGTGTAGACTGCCATTTTAATTTAAATTTTTAGGTAGTTTAAATTTAACCTTTTCCTCTGCAACAATAACTTCCTCTAAAGAAACTTTACAATATTTTTTTATTTCGGAAATAAGATTTTGAACCAATTGTTCAGGCGCTGATGCTCCAGAGGAAATACCTATAATTTTGGAATTTTTTAATTTTTCTATAGGTAAATCTTTACCAAAATGAATTAATTCAGAATTGTTACAACCAGCTCTTTTTGCAACCTCAACTAACCGCAATGAATTTGAGGAATTTCTACTTCCAATTACAAAAAATAGATCACAGTTAGGTGCAATTTTTTTTACAGCTTTTTGTCTATTAGTTGTTGCATAACATATATCCTCTTTAATCGGTTCTCTAATTTTAGGGAATTTATCTTTAAGTTTTGAAATAATCTCAGCAGTATCATCCACTGACAAAGTAGTTTGAGTAATATAAGCCAAGGGCTTTTTAAATGAAGTTAAATTTAAATCTTGAACTTCATTAACTGTCTCTATGAGTTTAATCGATCCTGGAGGCAATTGACCCATAGTTCCAATAACTTCTGGATGATTTTTATGGCCAATTAAAACTATGTCGTATCCTTGCTTATGTAATTGCTCAGACTCTCTATGTACTTTTGAAACTAATGGGCAAGTCGCATCGATATAAAATAAATTTTTAATTTTAGCTTCTTCCGGGACTTTTTTAGGCACACCGTGTGCAGAGAATATTACTGGCCTAGATAGATCCTTAACTTCAGATAGTTCTTCAACAAATATAGTTCCTTTTTTTTTCAAGTTCTCAACAACTTGTTTATTATGAACTATTTCATGTCTAACATATACAGGTGTTCCAAACTTTACTATTGTTTTTTCTACTATGTCTATTGCTCGTTCTACACCAGCACAGAATCCCCTAGGAGATGCTAAAAAGATTTTAACTTCGTTTTTCATTTTTTTCTAATAAGTATTCAAGCAATATATGTGGAAATGTTAGTGACGCCAAACCAATAAAAATAACCTTATATATAGCCTCATTAAGTTCATAAAAATTGTTTAAGAGATAAATGGCAAATATAAAAGCAAACCCAGTTATTAGTGTTAAGGGTATTGCCTTTCTAATAAATTTTTTAAACCCATTTTTTACAGACTTATCCAATTCAAAAATAAGAGTTATAGAATGTCTAATAGAGTGAAGGAAGCAGAAATAAAGAGTAAATGCCAAAATAGGACTTAGAAAAAAATTAATAATTATTATAGATAAAAAATCCGTTATCATAAGTATCTTATGATTTATATTTTTTTTATATGATAAAAAAAATGAAGATATAAAACTTAAAAATAAAATTACTATTAGAAATTGATTGTTAAAGAGCGAATTCTCAAAAACGTTAAAATTTAAAGTTCTAAAAATCTCAATCGTTTCGTCCCTGTGGAATAACAATGGAGCAATAATTACTGAGGATCCTTTTAAAAAATACAGAATTTCATTTAAAAATATTTTTTTTTCAACTAAAAAAACAGTATCCTCTTTACCAAAATGATAGCATGCAACAATTAGGAATAGTAATAAAACTGTATTTGGAAATATTATCCATAGCAAGATTATTAAAGAAGATATTGCTAAATAGCTTATGTAAAAAATATAATCTGATTTAAATCCAAAAATTTTCAAAAGTTTTCTTCCTTTAAGATTATCTAAAGATCCATGCGATATTCCAATAATCAATATTAAAAATAAACAAATTATTAAATTTAGATCTAGAATTTTATTTAGGGGACTTACTAAAATAGATAAATTGAAAAATATTATTGAATGTTTTAAGTTTATTATTTTCATTAGTTAATTATTTCTTTTATAAATATCCATTTAGGCATTTTATTTATTAATGTCGCATCCTCTAAAATACTGCTTTTATTGGATAAAAATTTTATGACTGTTTCTGAGGGCACATTAAACATATCAAAAAAAATGTTTGGCATTTTTTCTGGATATTTTTTTAAAACCCTTAAAAATATTTTGTCTAAAAATTGATATTTTTTTTTAATTTCAAATTTTTTTGTGTTTTTAATATCCTCAATATTCATTCTTATATACTTACTATGTTCTTGAATGTTAAGAAACGTGTATCCAGTACTTAATCTTGTCATACCACCAGCAGTTCCAATATTAATTTTATTATTTTCTTTATTATTTACTTGTTGGAAAAGAGGAATAGCCCCTTCCTCTTTAAAATTTATTTTATATTCTTTTAGACCTAAACCAGCAATATAACTTTTCATTTGTGACTCGTAATCTTTTAGAGACCCATCCTCTTTTGAAAGCCAAGTAGATTCAATGATAGCCTTTTTTTTACTAAAAGGTAAAATATAAAAGAAATGAACATTGTTTCTTTGATCACAATTAAAATCCATCAAATCCACTATACTATCGTCAAAAAAATCTTTATTAGTTTCAATCTCTATTCCATAAAAATGTTGCCAAAGGTTAGATTTGTTCTCAGATAATGCGGGTACGCTGTTAAAGATAAAAGAGTTCTTTGTATTTAACTCAGCAATATTTTTAAAAAAATGAATATTCTTATTTTTTGATAATTTTTCATTTATCTTCTCATAGAAAGCACCGCTATCAATACTTTGATAAGGGAAATTATCACATCTTATGATTTTAGAGTCTGATGGTATTTTTATTGAAAATTTATTCCAGCTTTTTTTAACGCAGTCCTCAAAACTATGAGGGACAACTTTCCAAAAGGACCAAGTTTTATCTCTTTTATATTCTTGTCTGGGTTCAACAATAGCAAGGGTTTTTTCATTTAATTTTTGATTGATATCTAACTCGTATGCAAGAGATAAACCCGCGCAACCACCACCCAATATGATATAGTCAAATTCTTTCATTTAGATCAATTTCCTCGTTAATCATTAAATGTTCGTTTTTTTTTAAGTTCTCTTTATGATTTACAAAATATACTTTTATAAGATCATATAAGGATAAAATAGTCTGGATAATCTTGCCAATGTTAGAAACATAGATTTTTCCAGCATTATTATAATTTTCTAAGTTTTTTTGTTTCAATATATTATCTCCGATTTTTCTATATACTCTTCTCGCAACCATTATAGAAAAACGAGAACCTATCGGAACATATTTAATTGCAGGAAAAGAGCTTTCGTAGAATGTATCAGCTATCTTAATAGTTTCTCTTATAGAATCAAAATTATGAGCAATATAAGATCTATTTCTTTTTTTATCCTCAATTACATCTCTTGCAATATTAGTTAACTGCATAGCTATTCCTAAATCTATCGCACCTTGTAAAGACTTCTTATCTTTTACCTGTAATATCTTTGACATCATTAATCCTACTGTTCCTGCAACTCTGTAAGAATAAATAATTAATTCTTTTTTAGTATTTATTTTAACTTCGTCTTTAAGATCGCTTTCTACACCATCAAATAAATCTAGCACTATTTTTTTTGAAATATTTTCTTGATCTATGAGTATATAAATATTTTTAACAATAATATTTGAGTAGTTTTTATTTTCAAAATTAGATTTAAATTTTCTGAAATTATTTTTTTTAGTTTCTAAACTTGCTTTTTCATCAGCGATATCATCTAATGTTCTACAGAAGTCATACAAGAATGAACATTTTTCATAAACTTTTTTTGATAAAAAAAAACCTGCCCAGTTAAAGGATTTTGCATGTTTAGAAAGAAGGTTATCTTTTATCATAATAATTCATCAAGAACTTTTGCGGATGAAAGTACTCCAGGCATTCCTGCGCCTGGATGAGTTCCAGCACCAACAAAAAAAAGATTTTCAAATATTTCAGATTTATTATGAAATCTGAAATAAGCAGATTGAGTGAATTGGGGTTGAATTGAAAATCCTGAGCCATGAAGTGTAGATAAGTCTTTAGCAAAATAATCTGGAGTAAGATAAAAGTCACTCACTACATTTTCTTTAATTCCGGGTAGAACAGTGGTTTCCATTTTATTTAAAACCAATTTCTTAAATTTTTCTCCCTCATTTTTCCAATTTATACCTGATAAATTATTTGGTACTGGAACTAAAACATAGAAAGCATCTTGTCCTTCAGGTGCCATATTTGGGTCAGTAGCTGATGGTCTATGTAAGTAATAACTTATATCTTCAGATAATATTTTTTCATCAAATATTTTTTGTAAATGTTTTTTGTAGGAGTCACCAAAACAAATAGTGTGATGAGCTACATTTTTGTATGGTTTCTTTGAACCAAAATAATAAACAAACAATCCCATAGAATAGTTCATTCTTTGAATTTTTTGATTAAACAAAAAGCCGTAATTTTTTTTCGATTTAATTAAATTTTTATAAACATTAGGTGGATCTGAATTACAGACTAAATAATCACACTCAAGCTTTAAATTGTTATTAATTTTAACTTCTTTAATTTTGTTATTATGGTTTATTATTTCTGTTACTTCAGAATTTTTTAAAACTTTTATATTTTCTTCTGCCATCAACTTTTCTAATGCTTTTACTACGCTTCCTGTTCCTCCCATTGCATAATGAATACCCCACTTTTTTTCCAAAAATAAAATCAAAGTGTATATTGAGGTAGTAGTAAAAGGATTCCCACCTACTAAAAGAGGGTGCATGCTAAACACCCTTCTAAGTTTTTCATCAGATATAAAGCTTGAAACGAGTTTGTAAACTGATTGATAGCTTTTTAATTTCAACAGGGCTGGTATTTGCTTTACCATAAAACCTACCTTGTTGAACGGTTTAGTTGATAACTCTGTAAAACCTTTATTGAAAATCTTTTCAGTAAAATTTAAAAGTTTTTTATATCCAGATAAATCTTCTCTGCAAAATTTTTCAATTTGTTTTTTCATATCTTCCTCGTTACCTGAATAATTAAAAGAGGAACCATCCTCAAAAACAAATTTATACCAAAGGTTTAAAGGAACAATTTTAGTATAATCTGAAATTTTTTTGTCAAACAACGAGAACAATTCCTCAAGCAAATATGGTGCAGTTATAACTGTAGGTCCTCCATCATAAATAAATCTGTCTTTTTGAAAAACACGAGCTCTTCCTCCAAGATCAGGATGTTTTTCTAATAAAGTGACTTCATATTTTTTTGCTCGCAGTCTTAATGCGGCAGCCAAGCCACCAAAACCAGAACCTATAACGATAACTTTTTTAGACATAGAGATTATGCTTTATAAAACTTCTTATTCTAGCTAGATTTTTTTTTTAAGGCTATCTTTGTTTCTTCAATACTCTCAGTAAAGAGCTTGTCTAATTTGCTCTTATCTATTGAATTTTTAAACAATTGGCCTACAGATTGAACTGCTATTTTCACTGAAGTATTTTTGATATCTTTAACTGCTTGCTCTTTCATTTGTCTAACTCTTTCTTCAGCATTTCTTTTTCTGGACTCCATCAATTCGTGAAATTCTTTATTTGTTTTTAAAATATTTTTTTCTGCTTCATCGTTAGCTTTATCAATCATATTTTTTATTTCTTTTTTTGAATTGCTTATTTTTTTTTCATGCTCACTTAAGATATTCTTGGCTTCTTCTTTTAGTTTTTCTGCATCATCGATTTGATTTTTAATATTATTAATACTTGCGTCTAGAAAAGTTTTAATTTTTTCTGGAATTTTAAAGTAAAGCAATAAACCAACAAAAATAATAAAAGATATTGCGACCCAGAATGTAGCGTCTATGTTCATAAATATTTATTTATATTTTTTTTTGATGATTCTGCAACGGCTGCTTTTATACTATTCTCATTTAGTTTATCGCCAGATATTTCTTCTATTATCTTCATTGCTATTTCTTCAGAAATTTTTCCAATACTTCCTACTGCTTCTTTTTTTAAGTTTTTAATTTCATTTTGAGCTTTTAAAATTTCTTCCTCAATTTCCTTATCAATAATCCTTTTTTTGTTTTGAATTTCAGCATTTAATTTGTTTTTATTTTCATTTAAAATTTTTTGAACTTCTTTTTTTGCCTTTTCAATAAGTAAGTTATATTCATTAAGTTTTTTTTCTGAGATATTTTTTAAATTATTTGCCTCATCTATATCATCTTTAATTTTATTATTCCTATCCTCCATCGTGTCCTTAATTTTAGGGATAAAAAATTTGGATATTGATATGTACAGTAGCGTGAAGACTAAAACTAGCCAAAACGCTTGAGAAGCCCAGTACTTTGGATCCAGCTGAGGCATGCCAGCCTCAGCTGCAAACAAATCAATTCTCGTAGCTAAAGTAGCTACTAGTACTAAAAAAAATACCCTCATGCTTATTTTATTTAAAATGCAAATAAAATTATTAGTGCAACTACAAGTCCAAAAAGACCTGTGGCTTCAGCTAAAGCGAATCCTAATAGTAAATTAGGAAATTGCTTTTGTGCAGCTGAGGGATTCCTCATAGCGCCGGATAAATAATTACCGAAAATTATTCCGATACCTACTCCTGCGCCTGCTAATGCGATTGCAGCAAGACCTGCTCCAATCATTTTCGCCGCTTCTAACTCCATCTTTCCTCCTTTTTTAATGGTGTAAATTTAATGCATCGTTTAAATAGATGCAGGTTAGTATTGCAAAAACATAAGCTTGGAGAAACGCTACAAGAATCTCTAAGCCGGTTAATGCTACTGAAAAACTAAGTGGTAACCATCCACCTAATAATCCTAAACTAATTACAAAACCTCCAAAAACTTTTAACATAGTGTGTCCAGCCATCATATTAGCAAATAGACGAACAGAAAGGCTGACTGGTCTACTTAAATAAGAAATAACCTCAATAACTGTTATAAGGGGCAACAACACTATCGGCACTCCACTTGGCACAAAAAGTTTTAGATATCCAAAACCATGTTTAATAAATCCAATTATTGTAACAGCAATAAAAATAAAAATAGCTAGTATTAAAGTCACTATAATATGGCTTGTGACAGTAAAAGAGTAAGGAAGCATTCCAACCATATTGCAGAAAAGAACAAACATGAATAGGCTAAATATAAATGGGAAGTAAGGTTTTGCTTTAGATCCGGCAGTATCACTAATCATTTTAGCGATAAAATTATAAAACATTTCAGTAACCAATTGTATTTTATCTGGAACAATTTTTCTTTTTTTCGTACCTAAAAATAAAAGGAGACAAATAGATATTGCACTAATTACCATGAACAAACTTGCATTAGTAAAAGAAATGTCAACCCCAGCAATTTTTATTTCTGGTCCAATTCTATGAACGTTAAACTGGTGCATGGGATTTGTTGCCATAAGAAAGTCCTTTTTAATCTTTTTTCTGCATTCTTTTTGCTGCTTTTATAACATTTAACATACCGGCAGCTGAACCTAAAAAAAAGAAAATTATTATTAACCAAGGTTTAGTATCAAACCATCCATCTAAAATAAACCCAATTAATGTCCCAACCGCAACGGCTGCGACAAGTTCAGTGCTAAGTTTGAAAGCATTACCCATAAAAGAACCTTTTTTATCGGCTTCACCTTCTAACATTTTTTGTTTAGACCTTGCAATTTTTAGGCGAGTCTTAAAATCTTTAAAGTCTACCATTGGATGATCAAGCTACTAATTCCTCAGCCTTCTCTAAGTTTACGGCTACTAATTGACTTATACCTTTCTCTGGCATTGTTACTCCGTAAAGCCTGTGCATTCTAGACATAGTTAGGGCATGATGAGAAATAATTATAAATTTTGTTTTAGTAGTTTTTACTAATTCATCTAATAATGCACAAAATCTTGTAACATTTGAGTCATCTAGCGGGGCATCAACTTCGTCTAATACACAAATCGGAGATGGATTAACCAGAAAAACAGCAAATATTAAAGATAATGCTGTTAAAGCTTGCTCACCTCCAGAGAGTAAAGTTATTGATTGCAATCTTTTTCCTGGCGGTGAAACTAACATTTCTAATCCTGCCTCCAGTGGGTCTTCCGAGTCAACTAATTCTAGCTTTGCATTTCCACCACTAAAAAGCTTTGTGTAAACTTCATTAAATTTTCTATTAACCCTTGAGAATGCGTCTAATAGTTTCTCCCTTCCTTTTTGGTTAAGCTCGTCTATGCTCGATTTTAATTTAACGATTGCAGAATAAAGATCTGATCTTTCATCCTCCATTTTCTTAATTTCATCTTGATATTTTTTTGTTTCTTCGTCCGCTCTTAGATTTACAGAACCTAATTTTTCCCTAATTCTTTTTTTAGAGTCCAAAAGCTCCTCTTGAGTAACTGAGTCTGGAAATTCTTTCTCTTTATCTAAATTTGAAAAATCAAGTAGGGTATTTTCGTTTAAATTTAGATCTTCCTGAACTCGACTTAACAAATCATTTCTTCTTTTGTTTAATCCCTCTATTGTTGCACCAGAACTTGCTTTTCTTTCTCTTGTCTCAATAGAGCTCTCTCTCATTATGTTAAAGTCATTTCTTAAATTTACAGTTTTTTTATTCATTTCTTCTATCAATAACTCATTATCATTTTTTTCTTTTTCTGATATTCTTAAATTTTCAGTGATTTGACCTTTTTTTTCTGCTTGAGTTTGAGGTTGTTGTTCAAGCTCATCTAATTTTAAATTAAGTTTTTCTTTTCTTCCATTTAGTTCTTTAATCATTTTTTCTGAATTTATTAAAAGATTTTTCCAGCTTTCTATTTCTTTTTCTATGACTCTTATTCTCTCATTTCTTTTAATAGACTCTTTTTTAATACTTTGATTTTTACTATAGCTATCAGCATATTTGTCTATAATCGCCATGCTATTATTAAGAACATTTATAGCATCGTTTTTTTTGTCGTTATTTATTAGTTCTTTGACTTTTTCTATTTCCGCTTTTAAACTTTTTCTTGTAATTTCCAAATCCTCGCTAGACTGTTTTTCAGTTTCAAAATACTTTGAGTCTATTTCAATTAATTCATTTCTTTCCTCTTTAATCCTTTTTTCATTTGATTTTGCGTCTATTACTATACTTTTTTCTCTATCTATATCTTCATCTAAAGTTTTTAATGAATTTTTAATACTTGCAATTTCAATTTGAATTCTACCAGACTCCTCATCAAGACCTTTGAGTTCTAAATTTAACCTTTGAATCTTAGAAACATTTTCAATGTTTTTTAATCTATAAGGTTCAATTTTTTCTGTTTCATCTTTTATTTTTTTTTCAAGCTCCTGCAATTTTTCATTAAATTTATCAACTTCATTGTCTGCTTTAGAATTAATTTCTTTTTCGATCTTAATTTCATTGTCTATATCTCTCAATCGTAAATAGTATAACCCAGCTTCAATTTTTTTTATTTCTTCAGAAATTGATTTATACTTTGTAGCTTCCTCAGCTTGTTTTTGAAGATTTACCAATTGTTTTTCTTGTTGTTTTTTTAGTTCATCTGCTCTTTTCAAGTTATTCTCTGCTGCGCTTAATCTTAACTCAGCCTCTTGTCTTCTTGCGTGTATACCAGAAATTCCAGCAGCTTCTTCTAATATAGATCTTCTCTCGATTGGTTTAGATGTTACAAGCGTACCAATTTTTCCCTGGCTAATCATAGAAGGAGAGTGCGCACCTGTAGACAAGTCAGCAAAAAAAGTTTGAGCGTCCCTGGCTCTTATTTCTTTGTTATTTATAAAGTATTTTGATCCTTTATCTTTTTCAATTCTCCTAGAAATTAAAATTTCATCTAAATCACTATATTGTGATTGTGCGGAGCTATCCTTGTCTAAATTTTCAAGTAAAATTGAGACTTCAGATATATTTTTTGCTGGTCTATTAGAAGTTCCAGAAAAGATGACATCTTCCATTCCAGAACCCCTCATACTTTTTGCCGAAGTCTCACCCATGCACCATCTCAAAGCTTCAACAATATTTGACTTTCCACAACCATTTGGTCCAACTATTCCAGTCAAACCATCCTCAATTAAAAAAGTAGTTTTATCGAAGAAAGACTTAAATCCTGATATTTCTAATTTTTTGAATTTCATAATTAAAACTGTTTATCTAATTCCTTTTTAAATTTTTTAAAATCATAATCACCTTTATATTGCTTCTCATTAATATAAATAGTTGGCGTAGATTTTATCTTGTAATTTTTTTGTGCGTTAATTCTTTCATCCAAAATTTGTTCCTCGATTTTTTTGTCAACTAAACATTTATCCATCATATTATCATCAAGACCAAGTTCTTTTCCAATTATCTTTATAGAATTATTAATTATATTTATATCAGATCCCACAGCCCAATTTTTCTGTTTTTTGTAAATATTCGTCAAAAAATTGAACTGTTTTTCTTCATCTTCAAAACAATATAAAATTTTTTCAGCATTTAAAGCAGCCATATCTAATGGGAAGCCATGGTGTTTAAATTCGACAATTTTTTTATCGATATATTGCTCTTTTAGTTTTACCACTACCTCTTTATGAAAATTTGCGCAGTGAGGACAAGTTAAAGAGGAGAATACTTTCACAACAACTTTACCATTGATATTTTTTTTATTGCCTTCAGCTTTTTTATCACAACTTGCAAATACTAAAAATGAGGATAGAAAAATTAGAGTTTTAAACTGGATTATTTTTTTTAAAATTTTTATCATTATTCACCGTAGGCTTTAATAAGTTTACTTAATGATTTTTTGAGATCTTGATTTTTAATATTATTCAATTTTTTACTTAATTCAGAAGAATTTTTATAAATAAATTTTTTTATTTTTTTTGGATTTTTTTCAGTTTGGACAATTTTTAATTTTATTTGACTTATGCAATTATACCCAAAAAAACTATTTATTTTATCAATGATGTCTTGCTTTTTATATTCAATGTTTATTTCATTTCCATGCAAAACATTTAAAATGAGGACTCCATTATTCATATTTTTATTCATTTTAATTGTTTCTGGGTAACAATGTTCAGAGATATCCTTTCCAATCATCTTTGTCCAATTATCAACTATATTAGAGAAGTTATACCCACCTTTTCTTAAGATTTTTTTAAAACCATGTGGCAAAGAGCTAGATAGTGGTCTTAGACCTTGTATGAAATTGTTACTTTTATTAATATCTTTTTTTTTGTTATGCATATTAATCCTAATTTATCAAAAAAAATTCTTGCTTGGTACGATAATAATAAACGGTCTCTACCGTGGCGTGTTGGTAAAAATTCTAAAAAAAAGCAGTATTATAGACTTTTAAGTGAATTTATGTTGCAACAAACTCAGGTAAAAACGGTTATTCCTTACTTCAATAAATTTACTAAAAAATATAGAACTTTGAGATCTTTGTCGAAAAGTAGTGAAAAAGAAATTTTAAAGTTATGGGAAGGACTTGGCTATTACAGACGAGCAAAAAATCTTTTAGCTTGTTCTAAAAAGTTGGTAAAAGAGCACAATTCGAGACTTCCTCAAACGCTAGATGAAATTAAAAAACTCCCAGGAATTGGTGAATACACTGGAAACGCTCTACTAGGTTTGGTTTACAATAAGCCCACATTAGCAGTTGATGGAAATGTTAAAAGAGTATTAGCAAGAAATCTAAACAAAGAAGAAAAAAAAATAAATTTTAATAAACTTGTTAGTTTAAATAGCGAAAAACTATTTAACATTAGCAATAATGCGGATTTTGTTGAGGCATTAATGGAGTTCGGAGCTTTAATATGCAAACCAAAGAATCCAAAATGTTTAATTTGTTGTTTGAATAAATCCTGTAAGTATTTTAAATCTTCAAATAAGATTAAAACTATCAAGAAAAGAATGATAAAGAAAAAAAACTACGATATTTTTTGTTATATAAATAAAAATAAAAAGATAGCTCTAACAAAAAAAAACAGAATAAGCTTTTTGAAAAATTTTAATCTGCCAAAAGTTAAAGAAACAAATAATTTTTCAGAAAATAAAAATTGGAACCTTTTAAAGAAATATAAAAATTCCATATCTAATTTGAAATTGAATATTAATTTGTATTATAAATTCTCAAATAAATTGCCGCAAAATTATAATTGGTATTCTCTTAAAAATAACAAAGAATTTATTCCAAGTTTTACCAAAAAAATATTTAGACAGGTTTTAACTTTATTTTAATGAAAAAAAAATTAGCAATCATAGGCGCCGGCATATCAGGACTTACTCTTGCAAATTTTTTGAAAAAGTATTCTAAACATGAATTTATCTTATACGAAAAAGAAGAAAGCTTATCTCTTGATCAAGGATATGGGATTCAATTATCAGCAAACAGTATTAAAATTTTGAATCAGATTAATTTTAAAAAAATAGATAATACAAAAATTTATCATCCTAGAGGAGTCGATTTCTATGATATTAAAAATAAAAAAATATGCAATTTAGACATTAATCAATTTAATACTAATGAGTCTAAATACACCACTTTACAAAGAACAACATTATTTGAATTTTTAAAAGATGAAATCTATACCCAGCATTTAAGGTTTGGAAAAAAAATAAAGGAAGTCTCGGAAATAAAAGAGAAGATACTTATTAAATTTGAGGATAACACAAATGATCTAGTCGATTTTGTTATTGGGGCAGACGGGATTTTTTCCTCAACAAGATCTTTTTTTGAAAAGAAAAAAAATAAACCAAAATTTAGAAAAGCAGTTGCTGTAAGAGGAATTTTAAAATCTAAATTAGATTTAGATATTAATGAGAAAAATATAAATTTGATCATGGGTAAAAATTGCCATTTAACTATTTATCCAATAAATAAAAATAATGATTTAAATCTTGTCTGCATTATTAGAAGTAAAAAATATAATCCAGACAATATTAAATCTTTAATTGAACAAAAAGTTTTAAATCAAAATATAAATTTAGAAAAATTATTTCAAGGTGAATTAAAAACTTGGCCGTTATACTCTACAGCAAGTATAGTTCCATCTACAAATAACAAAGTATTTTACATTGGAGATGCTTTCAGTGGATTTCTACCAACTTTGGCGCAAGGTGCGGGGCAATCTATAGAGAGTGCTTATGAATTATTTAATCTGTTAAAAGAGGAAAAGTCAAATGCGCAAAACATTTATTTCAAGGAAAGGTATAAACGAGCAAATATTGTTAAAAAAAGATCTAATCTTAATTTTTTTGTTTTCCATTTTTCAAGTTCAATTATGCAAAATCTTAGAAACTTTTTTATGAAATTTTTAGTTAAAAGAAAAAGTTTTATTAATTCTTACCTCGGAAAAGTATATAAAAATTAAAATTGTTTTTTCGTGATAAATTTTTGTCTTAGAATATCTATAACAACCGCTGTTCCATTTATATTACAATGCCAGTAAGTCCACCCATTGCAGCTTTCTTTACCTATAATTTTAGCCGCTATTTTATGTATTGATCCTTCTGCTTCTTTATATTTGATGCTTCCATCAGCCATAACTTTTGCGTTAATTTTTTTCTTATTGTCAAATAGAGTTGTTCCAGGTTTTAATATTCCAAGCTCTACTAGAGATCCAAATGGCACTCTTGGTTTTAATTTACTGTTTTCTAATGTGTCTAAGTAATCGTCTTCAATTTCTTTAGTTTTATCTATTCTTTCCTTTGCTGCTTTAAAGTATTTCTTATCTTTTTCTATACCAAAGTAGTTTCTTCCCAATTTTTTAGCGACCACAGCAGTTGTCCCCGTGCCTAAAAATGGATCAAAAATTGTATCTTCTTTATTTGTTGTAGCCAAGATTATTCTATGAAGAAGTGCCTCAGGTTTTTGAGTAGAATGAACTTTTTTACCATTTTTTTTTAATCGTTCCTTTCCATTACAAATCGGCAAAGTCCAATCAGATCTCATTTGCAAATCATCATTAAAACATTTTAGTGATTGATAATTAAATGTGTATTTAGACTTTTTACTTTTTGAAGCCCAGATTAAAGTTTCGTGTGCATTAGTAAATCTTGTTCCTCTAAAATTAGGCATTGGATTATTTTTTCTCCAAATAATATCGTTAAGTAACCAGTAATCCAAATTTTGTAAATGATAACCTAAACGAAAAATATTATGATATGATCCTATTACCCAAATGCTTCCATTATCTTTTAAAATTCTTTTACATTCTTTAAGCCAAGTTTTACAAAAACTATCATAATGTTCGAAATTCATAAATTGATCCCATTTATCATTCACACCATTTACTCTACTTAAGTCAGGTCGAGTTAGTTTATCTCCTATCTGCATGTTGTAAGGAGGATCAGCAAATATTAAATCAAAAGATTTGTCAGGAATTTTTTTTATTTCCTTAAGGGTGTCACCAAGAATAATAGAGTTAGAAAATCTTAACATTTTAAGATTCAACCTTAAATTGAATCTTGGGTCAAATCTTTTTGAGAGAAAAATGACTATTGTTGTGTTTTGGATTCTTATCTCGACAATATCTTGTGTATAGGTTTAAAGGCTTTTCTATGATGGGAAGTTATTCCAAATTTTTTTAATCCTTCCAAATGAGCTTTAGTTCCGTAACCAAAATTTTTTTCCCATGAATAATTATTAAATTTTTTAGATAATTTTATCATAAGAAGATCACGGTATGATTTAGCTATTATTGAAGCCGCACTAATACATTTTATTTTTTCATCACCGTTAACAATAGTTCTGTAATTTTTAATTCCTTCGGGCGCAAAAGTTCCATCGATCAAAATAGTATCAGGTTTTTTGTATAAATTTTTAATAGCTCTTTTCATCGAAAGTAAAGACGCTTGTAAAATATTTAGCCTAAATATTTCTTCTACAGAGGCAATACCAACACTGAAATAGGAATTTCTTTTTATATGCTCTGCAATTTTAAACCTATTTCTGAAGGTAATTTTTTTAGAGTCTTTTAAGTTTTTTAAATTTATTCCGTTTTTTAATATCACAGCTGCTGAAACTACCGGACCAGCGAGACAGCCTCGTCCAACCTCATCTACTCCTGCAATCAATTTATTATTTTTCAATTTTAATTTTTAAATCTTTAATTTTTTGTCTTATCATTTTTAAATCAACCCAAGCCATTTTTTTTTGTTCTGGTTGTCTCATGAGAAATGCAGGATGGAAAGATGCAATGACAAAAGTTGTGCAATTGCCAATTTTTTTTTCATTCCACTTTCCTCTAGCCTTTGAAATAACTTGTTCGTTGCCTATAATTGTATTTAAAGCAGTAGAACCTAGGAGTATTAGTATTTTAGGACCAATTATTTCAATGTGTTTTATTAAATAGGGAAAATATCTAGACACTTCCTCTTCTGTGGGCTTTCTGTTTTCTGGAGGTCTATAATTTACTACATTAGTAATGTAGACATTTTTCCTATCTAATTTTATAGACGCCAACATTTTGTCCAATAATTTTCCTGCTCTTCCAACAAAAGGCAACCCTTCTTTATCTTCATTTGCACCCGGTCCTTCACCAACTATCATTATTTTTGACTCAGCATTTCCGTCAGAAAAAACTAAATTTGTCGCACTTTTTTTCAAACTGCAATTTTTTATATTTCTTAAAGAATTTCTTAATTTGATAAGTAACTCGGCTTTATTTTTATCAAGATTTTTAATCTTATTCTCATACCTATTAATGGAGCTATTCTCATATATCAGATCATGATTTATTAAATTATAGTATTTGATTAGTTTTTTAAATTTGGTATTAACTTTTTTAGTCATTTAAATTTTATGAAAAATATTGTTAAATTTATATTAATTATTTTTTTATTTTTCTGCGAGTCTAATTTAGTTCATTCTAGAAATTTAGACAAATATTATAAATCAGATAAAATCTCTAACTATTTTTCAGGTTTATTGTCATTGTATGACAACGAATACGCGAGTTCATACAAATTTTTAAAAGAATTAGAGGGATTAGAAGACAAGCATTCCTCATATCCGACTCTTTATCAATTTTCATTAATTAACTCTGGAAAAATTTATGAAGCCTATAAATATTCAAAAAAGCTTGAAAATAAAAAATTAGAAAGTTATGAGGGAAATTTAATAATTGGAATTTATCATCTAAAAAATAATAGATTTAATGAGGCATATAAATATTTTAAAAAACTAGATAATAACAAAAATAGTCAAGATACTATTCAAAATCTCGTTTCTACTTCTCTTAAAAATTGGATGCAATTTGCCAATATTACCGAGGAGGAGTCTTATGCGTTAATAAAAAAATTTCCGAAAAGGTTCAACAATATAAAAAAAATTCAAACCACATTAGCTAAGTGCTATTTTAACTCTCTCGAAACAAACTCAAGTTTTATGAATCTTATTTCTGATCAAAATACCGATTTTTCCAGATACAGTTTTTTTTATGCAAATTTCCTAAAGAAAAATAGCCAGACAAATAAAGCATTAGAAATTGTTGATTTATCTTTAAAAACAGTTCCAAGAAATTTAATTCTACTTCAACTAAAAGAAGACATTAAAAATAATTCAAATTTTTTTTTTAATGAGTTTGATTGCAGGAATTTAACGAATGTTGCTGCTGAAATCCTATACATTTTAGCTAATGCTTTATCTTCACAATCTTCTTATACACTCTCAAATTTTTATTTAAACCTATCTAAATATTTAAATCAAAATTTTAAATCTTTTGACTCTCTCTACGCCGAGAACTTTTATATGATGAATAAATTAAACTTATCAAAAAATATTTATAAATCGTTTATTGATAAAGGGTCTATTTATAGTTGGCATGCCTCAAAAGAAATAGCAAAAATTTTAATTGAGCAAAATAAAACTACAGAATCATTAAACTTTCTAAAAAAAAATTTTAATAACTTTCAATCTCCAAATATAAATCAAATCTTTGATTATGCGAGATTTTTAAAAAATAATGAAAAATTTGATGAGGCTATTAAATATTATACTAAAGTTTTAAACTTGATAGACAAAAAACATTATTTATACCCTAAAGCAACAGAAGGCAGGGGAGTTTCATATGAGAGAATAGGCAAATGGGAGAAAGCTGAGAAAGATTTATTAAATTCGCTAAGTGTGTCTCCAGAACAAGCTTATGTAATTAATTATTTAGCATATTCTTGGATAGAAAAAGGAGTAAATATTGAAAAGTCTTTAGAAATGTTAAAAAAAGCGAACGATTTAAAAAAGAATGATGGTTACATAGTTGACTCCCTAGGATGGGCTTTATTCAAATTAGAAAGATATAAAGAAGCAGAAAAATATTTACGTCTCGCAGTAACTCTTATGCCATCTGATCCTATAGTTAACGATCATTACGGAGATGTTTTGTGGATGAATAATGAGAAGATAAAAGCCAGATACTACTGGCATTACGTTTTAAATTTAGAGAAGACTGAAGAAAAACTAAAAAAAATAGCAAAGAATAAAACTGTATTTGGTTTATAATTAATTCTCTATTAAAGCGTTTAAATGCATTTCAGAACTTTCTTTTAATGCATTTAAATTATAGCCACCTTCTAAAATAGAAACTACTTTATAATTACTGCTTTTATTTGAAACCTCCAGAGTTCTTTTTGTGATATCGTAAAAGTCTTTAGATTTTAGTTTAAATTGTGCAAGAGGGTCATCTTCATGAGCATCAAAACCAGCTGAAAATAAAATAAACTCTGGTTTATATTCTTTTATTTTCTTTAGAACATGTTCGTAAGCGTTAAAATATTCTTCAGAATTTGTTCCGGCTGGCAAAGGTATATTGAGAATATTGTTATATTTGCCCTTCTCATTGTTTGAACCAGTTCCTGGATAGAAGGGGTACTGATGTGTTGATATATATAAAACTTTCTTATTTTCATAAAAAATATTTTGAGTTCCGTTGCCGTGGTGAACATCAAAATCAATGATTGCAACTTTATTTAATTTATATTTTTCAAGAAGATAATGTGCACCAACTGCAACATTATTATAAACACAAAAGCCCATTGCTTTATTTTTTTCTGCATGGTGGCCAGGCGGTCTTACTGGACAAAAAACATTTTTAAATTCTTTCTTAAAAACGCTATCAATGGCGGTGATGATTGATCCAGCTGCATCTGAGGCTGCTCGCTTGCTCCCAGGGGAAACAATAGTGTCACCATCTAAAAAAAACAAACCTTTTTTAGGAAAGGACTTTTCTACTTGATTTATATAATTCGGGTCATGAGCTATTTTTAAATATTTAGTGTCAAAATTAACAGGCTTTTTCCAAGCCAATTTTTTATTTTTTTTAAGATTACTAATTATGATAGAAACTCTGTCTGCCCTTTCAGGATGTCCTTGGCCAGTTTCATGATCTAGATAAGAGTCTGTGGTAATAATTCCAGTTTTCACTTAAAATAACTTACCAAAATATTCTCATATATTTTAGTTAATTTTTTCAAGTCTGTTACTGATACACTTTCATCTATTTTATGCATAGATTTTCCAACAAGGCCAAATTCTAAACAAGGTGCAATATTTCTTATAAATCTCGCATCGGAGGTTCCCCCAGAAGTAGATAATTTAGGTTTTATACCAGTAATTTTTTTTATAATATTTTGTATCATATAAGTAGTTTTGTTAGGTTTAGTTAGAAAAGCTTCACCTGACACCTCATATTCTATCTTAAACCTACACTTGTTACTTTTAGTTATAGATTTAAAAACTTTGTTAAGTTTTCTCTTTAAAGAACTAGCTGAATGCATGTCATTAAATCTTATATTAAATACAGCATTCGCTATGCCAGGAATTACATTATCTGCGTGGTTATCTATATTAATTTTCGTTATTTCTAGATTTGAGGGTTGAAAATTTTTAGTTCCTTTATCTAATTTTAAATCTTTAATTCTTTTTAGGATTTTAATTATTATATTTGAAGGATTCTTAGCAGCATGTGGATAAGCCACGTGGCCTTGAACGCCAAATACGGTAAGTCTTCCGGTCATACTTCCTCTTCTTCCAATTTTTATCATTTCTCCAAGTTTATTTGGATTTGTAGGTTCGCCTACTAAACAAAAATTAATTTTTTCTTTTTTTCTTTTCAAATATTTTATAACTCTTTTAGTTCCATTAATTGCTATTCCTTCCTCATCACCAGTAATCAATAAGCTTATAGCACCTTTAAATTTTTTATTTTTAGATTTAAACTTACTGACAGCAGCTACAAAACAAGCAATAGAAGCTTTCATATCACTAGCTCCACGTCCAATTAATTTGCTATTTATTACTTTTGGTTTAAACGGATTTATTCTCCAGCTACTTATTTTTCCAGGCGGAACAACATCTGTGTGCCCAGCGTAACAAAAATTTGGTGAAGACTTCCCAAGTTTAGCGTATAAATTTTTGATATTTTTAAATTTTATAATTTTACAATTAAACCCAAGTGATCGTAAATTTTTTGCTAAAAGATTTATTGCTCCAGCATCTTTTGGTGTAATGCTTGGTTTACGAATCAATTCTTTAGCTAATTTTAATTCACTTAATGCCATCAGATAATTAGTCTCTTAATAAATCGTTTATTGAAGTTTTACTTCTTGTTTTTTCATCTACTTTTTTAACAATAACAACACAATACAGTGATGGTCCTTCAGGATTTTTTTTACTTGGCATAGAGCCTGGAACAACAACTGAATATGCTGGAACTTTTCCATAATGGATTTCACCTGTAGCTCTGTCTACAATTCTTGTTGAGCCTCCAATGTAAACTCCCATTGATAATACTGATCCTCTTTCTACGATAACTCCTTCAGCAATTTCTGATCTTGCTCCAACAAAACAATTATCTTCTACTATAGTTGGATTGGCTTGCATGGGTTCTAAAACACCTCCGATACCAGCCCCACCAGAGATATGACAATTTTTTCCTACTTGAGCGCAAGAACCAACGGATGCCCAAGTATCAATCATTGTTCCTTCGTCTACATAAGCTCCTACGTTTATAAAAGAAGGCATTAAAACAACATTCCTTGCAATAAAAGAACCTTTTCTGATTACACCATTTGGAACATATCTAAATCCTGCTTCTCTAATTTTTTTTTCATCCCAGCCTTGAGTTTTTCCTTCTATTTTATCATACCAAGTTGAATAGGGACCTTTAGAGGCTTTCATTTTATTTACCTTAAAACTTAAAAGTATTGCTTTTTTAATCCATTGATTAACTTCCCATTTGCCTCCTTTTTTTTCAGCTACTCTTATTTTACCAGCATCTAATAAATCTATCGTTTCACGCACTAAATCATTTAAATTTTTATCTGAACTATCTATATTATCTTTGTTAGCAAAAGCTTCATTTATAGATTTTTCAATATTATTTAAGTTCATTTATCTCCTTTAAAAAACTTGTTAAATTTTCTGTTCTATAATTAATAAATTTTTCGTTAGAAAATTCTGCTGCCCAAGGCTCGTCGTTTTTTATCCAAACTGTCTTCATTCCAAGTTCATGAGCAGGCTTTAGATTTCTAGCGATATCCTCTACTAATATACAATATTGTGGCTCAATTTTGTATTTTTGTATTAACATTTTATAAGCTTCCAATGAAGGTTTAGGAATAAAATTAGACTCTACAATATCAAAAACTCCATCAAAAAGCTTATCTATTCCAATCTTTTTGGTTACATTTTTTGCATGAGCTTTAGAGCCATTAGTAAAAATAATTTTTTTTCCTTTTATCCTTGAAATTTCAATTTCTAGTTCTTTATCTTGTTTCAAAAAGTCCAAATTTACATCATGAACGAATTCCAAAAATTCATTAGCATCTATATTATGATGTTTCATCATTCCAGATAGAGTAGTGCTGTATTTATGGAAATATTCTTTCTGAATTTTTTTTGCTTCCTCTACAGGTATATTTAATTTTTTAGATATATAAGAGGACATTTTTTTATCTACTTGGTCAAACACTTTGGTTTGCCCAGAATAAAGAGTATTATCCAAATCAAATAACCAGTATTTAATTTTTGTCAATTCTTTCATTTTCTTATCAAAGTTCCCGCACCTTTATCAGAAAATATTTCCTCAAGTATTGAATGAGGCTTCCTACCATCAAGTATAACTACACCTCTAACCCCATTTTCAACTGCATCGATGCAATTTTCTATTTTTGGTATCATGCCACCTTGTACAATTTTAAATTTTACTAAATTTTCTAAATCAAAAGGTTTAATTTCTGATATTAAATTTTTTTTATCATCATATACACCTTCAACATTTGTCATTAATAAAAGTCTTCTTGACCTAAGTTTTTTGGCTATAGCGCTCGCTGCAGTATCCCCGTTAATATTAAAAGTCTGATTATTCATATCCAAACCTAAAGGTGCCACCACTGGTATTTGATTTTGATTTATTGCCTCATTAATTATATCAATATTAATTTTATCTGGTATACCGACAAAACCAAGTTCTTCCCTATCTGGGGTAACATTTATTATATTATTACTATCTGTATTTATAGGAATTGCTTTTGAACCTTTTTTAATTAAAGAATTTACAATATCTTTATTGAAATCAATTAATACTTTTTCAACTATCCCAATTACTTTTCTGTCAGTAACTCTTAATCCCTTAACAAATTTTGATTCTATATTTTCTTTTTTTAATTCTCTCTCTATTCTTGGGCCTCCTCCATGAACAACTACAATAGAAAGTCCTAGTTTATTTAGTACACCTATATCTTCTATAAAATTATTAAAAATGTTTCTATCTATTAGTACATTGCCACCATATTTAATGACTATTATTTCTTTTTTATATTTTGAGATGTACTTCTCTATATTTGCTATTTTTGGCATTTTCTTCGGCCAAAACTTTTCAATATTTTTAAGATAGTTTTCGTTGGACATTTAAACAGTTTTAACTTTTGTCTTCCTCATTATTACATATTGCTGAGCGATAGTTAAAACGTTATTTATTGTCCAATAAACAACAAGTCCAGATGGGAAAGGCGCTAAAATAATTGTTAAAAAAAGAGGAAAGAACATAAATATTTTTGCTTGAATAGGATCAGTTGGTGCTGGATTTAGCTTTTGTTGTAGAAACATTGTTAGTCCCATTAGTATTGGCCAGATTCCTATAATTAAGAAACTTGGAGGGTCCCAAGGTATCAATCCAAACAGGTTAAATATAGAAGTTGGATCTTGAGCAGATAAATCTTTTATCCAACCAAAAAAAGGTTGGTGTCTCATTTCTAAGGAAATAAACAACATTTTGTAAATAGCAAAGAAAAAAGGTATCTGTATTAAAATCGGCAAACATCCTGAAGCTGGATTTACCTTTTCTTTTTTATATAAAGCCATTATCTCTTGTTGTAATTTTACCTTGTCATCCTTGTGTATATCCTTAAGTCTTGTCATTTCAGGCTGTAAAGCTTTCATTTTTGCCATAGATCTAAAAGAGTAGTTTGCAAGAGGGAAAAATATTAATCTAATTCCTGCTGTGATTAGTATAATCGCTATTCCAAAATTGCCTGTAATTTTAAATAAATAATCTATAATGAAAAAAAGAGGCTTAGTAAAAAAATAAAACCAACCCCAGTCAATTACTAAATCAAATTTTTCTATGCTTTGTGTTTTTGCATAGGAATCAATAGTCTCTACTTCTTTTGCAGCAACAAATAATCTAATTTGATTTTTTTCACTAGAGGATGGCTTTATAACTACAGGATTATTAAGAATATAATTAGCTTTAAATCCATTTTTGTACAAAAAGGTAGATTTAAAATTTTCATTTTTTGGCGGAACAATAGCTGTCATCCAATATTTGTCAGTAATTCCCAACCAACCATTGTCAGCTTCTCTTACCTGACTTTTATCTTCAATATCATCATAACCATCTTCTTTTAATTCTTTATCAAAAACTCCTATAAAACCTTCATGTAAAATAAAAAAATCAGTTAAACCCTCAGGTTTTTTATTTCTAGTAATTTGAGCATAAGGATATAACTCAATTGGTTTGCCCGTGTTATTTGCAACTTCTTGATTTATTTTGAATAAATATTTTTCATCAAGTTCTATCTGTTTTCTGAAAATTAGACCTTCATTATTATTCCACTCTAAAATTAAAGGCTTGTTAACTCCCAATGTTTTATTGCCAACCACTGACCACAGAGAATTAATTGTAGGAACTTTTATTTTATTTCCAACACTTGTCCATCCAGTTTCAACATAATAACTATCTTTGGAATCTTTTGGATTCAAAAAGACAACGTTATCTTCTTTTCCTATTTCTTTCTTATGTGTTTTAAACGAAAGATCGTCAAAGATTCCACCTTTTAAAGATATAGATCCTTTTACTTTTTCATTCTCTAGATTTATTCTTTCGTTTTTATTTATAGAATCTTCCCTTGATACAAATATCTCTGGCGATTTTTGATTTATATTAGGTGTAATTTCATTATTTTCTGTCTTACTATTTAATTTTTTTTGTTCTTCAAGTCCCGCTTCTGTTTTGACAGGTTTAGGAGTTTCGAAAAATGCACTCCAAAAAAGAAGCACTGCCAAAGACAAAGCTATTGCAACAAATACATTTCTACTATCCATTTGTATTTTTCCTATTGTCCTTTTTTGTTACAAAATCAATACCTGACCCCCCACCTAAAAGCTTAATTGGATGACAAGAAAAAATTCTTCTTATACCTATCCAACAACCTTTAAATAAACCGTGAGTCTTTAGCGCATCTACAAAATATTCGGAGCAAGTTGGTAAATATCTGCATCTATTTCCCAAAATTGGAGAAAAAAAATATTTGTAAAATTTTATTAGGCTAATAATGAAAAAAATTGCAACTTTTGACATTGTTTATTTAATTTTTTTAAATGTTTTGTTCATTTCCAGTAAAAGAGCATCTTGTTTTACACTATATGCTTTTGCTTTACCAAAAACTATATATGTGTAATCAGAGTTAATTGCACCTTTTATTTTTGATAGTTTTATTACTATAGCTTTCAATTTACGTTTAATTCTGTTTCTTTTTACAGCGTTACCTATTTTTTTTTTCATTACAAAGCTGATGTTAAGAATTTTTTTACTATTTTTTTTTATGAAATTTTTAGTTGCATAAATAGAAAAAAAATCTGAATGGAATTTTTTATCCTTTAAAACTATTTTAAAATGGCTATTTTTTTTTAGACTTTCAACCTTGAACATGAAAACTATGTTGAAACTTTTCTACGACCTTTAGCTCGTCTTCTCGCTATAAGCTTACGACCACCCTTTGTTGACATTCTCGACCTAAATCCATGTCTTCTTTTTCTTACTAATTTACTTGGTTGATAAGTTCTTTTCATAAATGATTAAAGTTATATATTTAATTAAACTACTCATGTACAGTTAAAATTTGATAATGAATATTAATTTAAAACTAATTTTAGGCTTAATTTACATACTTTGTCTCGGGGTTTTGCTTGTTTTTCTTTTTAGCAATTTAGATTTTAAAGATCTTAGCGATTATACTTATATTAAGACCAATAGTGAAAAATTACTTAACTTTAAAAATAATAATTTAATTTTATTCATATTTATTTTCTTTATTTTTTCAATTTTATGGATTTTTCTTCTTGGTTTTGCAGGCCCTATAGCTATTTTGTCTGGTTTTATATTTGGTAAGTGGCTTGGCACTATGATTGCAATAACTTCTTTTGCAGTCGGAAGTACTTTGCTTTACATTTTTGCAAATTATTATTTTCGCAGTCTTATTATTAATTATTTAGAAAAAAAAATTGAAAAATATAAAAGTTTGTTTAATAAAAATGAATTAGTTTACTTTATGATTTTCAGATTTGCTGGAGGGGGAGGCATACCTTTTGGTATTCAAAATGTTTTGCCCGTTGTTTTTGACATGAAAGTGAAAAATTATTTTTATTCAACTCTTTTTGGTTTATTCCCGAGTGTTTTTGTAATTAATTCTCTAGGCTCTGGATTAGAAAAATTAATAGAAGAAAACGATAATTTGAGCTACACAAGCATTATTTTAAATTCTGAAATTTATTGGCCTATAATTGGTTTTTCAGTGCTTTTGATAATATCTTTTCTAATAAGAAAAAAAATTTTCAAAAAATAATTAAAATTATATTTATCCAGAGGGAACTCTCTTTCAGGATGTAATAATAGCCAAAACAAGTTCTACAACTTTTATTTTTTGAAAAATTGAAGGGCTAATGGCTAAGAGCTTCACGTAACAAGAGAATTTACTTACTTATTTACAAGAGACTTGCAAAATTTCAATCAACAAAGTAAAACTATATATTAGATGCAGGAGCAAAAATGGGTATCCACTACGATTACAAATCGACAAGAGGCGAAAAGGCCATGAAAAAAGAGGCTAAGAGAAAAGCTCGAATTGAAGAAAGAAGAGCTAGAAAAATGAGTCAAACTAAAAATGAAGAGCCGAAAAATAAAATGCATGATATTGACAAACCCATTACTCTTGAAGACTTGACTAATCCAAATAAAGAATAGAATTATAATGAGATCTTTTACTAAAAAAGACTCTCGCTTATTAAAGCGTGGAATAGCTTTAAGAATTAATTTAAGAAAAAGAAAAAAATTAAAGGAAAAAATTAAAAAAACTAAATCATGACCGTTCTTTCAGATAAATGGATAAAAAAAATGGTCAAAACTCATGAAATTATAAAACCTTTTATATCTAAGCAGACTAGAAAAGGAAAAATTTCTTTTGGATTATCTTCTTATGGGTATGATGCCAGAGTATCTAATGAGTTTAAGATCTTTACAAATGTGAATTCTGGAGTTGTTGACCCCAAAAAATTTAAAAAAGAAAGTTTTGTTACTAAGATTGGTAAAGAGTGTATTATTCCACCTAATTCATTTGCGTTGGCAAGAACTATAGAATATTTTAAGATTCCAGAAAATGTTTTAGTAATATGTTTGGGCAAATCAACTTATGCTAGGTGCGGTATAATAGTGAATGTCACACCTCTTGAGCCAGGATGGGAAGGATATGTTACCTTAGAGTTTTCAAACACCACTCCACTTCCAGCTAAAATTTATGCCAATGAAGGTGTAGCACAATTTGTTTTTATCAAGGGTAACCAAACGCCTGAGGTAACCTATTCAAAAAGAAAAGGTAAATACATGAAGCAAAAAGGTGTAACACTTCCCAAAGTTTAAATTGATTCTAAATGCAGAAATTGCTTATAAAAGGAAAAAAGATTTTATCAGGCACTATTTCAATATCAGGCTCAAAAAATGCCACACTTCCTATTTTGGCGGCCTCAATTTTAAACGATAAAAAAACTATTCTAAAAAATATTCCATTAGTAAAAGATGTTTTTACTATGATAGACCTACTAAGTTTTATTGGCTTAAAGACTAAGGTAGTTAAAAGTGAAAATATTGTAGAAATTAGTAAAAAAAATAAAAAAATTAATACAGTTGCTCCTTACCGAATTGTAAAAACAATGAGAGCTGGTGTTTTGGTATTAGGACCACTGATCGCAAAATATAAAAAAGCAAAAGTTTCATTACCAGGAGGGTGTGCAATAGGAACCAGACCAGTTGATTTGCATCTTTTTGCTCTTAAGAAATTAGGAGCGAAAATTTTAATAAAAGAGGGATACATATATGCTAATGCAAGAGATGGACTGGTAGGCTGTAAAATTAAGTTTCCTTCTATTTCTGTTGGCGCAACAGAAAACGCAATTATAGCCGCATCTCAAGCTAAAGGAAAAACAATATTATGTAATTGCGCTTTAGAACCAGAGATAGAAAATCTAATAGCATTTTTAAATAAAATGGGATGTAAAATTTCTATTAAAAAAGGAAGAAAGATTATTATTAATGGAACTTTAAAAGCCACTCAAGTCTCACAGAAGATTATGTTTGATAGAATTGAGCTTGGAACTTATTTAATTGCAGCAGCACTAATGGGTAAAAAAATCAGTTTTCCCAATGTCATTCCAAAAATAATTAATACTGAAATTAAAGTTTTAAAAAGTATGGGCGTAAAAATTAAATTACAAAATAAAAAAATTACTATTTATAAATCTTTGAATATTAAATCAACAAAAATTAAAACAAAGCCTTATCCTGGTTTTCCAACTGATCTTCAGGCTCAGATAATGGTTCTTATGTCAAAAGCTAAAGGTTTTTCATCAATAGAAGAGAATATTTTTGAGAACAGATTTATGCATGTGCCTGAACTTAAAAGAATGGGTGCAAAAATATCTACAAAAAATAACATAGCTAAAATCCTTGGGCCTACCAAGTTGTCTGGTGCTGAAGTTATGGCAACAGATCTAAGAGCCTCGGTTTGCCTAGTGCTAGCGGGTCTTATAGCTGACAATAGAACAGTAATTAACAGAATTTATCATTTGGATAGAGGCTATGAAAATTTAGAAAAAAAATTAAAAAACTGTGGCGCAAAAATAACTAGAATTTAAAATGGATCTAAAAAATTTAAAACTAGTAGCACATTCTGATGAAGATCTAAGAGTAATATCTGCTCATTTACAAGATGCAATTGTTCATACGTCAGATATAGCAAACTTGAAAAAAAATAGAATTTTTCTGATGCAACTTAATAGATTTATGTGGGAAGATGTTGAAAAAGGCGTTTTTAGAAAAAATAAAAGAATAAGAACTATTTTAAAATTTGAAAATGTTATTAATGTTTTATCAAAAGGCATCAATCAAAGAAACAAATCAAGATTTTTGGATTTCCTAGCAATGGAAAGCAATCTTTTATCTAATAAAACTTTTGAAATTAAGGTAATATTTTCTGGAGATTCAATTATTAAGGTAAATTCCGAGGTTATAGATATTACTCTTGATGACCAGGGCGCTCCCTGGGAAAGCAAAACTAAACCAAAACATAAGTTTTTGTAATGTTGCATTTTACTTAATACAAGATTAAAACTACGGGGGAAAAAAAATTGGCTAAACAAGAAACATTAGAATTTAAAGGTAAAGTAACAGAGTTACTTCCTAACGCTATGTTTAGGGTTAAGTTAGAAAATAACCATGAAATTCTGGCTCATACTGCCGGAAAATTAAGAAAGAACAGAATAAGAGTTCTTGCTGGCGATCAAGTTATGGTAGAAATGACGCCTTATGATTTGACTAAAGGCAGGATAACTTTTAGATTTTAATTTACCTCGGCCTTGTAGCTCAGTAGTAGAGCAGTACCCTGAAAAGGTATGTGTCGTTTGTGCGATTCAAACCAAGGCCACCACCAAATAAAAATTATTTAACGTTAAGAAATATACAACCAAAACCTGTGACCTTTCATACATTAGATTATTTTGATGATTTTTACTAAAATAACTAATGTTTAAAAAAATATTAATCATACTGGTCGCTTTATTTATATTTGCGCAATACGTGAATCCTTCTTTCGGAGCAGGGAATGATAGTGGTAGCAGTGAAAACTATATGGATTTTTATAAGGATGCAGAAAAATTGATAAAAAGAGCTAAAAAGTTAGAAGAAAAAGATAAAAAAGAAAGAGCAAATAAATTATATTCTAAAGCTCTAGAAAAAATTCAAGCTGCTTATAAAACAGATAGAAATAATCCAGATATTTTAAACTACCTAGGTTTTACTTTGCGAAAAACAGGTAAACTCGAAGATGCAGAAAAATACTATTTAGCTGGTCTTAAAATTAATCCTAAACATAATGGAATTAATGAGTATTTAGGAGAGCTTTATGTAAATACAGGACGTTTAGATTTAGCCAGAGAACGGTTAGCAGTCTTGAAGAATTGCAATTGTGAAGAATATAGTGAACTTAAAGAAGTAATTGAAAAAAAATAAATGCATATAGTAGAAGTTTTAGGAAGAATTTTTATATCAATGCTTTTTATTGTTGAAGCAGTAAAAAAATTTTTTGATCCAGATATGAGCATGATGTACATGTCAGATCATGGGGTCCCAGAAATTTTATTTTATCCATCTATAGCATTTGAATTAATAATTCCTTTGTTACTTATCGCAGGGTACAAGACTAAAATTGCAGCTTCATTATTAACTTTGTTTGTATTTACTGTAACTGTTATTTTCCATGGCCACCACTTTTTTGAAGATGGATCTCAACTCACAATCATTTTAAAAAATATTTCAATTATGGGTGGTCTATTAATAATCATTGCAAACAAGCCTCAAATTTGCAGTTTTGATTATTATTTAGAAAATAAGAAATCAATATGACGAAAAGTGGGGTCTTTTGGTTAAGAGAAGACTTTAGAATCAAAAGAAACGATGCCTTAACTTACGCTACTTTAAATCATGAAAATGTGTCTGTGGTTTATATTTTTAAAAAAAAGGAATTTGAAAAAAAAAGAGAGGCAAAACAATGGTGGATATACAAATCTCTTTTAAATTTTGAAAAGGATCTCGATAATTTAAATATAAATTTAGAAGTAATTCTGTCCGATTCCTATGAGAGTGCTTTCGACAAAATCTTACAATACAAAAATTTTTCTATCTATTGGAATAAAGTTTATGAACCAGATTTCTTAAAATTGGATGAAAAAATAGCACTACATTTAAATAAAAAAAATGTTCCCTATAAGATTTTTAAAGGAAACATTTTAAATGAATTTAATGAAGTTAAAAAAAATGACAATACTCCATTTAAAGTATTCTCTCCATTTTGGAAAAATGCAGAAAAAATTTATTTAGACAAAGGATTTTCCAAAGATAAATTACCAAAGAAAAGAAATTCTAAAAGTAAATTTTTAAAGGAATATTCAAAAAAAGAAGATGTACTCAAAGCTGCTCGTTGGCAGGATAAATTTTCAGAATATTGGGATCCCTCAGAAAAAGAGGCCTCCAAGGTCTTAAAAAAGTTCTTGAGTGAGAACATAATTAATTATGGAGATCAAAGAGATATTCCTAGCGTCAAAGGCACCTCAAAACTTTCACCTTATCTAGCCTCTGGACAAATTCATGTGGAAACAATTTGGGAAGAGTGTGAAAAATTAAAAGTTAAAAAAAGAGGTTATAGAAAATTTATTAATGAATTAGGATGGAGAGAGTTTAGTTATAGTTTGATAAATTATTTTCCAGAAATGTTAAAAGAAAATTTAAGAAAAGAGTTTGATAATTTCCCTTGGAAAGAAAATAAAAAATTTCTTAGCGCTTGGAAAAAAGGCTTAACAGGCTACCCTATAGTAGATGCTGGAATGCGAGAGTTATATGAATCAGGATGGATGCATAATAGAGTTAGAATGATAACAGCTTCTTTTTTAGTAAAACATTTAAGAATACATTGGAAAGAGGGAGAAAAACATTTTCAAAATTGCTTAGTAGATTTTAACTCAGCTAATAATACAGCAGGATGGCAGTGGGTTTCAGGTTGTGGTGCAGACGCTGCTCCATATTTTCGAATATTTAATCCTATCCTTCAAGGAGAAAAATTCGACAAAAAAGGAAGTTATGTAAAAAAGTGGGTCAAAGAATTAAAGGAAATTCCTGAAGAGTTTATTCATAAGCCTTGGGAGATGAAAGATAAAGTTCAAAACTTCGAATTGGGAAAAAATTATCCTTTTCCTATTGTTGATCATCAGGCGGCTAGAGAGTCGGCTTTGAAAGCCTTTCAGCAAATTAAGAAAAATTAAATAGATCCGCAACAATGTTTATATTTTTTTCCTGATCCACAGGGGCATTTCTCATTTCTTTGAATTTTTCGTTTTTTTAAATCATTTTGAATATTTTTTTTATCAGATTTTTGCTTTTCGTTATTTGAAGAAACTACTACATTTAGATTAAGTAAGAATTTAATTACATCAGTTTTTATCCTATCCAGTAAAATTTCAAAAAGCGTAAAAGCTTCTTTTTTAAATTCTGATAGAGGATCTTTTTGACCATAGCTTCTTAATCCAATAACTTGTCTAAGTTGTTCCAGGTACTGCAAATGAGATCTCCAAGAAAAATCAATTATTTGTAAGAATATTTTTTTTTCAATGTCATTGTTTTGATCTACTCCTATAAGTTTAACCCTTTCTGTTTTTTTTGTTTCATATGTGCTTTTGATTTTTTTTGAAAATTCCTCTTTATTTAAGGAGGCTAAATTGATTAATTGATCATCATTTATAGCATTACCAGTAACACCTTTAATTGCCGCCAAATAAGTTTTTTTATCGTTGCTTTTTTTATAATCTTCTTTTATTTGCTCAAGGTTATTTGTCGACTCTTCTAAAAAAGAATTCAGCATTGTAGAGATATCTTTGTCTTTTAAAACATTAAGCCTTTGACTAAAAATCACTTGTCTTTGATCATTCATAACATCATCAAATTTTATTAAATTTTTTCTAATATCAAAGTTTCTTCCCTCCACTTTTTCTTGAGCTCTTTCAATTGCTTTATTTATCCAAGGATGATCAATAGACTCATTTTCTTTTAATCCGATTTTTTTTAGCATTCCGTCGATTGACTCAGCGCCAAATATTCGCATTAGCTCGTCTTTTAAACTTATATAAAATATTGAAGTCCCAGGATCACCTTGTCTTCCAGATCTTCCTCTCAGCTGATTATCAATTCTCCTACTCTCATGTCTTTCAGTGCCTATTATAAACAAACCTCCAAATGACTTTACTTTTTCTTTGTCAGCTGTTTTTTCAGAACCAGACTCTGCATTCTTATCTAAGATATTCCTATTTCCTCCTAGCTGAATATCTGTTCCTCGTCCGGCCATATTAGTAGCAATTGTGATTGCTCCGATTTTACCAGCTTCTGCTACAATTTTTGCTTCTTTATCATGTTGTTTGGCATTTAAAACATTATGTTTTATTTTTTTTTCATATAAAAGTTTTGATATTTTTTCTGATTTTTCGATGCTAGTAGTTCCAACTAACACTGGTTGACCCTTACTACTACATTCAATAATTTTGTTAGTAATAGCAGAGTATTTTTCTTTTTCTGTTCTAAAAATTTGATCATTCAAATCTTTTCTAATCATTGGTTTGTTTGTAGGTACTGAGACAACGTTTAATTTATAGATATCAAAAAACTCCTCAGATTCTGTTAAAGCAGTTCCAGTCATTCCAGATAATTTTCTATAGAGTCTAAAATAATTTTGGTATGTAATGGAGGCAAGAGTTTGATTCTCTTCCTGAATTTCTACATTTTCTTTTGCCTCTATCGCTTGGTGTAAACCGTCAGAAAATCTTCTACCATCCAGAATTCTTCCGGTAAATTCGTCAATAATCTGAACTTTACCCTCTTTAATAATATAATCTGTATCTTTTTTAAAAAGTAAATTTGCTTTTAAAGCTTGATTAATATGATGAACCAAATCTAAGTTTTGAGGATCATAAAAATTATTATTTTTTAATATCCCTGCTTGCACTGATAATTTTTCAATTTTGTCTATACCACCATCCGTTAATATTGCGTTTTTATTCTTTTCATCTATTTCAAAATCTGTTTTTTGTAATTTTTTTATAAAATTATTAGAAGAAATATATTGATTACTTTTGTCCTCAACTCTTCCAGATATAATTAAAGGAGTTCTAGACTCATCAATTAGTATACTGTCTACCTCATCAACAATACAATAATTATAATCTCTTTGTACCATTTCAGAAATTTCATATTTCATATTATCTCTTAAATAGTCAAAACCTAGTTCATTGTTTGTTGCATAAGTAATATCGTAAGCATAATTTATTTTTCTCTCACTATCTTCCAAAGCATTAACTATACATCCTGTTTTTAATCCCAAAAAAGAATATATTTTTCCCATCCATTCCGAGTCTCTTTTTGCCAAATAATCATTCACAGTAACTATGTGAACTCCTTTTCCAGTTAATGAATTAAGATAGGCAGGTAAAGTAGAAACGAGCGTTTTTCCTTCACCCGTTTTCATCTCTGCTATTTTTCCATTATGTAAAATTATTCCACCAGCTAATTGAACGTCATAATGTCTTTCTCCCAAAACCCTCTTTGCAGCCTCTCTTACTAAAGCAAAACTTTCGGGAATTATGGAATTAAGATCCCTACCTTCTTGAATACTTTTTTTTAATAAATAAGTCTTTTCTTTAAATTCATTGTCTTTTAGGGATTTAATATGAGACTCTTGATTATTGATCTGAACGATTAGGGGTTTTATTTTATCTAATTGTTGTTGATTGCCACTTTTAAATATCTTATTAAGGGTTTTTGTTAGTAAATTCATATTAATAGATTTATAACTTAGTTTTAATACTTCTATATATGTATTTATATTTCAAATAAAATAGCATTTATGACAATAAATTTAAAAAATTTCCTCAATGATAAAAGAAAAATGTCAAAAATGGGGGAGTTTCAAGAACTAAAAACTATAGACGGTCTCGAGATATCCTCAGTATCTGCTGACTTATATAATAATGGCAGAGATGATTTGTCTTTATTTTATTTTAAAGAGGGAGCAAATTATGCATCTCTTCAAACTACAAATAGCATAATCTCTGAGTCATTAGTTTGGAATCAAAAATCAAACAAAAAATCAATTAAAGCATTAATTGTTAACACAAAAAATGCAAATACATTTACAGGCAACCAGGGTTTAGAAAGTTTAGATGAAATAGCAAAAAATTTATCAAAGACACTTACTTTAAGAGAATCGCAAAGTGAAGAGGGCGTAAATGAAGCTGTAAAAATAAAAGATATATTATTTGCTTCAACTGGTGTTATTGGTGAAAAATTTCCAGCTGATAAAATAAATCAAAGAGTTCAAGAACTTGTAGACAAATTAAGACCGGATCAAAATAAACTTATTTGGTTAAAAACAGCATCTGCTATTATGACAACAGATACAAAACCTAAACTAGCTTATGAAGAATTTACCGTTGGAAATAAAATGATCAGAATAGCTGGTTTAGCCAAAGGTTCTGGTATGATTGCTCCTAATTTAGCCACCATGCTTTCATTTATTTTTACAGATGTCGAGATCCCTTCTAATATATTAAGGATATTACTTAAAAGAGTTGCTCAAAATTCTTTCAATGCTATTACAGTTGACAATGATCAATCTACTAATGATTTGATAGCCATTTTCTCTACAAAGAAAGTTAAAATTGGGCATAATAGAAATATAACTGATCCCATTATTCAAAAGTTTGAATCAGCTCTAAAAAAACTTACATTAAATTTAGCAAAACAAATAGTTGTTGATGGTGAGGGAGCCAAAAAATTTATAACTGTTAAAATCATAAATGCAAAGTCAATCACCAGTGCAAAAAAAATTGGTTTTTCAATAGCTAATTCTCCATTAGTAAAAACAGCAGTTGCAGGAGAAGATCCAAACTGGGGAAGAATTGTAATGGGTATTGGTAAGTCGGGAGAAAAAATTGACAGTGAAAAATTAATAATCAAAATTGGTGGCATGGTAGTAGCTGAGGATGGTAAAATTTCTGAAACCTATGATGAAAAAAAACTAAAAGAGTATATGAATTGGGATTCTGTAATTATCGAAATCGATTTAAATCAAGGCAATGAAACTTTTGAATGTTTTACCTGCGATTTTACCAAAGACTATATCAATATAAATACCAACTACAGAAATTGACTATTGAAAAATTAAATTAAATAATTATCCTTTATCTAATGATTAAATATATTTTAAAATGTAAAAATAAACATGAGTTTGAGAGCTGGTTTTTAAATTCAATTGAATTTGAGAAATTAAAAAAGAAAAAACTTATAAAATGTATTTATTGTAAATCTCACAATATTGAAAAATCAATTATGTCACCAAAAATAGTAGGATCTTCAAAAAAAGAATTAGAAAATTTGTCATCAAATAAAGAATTTGTTAAAATCAAAAAAGATCTTATAAAAATTAGAAAATTTGTTGAAAAAAATTTTGAGTACGTTGGCAAAAGATTTCCTCAAGAGGTTAGAAATGTATATTATGATAAAAGAAAAAATAATAACATTTATGGCTCTGCTTCACCCAAAGAAAGAGAAGAATTAAAGGATGAAGGCATCGAATTAACTTCTGTTCCATGGATTAAAGATAAAGAAAATTAGTTTTTTGAGACAGTTATTATGTAATTAACCGAAACGTCTTTAGTTTTTTTCCAATTTTTTAAAAATGGATTAAAGCTCAAACCGCTAAGATCTTTTGTATGAAATCCTATTTCACTAAGCATTTTCTCTAGTTCCTCGGGTTTTAAAAATTTATTCCAATCATGTGTTCCTATCGGAAGCCATCTTAGAACGTATTCTGCGCCAATAATTGCTTTTATATATGAACTAAATGTTCTATTAAGTGTTGCTGTAAACATTATTCCACCTTTCTTTAAAAGATTAAAACATGATTTTAAATATAAATCTAAATTGTCAACATGCTCTACTACTTCAAGATTTAAAATAATATCAAATTTTTCATTACTATCCATTTGCTCTGGTGATTTGTTTAAATACTTAATATCAAATTTATTTTTCTTAGCGTGAATTTTAGCTACTTTGATATTTTTTAAAGAGGCATCTATACCAGTTACATCGGCTCCAAGTCTGTACATCGGTTCACTTATAAGACCTCCACCACAACCAATATCTAAAATTTTTAAATTTTTTAAAGGTAATTTTTTATCACCCTTGAAATGTCCAGAGCAAATATCAACAATGTATTTAATTCTAGCTGGGTTAAACATATGAAGAGGTTTGAATTTCCCCTCAACATCCCACCATTCATCAGCTAGTACTGAAAACTTTTGAATTTCTTCCTTATTTATTGTAGTCATTTATTTCTTAATTAACTTATTTTTAACTTAATTAATTATATATTAAACTCTTAGTATGACAAAAAAAGTATTAAAATTTGGCGGAACCTCTTTGGGTTCAATAGACAGAATAATTCATGCTGCAAATATCGTAAAAAATGAATATTCTAGAGGAAATCAGATAATAGTTGTGGTTTCTGCCATGGCAGGGAAAACCAATGAGCTAATAAGTCAATCTAATTCTATATCTAATAAATTTAACAAAAGAGAGTTAGATGTTCTTTTATCCTCTGGCGAACAAGTTACATGTGCTCTAATGTCCGGTGCATTAATTGAACTTGGCATAAAATCAAAATCTTGGATGAGTTGGCAGATCCCTATTTTAACGACCGGAGAACATACTAACTCCAGAATAGAAAATTTAAATGTTGAAAAAATTAACGCTTATTTATCTGAAGGAGGAGTTGCGGTTGTGCCAGGTTTTCAAGGTATATCTAAAAATGGAGATACTACTACCATTGGTAGAGGAGGCTCAGATGCGTCTGCAGTAGCATTAGCAAAACTTTTTGGTACTGATAGTTGTGAAATCTATACAGATGTTGATGGAGTACACTCTACTGATCCAAACAAAATTCCATTAGCAAAAAAAATTGAAAAGATTTCATATGAGGAAATGTTGGAGCTTTCATCTTTGGGCGCAAAAGTTATGCAACCGTCAGCTGTTCAAACTGCAATGATGTATGATATTCCTCTTCAAGTAAGATCCACTTTTACTGACAGGAAAGGTACAGAAATATTTACTCAAGAGAGCATCGATTACACAAAAATTGTGACTGGAGTGGCCTATTCTAAAGATGATGCAAAAATTACATTAATAGCCGTTGAAGACAAACCTGGAGTTGCTGCAGATATATTTGAACCTTTAGGATTAAATCAAATAAATGTTGACATGGTTATTCAAAATATTTCTTTAGATGGAAAAACTACAGATTTAACATTCACAATTAAAAGGGATGATTTAGAAAAAACTCTTAATACCTTGAAATCTAATAAAAAAATCAAATTTAAAAATCTTAGTCACAATGATAAAGTTTCAAAGATTTCAGTTGTTGGAGCAGGCATGGTAAGCACACCAGGAGTGACATTTAAAATGTTTAGAGCGTTAGCTGATGAAAATATTAATATTTTGGCAATTTCTACCTCTGAAATAAAAATATCTGCAATTATAGAAGAAAAAAACACTTTGAAAGCTGTTAAAAAACTGCATACAATTTTTGATTTAGATTAAAATGGAAATTAGACCTCATCGCATAATTAAAAGAAAAAAGACGAAAAAGATTAATGTTGGGAAAGTAAACATAGGCGGTGACTCAATTATCTCTGTACAATCTATGACTAATACCCTTACTACAGATATTAAAGCAACAATAAATCAAATTAATCAGTTGGAAGATGCTGGAGCAGATATAGTAAGAGTTTCTTGTCCGGATGAAAAATCTACTTTAAGCTTAAAAGAGATTTCAAAAGAAGTTTCTGTGCCGCTAGTTGCTGATATTCATTTCCATTATAAAAGAGCTATAGAGGCTGCTAAGAATGGGGCAAAATGCTTAAGAATTAATCCAGGCAACATTGGCTCAGCTGAAAGAGTTTTGGAAGTAGTAAAAGCTGCTAAAGACCACGACTGCTCAATAAGAATCGGAGTTAACGCCGGGTCTTTGGACAAAACATTGTTAGAAAAATACAAAGAGCCATGTCCTGAAGCTTTAGTTGAAAGCGCTATGTATAATGTAAAATTGTTCGAGGATAATAATTTTTACAATTTTAAAATTAGCGTCAAATCCTCTGATGTTTTTTTAGCAATTAAATCCTATGAAAAATTATCTGAAGCTTGTGATTATCCTCTGCATTTAGGTATTACAGAAGCAGGAAGTTTATTGACTGGAAGCATTAAATCATCAATAGGTATAGGACAGCTTTTGATGAAAGGTATAGGTGACACAATAAGAGTTTCTTTATCAGCTGATCCAATTGAAGAAATAAAAGCTGGTTATGAAATTTTAAAATCTTTAAATATTAGATCTAGAGGAGTGCAAATTATTTCATGTCCTTCATGTGCTAGGCAGGCATTTCCTGTTATTGATACAGTAAAAATATTGGAGGAGAAATTATCACATATCAAAAAACCTATAACTTTATCGATTATAGGCTGCGTAGTTAATGGACCAGGAGAAGCAGCGCAAACAGAAGTTGGTCTTACTGGCGGTGGACAAGATAATAATTTATTGTATTTATCAGGAATACCTCATACTAAAGTGCCCAGCAAAGATATCATAAATAAAGTAATCCAATTAGTTGAAGAAAAAGTAAAACACTCCAATTAAAAATGATACCTATTAAAAAAGTTGAGGCGATTATCGATAAGCATAATTCTTTAGAAAAAGAACTTTCAAGCGGAAAAGTAGACTCTAAAAATTATGCAAAAAAATCAAAAGAATATTCTGATTTAGAAAATATAATTACATTAGCCCGTGAATATTTAAATTTTGAAAAAAACAAAAAAGAACTAGATCAAATTATTAATGACAGTAAAAGTGATAAAGAGATGATTGCTTTAGCAAAAAAAGAATTGATTGAACTAAAACAACTTAAAGAAAATTATGAAAATAAACTAAAAATTTTTCTTTTGCCCAAAGATGATGACGACAAAAAAAATGCTATAGTAGAAATTAGAGCTGGTACTGGAGGGTTAGAAGCGACACTATTTTGCTCTGATTTGTTTAAAATGTACGAAAAAGTTTGCTCTAAAAAAAAATGGAAAATGGAAATTATAAGCATTTCTAAGAGTGAGGCAGGTGGTTTTAAAGAAGTGATTTTTTTAGTCAATGGTAATAATATATATTCCTATCTTAAATATGAATCCGGAGTTCATAGAGTTCAAAGAGTGCCATCCACTGAAACACAAGGTAGAGTTCATACATCTGCAGCGACTGTAGCTGTGTTACCTGAAGCAGAGGAAGTAGATATTCAAATTAAAGAGTCTGATCTAAGAATAGATGTGTTTAGATCTGGAGGACCTGGTGGGCAATCTGTAAACACAACAGACAGCGCAGTTAGAATTACACATATTCCCTCAGGAGTAGTTGTAAGTCAACAGGATGAAAAATCTCAACATAAAAATAAGGCTAAAGCACTTAAAATATTAAGAGCAAGAGTTTATGAGGCAGAAAAAAATAAAAGGGACAAAGAAAGATCAAGCAATAGAAAAAGTCAAATTGGTACTGGTGATAGATCTGAGAGGATAAGAACTTATAATTTTCCACAAGGAAGAGTAACTGACCATAGAATAAATTTAACTCTTCATAAACTAGATGAATTTCTTGGTGGAGAGGTTCATGAGGAAATGAATGAGAGTTTGAGGTTAAGGGAACAGGATTTAAAACTTAAAAATTTAGAATGACCCAAATTAATGAACTAATAAAGAAAGGATATAAAATTTTGAAACAAAATTTAGTTTCAACTTATCAATTAGATACGGAACTTATTTTGTCTAATGTTTTGAACAAGCCCAGGGAAAAAATATTGACTGAGTTTAATAAAGATATATCAGAAGAATTAGTTCAGAATTTTTATAAACTTCTTCTTAGAAGAGCAAGAAAGGAACCAATCGCTTATATTTTCAGGGAGAAGGAATTTTGGAGTAAAAAATTTTTTGTAAATAATGATACATTAATCCCTAGGCCTGAAACTGAATTAATGATTGAAAAAACGTCTAAATATTTTTATGGTAAAAAACCATTTATCCTGGATGCGGGAACAGGATCTGGATGTATATTACTATCACTTTTAAAAGAAAATCAAAAAAGTAGAGGAATTGGTATTGATATCTCTAATAAAGCTATAAAAGTTGCAAAAAATAATGCAAACAAATTAGGACTTTCTACAAGGTCAAAATTTTATAAAAGATCTATAGATGAAACTTTAAATAATAAATTTGATCTAATAGTTTCTAACCCTCCATATTTAACAAGCAGTCAAATAAAAAACTTGCCACAGGACATAAAAAAATATGAACCCAGAATAGCTCTTAAAGGGGGAAATGATGGGCTTGACGTGATTAAAAAAGTTATCTACAAATCTAAGTCTATCTTAAAAAAAAAAGGTATGCTTGCCTTAGAAATAGGCAATGGGCAACATTTAAAAGTTATAAAAATTTTAAAGTCCAATAATTTTAGGAAAGTTTTATTAGTAAAAGATTATCAAGACAATGTTAGATGTATAATAAGCGTATTAGAGAATTAAGCTTTAAAATATGAATAATCAAAGAAGAAGATTTAGACCGAGACAACAAAAAAATAATTTTAGAAGAAGAAATAACAACAATTCTTCAGTCAACAATAATTATTTTCAAGGCAGCGGTGGAAGCAATCATTTTCACAGAAATGGTTCTGCTAAAAATCCTTATAATTTAGAAAAGGCGATACAAAAATATACACAACTAGCTAAAGATGCTTTGAGTTCTGGAGATCCCATTCTTTCTGAAAACTATTATCAGCATGCAGACCATTACAGCAGAAGATTAAGTGAAATTAATGATAAAGCTAAAGAAGTTGTTTCAGTTAAAGAAGATATAAAAGAGGTTAAAACTAACGAAACACAAAATTAATTATTTCTAAGCTCAGACAATTTTAAATCGATTTTAATTCTTTCTATCTCAAATTTTTTCCTCTCATTACCCATTAAAATTTTTCCAGACGGTAATTTTAACTTTTGAGAGTTAATTGGTTTTCCATTATAATGAACTTCATAGTGGAGATGAGGCCCTGTGGACATCCCCGTAGATCCGACAAATCCAATAATTTCTCCTTGTTTAACTCTTCTCCCTTCCCTCGTAGCAAATTTTGAGAGATGAGCGTACACTGTTGAGTAGGATGAGTTGTGTCTTATCTTTACACAATTACCTCCACCACCGCACCATCGAGCTCTAATAACTTTTCCATTACCTGATGCCATGATAGGAGTCCCTTTTGGTGCAGCAAAATCAGTTCCGTTGTGTTGTTTATTAAAACCTAATATAGGGTGTTTTCTTTTTCCAAATGAAGATGAAAGTCTTGCTCCATTTATCGGAGTTTTCATCAATGCCTTTACAATACTCTTTCCACTAACATCATAATATCCACTTTCATCTTTGTGTTTAAAATTATATAAACTAATCTCTTCATTGTTTACAAACATTGATGCATAAATTATTTTGCCAGTATCTTTTATTTCTCCTTTATCATCTACAAATCTCTCATAATAAATTTCAAACCAATCTTCCTTTCTAATATCTCTTTGAAAATCAACTTCAAAACCAAATATTCTTGCAAACTCAATTATGATATTTGGTTCAATCCCAGCTCTCATTGCGGAACTATAAAGGTTGCTCTGAATAGTATTTTTAAGAATTACCTCTTTTTTTGTTAATCTAATTATATTTTTTTTTACCTCAAAACCTTTAGGAGTTTTTCTGATTTGAACAAAAAGAGTATTTGAGACTGGGTAGAAAACATTTATAAGGCTATTTTTCTCATCTAAATTTTTTTTAGTCACTATCTCCATTTCTCTTCCAGCATAAATATTAGATAATTTTTTTTCTTTTAGATCTTGAACTATTGATTTTATTTCACCGTATTTTATATCATATTTTACAAGTATTTTTTCAATGCTGTCATTATTTTGGATAATGTACTTATTCTGCTGATAAGGACTTTGGTATTTCTCTAAAAAATATGATTTTAATTTTGAAAAATTATTTGTAAATACAGAACTATTTGTATTTTTAGTCTTTAATTTTTCATTTTGAATAAACTCATCATTAAAAAAATTGTATAAAAAAAATAAAAATAAAATTGTGAGAAATACAAGAAAGTATTTTTTTAAACTTAAAATTTTGCCAAAGATAGAAAATATTGAACTGTTAATGTCTTTAAACGTCATGGTTGTTTTTTATAAAAAATATCTTATGTTTGCAACGATTAGGCCTATATAAGTGCTTATTTTACGTGGTTTTTAGGCCAATATACGCCTTGATTTATCTTTCTTTTGTAATATAACGGGCGCTCACCTCAAAGTAAAAAATTCTAAACATTGCTAGGGGTGTTTTTAGGTTTTCCAACGAAAATCTTAGCTTTTTTAAATTGTAAATTTTTAAGAAGAGAAGTGTGGACGGTTAGGTTAATAAAGAAATTTGTCGTACACACTTTAACGAAAGTAATATTTGTTAATACAAATGTTATTAAAGCTAGTGTGCGCCGTTATTAAACTTGAGAGTTTGATCATGGCTCAGAACGTACGCTGGCGGCACGCCTAATACATGCAAGTCGAACGCAGTAGCAATACTGAGTGGCAGACGGGTGAGTATAATGTGGGTATCTGCCTTTTGGTTTGGAATAACTTGGGGAAACCTGAGCTAATACCGAATAAGCCTTTACAGGGAAAGCTTTATGCGCCAAAAGATGAGCCCGCACTTGATTAGCTTGTTGGTGAGGTAAAGGCTCACCAAGGCAACGATCAATAGCTGTTCTTAGAGGAAGACCAGCCACATTGGGACTGAGACACGGCCCAGACTCCTACGGGAGGCAGCAGTAGGGAATCTTGCACAATGGGGGAAACCCTGATGCAGCGATGCCGCGTGAGTGAAGAAGGCCTTTGGGTTGTAAAACTCTTTCGTCGGGGAAGAAAATGACTGTACCCGAATAAGAAGGTCCGGCTAACTTCGTGCCAGCAGCCGCGGTAATACGAAGGGATCTAGCGTAGTTCGGAATTACTGGGCTTAAAGAGCTCGTAGGTGGTTAAAAAAGTTGATGGTGAAATCCCAAGGCTTAACCTTGGAACTGCCATCAAAACTTTTTAGCTAGAGTATGATAGAGGAAAGTGGAATTTCTAGTGTAGAGGTGAAATTCGTAGATATTAGAAAGAACACCAAATGCGAAGGCAACTTTCTGGATCATTACTGACACTGAGGAGCGAAAGCATGGGTAGCGAAGAGGATTAGATACCCTCGTAGTCCATGCTGTAAACGATGTGTGCTAGACGTTGGAAACATAGTTTTCAGTGTCGCAGCGAAAGCATTAAGCACACCGCCTGGGGAGTACGACCGCAAGGTTAAAACTCAAATGAATTGACGGGGACCCGCACAAGCAGTGGAGCATGTGGTTTAATTCGAAGATACGCGCAGAACCTTACCAACACTTGACATGTTCGTCGCGACTCTAAGAGATTAGAGTTTTCGGTTCGGCCGGACGAAACACAGGTGCTGCATGGCTGTCGTCAGCTCGTGTCGTGAGATGTTGGGTTAAGTCCCGCAACGAGCGCAACCCCTACCTTTAGTTACCACCATTTAGTTGGGCACTTTAAAGGAACTGCCAGTGATAAGCTGGAGGAAGGCGGGGATGACGTCAAGTCCTCATGGCCCTTACGTGTTGGGCTACACACGTGCTACAATGATACTTACAATGGGAAGCAAAGAGGCGACTCCAAGCAAATCCCAAAAAGGTATCTCAGTTCGGATTGTACTCTGTAACTCGAGTGCATGAAGCTGGAATTGCTAGTAATCGCGGATCAGCGCGCCGCGGTGAATACGTTCCCGGGTCTTGTACACACCGCCCGTCACACCATGGAAGTTGGTTACACCTTAAGGCAAAGCTTAAAACCTTTGACTACGGTACGATCAGCGACTGGGGTGAAGTCGTAACAAGGTAGCCGTAGGGGAACCTGCGGCTGGATCACCTCCTTTCTAAGGATGACCAAAAATTTCATTTGGTCAAAAAAAATTAAGTTAATGTGACCGTCCTCATTTCTCTTCTTATTAATTAAAGTGTCTCATAAACGCATAGGGGCCGGTAGCTCAGGTGGTTAGAGCGCACCCCTGATAAGGGTGAGGTCGGACGTTCGAGTCGTCCTCGGCCCACCAATTTTCTAGGGGGATTAGCTCAGCTGGGAGAGCGCCTGATTTGCATTCAGGAGGTCAGCGGTTCGATCCCGCTATCCTCCACCATTATTGACACTTTTAGCTTTTTCAAATTGTAAATATATATATCAATATCTATATCCGATTGTTCGAATAGATGAACAATCAATAAATATTCGAATAGATGAATATTTAATTAAAAATTTAATTTAGACAGAAAATTTTTTTCTGTGCATAAATCAAGCGTTTAAGGGCGTATGGCGGATGCCTAGGCACTGAAAGGCGATGAAGGACGTGGTATACTGCGATAAGTTTCGGGGAGCTGTATGCAGGCTTTGATCCGAAAATTTCCGAATGGGATAACCCACCACTTTATGTGGAACTTTAAAATGAATTCATAGTTTTAAAGAGCTAACCCGGAGAACTGAAACATCTAAGTAACCGGAGGAAAAGAAATCAATTGAGATTCCGTTAGTAGTGGCGAGCGAAAACGGAATAGGCCAGCAATGATATTAAGATAATTTAAATAGTTTGGAAAAACTAACCAAAGAGGGTGATAGTCCCGTAGAAGTAATGCTTAATATTATTCTTGAGTAAAACGGGACACGTGAAATCTTGTTTGAATATAGGGGGACCACCCTCTAAGCCTAAATACTCTTCAGTGACCGATAGTGAACTAGTACCGTGAGGGAAAGGTGAAAAGAACCCCTATTAGGGGAGTGAAATAGAACCTGAAACCGTATGCCTACAAACAGTCGAAGCTCTTTTTAGAGTGACGGCGTACCTTTTGTATAATGGGTCAGTGACTTAATTTATCCAGCAAGCTTAAGCCGATTAGGTGTAGGCGTAGCGAAAGCGAGTCTTAAATGGGCGTTTAGTTGTATGAATTAGACCCGAAAACGAATGAGCTTACCATGAGCAGGTTGAAAGCAGGGTAACACTTGCCGGAGGACCGAACCAGTTGACGTTGAAAAGTCTTTGGATGACTTGTGGTAAGGGGTGAAAGGCCAACCAAATTCGTAGATAGCTGGTTTTCCGCGAAAACTATTTAGGTAGTGCGTTGAATAAACATATGTTTGGAGGTAGAGCACTAAACGGACTAGGGGGTAGAAATACCTACCAACTCTGATAAAACTCCGAATGCCAAACATACTTCCTCAACAGACAGACTGTGGGTGCTAAGGTCCATGGTCGAGAGGGGAACAGCCCAGATCACCAGATAAGGTCCCTAAATCATGATTAAGTGTGAAAGGATGTGGAGATTCCTTAACAGCCGGGAGGTTGGCTTAGAAGCAGCCATCCTTTAAAGATAGCGTAACAGCTCACCGGTCTAATAGAGTTTCTGCGCCTAAGATGTAACGGGGCTCAAATCATGTACCGAATCTGTGGGTGTGTAATGTCTTCGGACTTTACACGCGGTAGCGGAACGTTCTGTAAGCCTGTAAAGGTGTACCCGTGAGGGACACTGGAGGTATCAGAAGTGCGAATGCTGACATAAGTAACGATTAACAGAGTGAAAAACTCTGTCGCCGAAAATCCCAGGGTTCCTGCGCAAGGTTAATCCGCGCAGGGTTAGTCGATCCCTAAGTCGAGGGCGAGAGCCGTAGACGATGGAAACAAGGTTAATATTCCTTGACCAGATGGAAGTGACGGATTTTGTAAGTTGTTAACTCTTATTGGATTGAGTTAGCCGCGAAGAAGTCCCAGGAAATAGCTCCATCATAGATCGTACCCTAAACCGACACAGGTGGATTATTAGAGTATAATTAGGCGCTTGAGAGAATGATGTTGAAGGAACTCGGCAAAATGCCTCTGTAACTTCGGAAGAAAGAGGACCTATTTTTAGGCAACTAATAATAGGTGGCACAAGCCAGGGAGATGCGACTGTTTATCAAAAACACAGGGCTCTGCTAACACGTAAGTGGATGTATAGGGTCTGACGCCTGCCCGGTGCTGGAAGGTTAATGTGGTGAGTGCAAGCTCACTCCTGAAGCCCCAGTGAACGGCGGCCGTAACTATAACGGTCCTAAGGTAGCGAAATTCCTTGTCGGGTAAGTTCCGACCTGCATGAATGGCGTAACGATATCTCCGCTGTCTCCAACATCAACTCAGTGAAATTGAATTCTCCGTGAAGATGCGGAGTTCCCGTGGTTAGACGGAAAGACCCCGTGCACCTTTACTACAACTTTATATTGGTGTTAGGAATGATATGTTTAGCATAGGAGGGAGACTTTGATGTGGTGGCGTCAGCCATCACGGAGTCGTCAGTGAAATACCTCTCTTATTATTCTTGACATCTAACTGCTAGCCGTCATCCGGCAGCAAGACATTGTATGGTGGGTAGTTTGACTGGGGCGGTCGCCTCCCAAAGAGTAACGGAGGCGTGCGAAGGTAGGCTCAGAACGGTCAGAAATCGTTCGTAGAGTGCAATGGCATAAGCCTGCCTGACTGCGAGACTGACAAGTCAAGCAGAGTCGAAAGACGGTCATAGTGATCCGGTGGTTCTGAGTGGAAGGGCCATCGCTCAACGGATAAAAGGTACGCCGGGGATAACAGGCTGATACCCTCCAAGAGTCCATATCGACGAGGGTGTTTGGCACCTCGATGTCGGCTCATCACATCCTGGGGCTGGAGCAGGTCCCAAGGGTTTGGCTGTTCGCCAATTAAAGTGGTACGTGAGCTGGGTTCAGAACGTCGTGAGACAGTTCGGTCCCTATCTGCCATGGGTGTAGAAGAATTGAGAGGAGCTGTCCCTAGTACGAGAGGACCGGGATGGACATACCACTGGTGGACCGGTTGTAGCGCCAGCTGCAGTGCCGGGTAGCTAAGTATGGAAGAGATAACCGCTGAAAGCATCTAAGTGGGAAACTCACCTCAAAACTAGTTCTTCCTATAGAGCCGTAGTAGACCACTACGTTGATAGGCTGGATGTGGAAGCGCGGTAACGCGTGTAGCTGACCAGTACTAATAGCTCAATTGGCTTGATTTATGCACTGAAAAAAATTTTTAAAAATAAAATGAAAAACATGATTTTTTATGCCCTGATTACTGCTAGAGCAGGATCTAAAGGTATTAGGCATAAAAACTTACAAAAAATTAATAAAAAAAGTCTCGTAGAGATTTCTATTAAAAAAATAAAAAAATCAAGAAAAATAAAAAAAATATTTTGTTCCTCAGATAGTAATAAAATACTTAATATTTGTAAAAAAAATAAAGTTGAAACTATCAAGAGACCGAAAAATATTTCGGGTGATAAAGCAAAATCTTTTGACGTAGTTTTTCATTTTTTAAATAAAATTAAAGAAAAAAAAATTGTAATTCCTGACGTTATTTTTTTAATTCAACCAACTTCTCCTTTTTTTGACTCAAATATTATAAATGAAATAGTATCAAAGTATAAAAAAACACCTAGGGCAAACACTATAAATTCATTTGTTAAACTTCATCACAAATATTCGCACATAAACCATTGTGAAATAAATAAAAAAGGGATGGTAAATTATCTTTTTTATAATAAAAGAAAAAAAAACACTTTAAGACAAAATAAAAAAACTTACTATGTTCACGGAAACATCTTTTCTTTTAAAACGAAGGCTATTTTAAAAGACAAATCATTAATGCCAAAACCCATCTACTCTGTTTTATTGAAAAATAGGTATCAGGCCATTGATATAGACGATCAAGAAGATTTGAAAATGTCGAGAATGTTAATTAATTCAAAAATTTAATTTCTTTTATTAAGCAAATATTTAATTTTTTTATCGTTAAAATAATTCCTATTATTTAATTGGAGTTTTTTATTTTTATATATTTTGATCATATTCTTAATTGACTTATCTAGTCTTAACGAGGGTTTGAATTTAAGCATCTTCTCAATTTTTTTGAACGATACTATGTAACTTCTAGGATCATCAATTTGTGGTATGAATTTTAACTTACATCCTGAATTTTTATTAATAACCTTGGCTATATGTCCAATAGTAAAGTTTTCATTAGAAGAACCAACATTAAATATTTGATTTTTTACCTTTTTTTTTGGAGAACTCAAAACTTTAATGATTGATTTTACTACGTCATTCACAGATATTAATGGTCTCCAATTCTTTTCTCCAAAAATAGTAATTTCTTTTTTTTTAAGACCGAATGCCAGAAATCTATTTACTACTAAATCAAATCTCTTTCTCAAAGAGTCCCCATGAACTGTTGCTAATCTTAAAATAGTTCTTGTAAAATAATCAGAATTATAAGACAAAATTTGCTCCTCGCATGCAATTTTACATTTTGCATATAAAGACACAGGATTAAGTTTAGATTTTTCATTACAAACTTTATGTGAGTAACCGTAAACACTACAACTAGATGTAAAAATGAATCTTTCTATACGATGTTTAAGACACTCATTTAAAACAAAGTTTGTAGCTTCATAATTATTTTTAATTGAATTTTTTTCATTTAAAGCAACGGCTGGATCTCCTACAATTTCTCCTAAATGTACCACTGAAGAGCAACCTTTTAAGGCTTTAGAAAGATTTTTTTTTGAAAAACAATCCCCAATAAAAATTTTTAAATTTTTAGACCTTGATTTAAGGGGATTCCCGTACAAATTTTTGTCGAGAATATTTACATGGTAACCAATTTCTAGCAATTTTTTAGTTAAAAGAGATCCTATGTATCCTAGTCCTCCAATGATAAGAATTTTTTTTTTTGAATTGTTAATTATTAAATTTTCTAACTCTTGAATATGGCAAAAATCAACAATTTTTTTATTCCTTAAAATCGGGATTAATATTTTTGAGGTATTTATGAGTATTTGCGCACTTTTATGAGCATTATTCTGTTGAATAGAAAAATTTTTCTTTTTCATAATATCTTTTGCATATTTTAATTTATGAAATTTTTTTTCTAATATTTTCTTTCTTATATCAGAGTCAGTAATAACACCTTTTAAATTTAAATTTTTGTCTACAACAAAAACTCCATTTTTTCCGTATTTTTGTATTTTAAATAAAACTTCACTTAGCGGTGTCAGAGTGTTTACGCAAAGATTTTTTAATTCACTATTAATCATTTTTTCTGATCCATTTTGCAGGATTACCAAAATATACAGAGTTAGCTTTGCAATTTTTTAAAACATTAGATGCTGAACCAACAAGTGTTTTACTTGCTATTTTTATATTATTTATGACAGTAGTGGAGATACCCAACAAACAACCTGAACCTATTTTTACATTTCCAGCAATATTACTTCCATGACCTACTGTAGTAAATTTTTCTATTTTACAATCATGATTTATAATTGTGTTTACTCCAATAAAAACATTTTTACCTATCTTTACATTAGGACCTATATTACTCCCACTTAAAATTATGGTATTTTGTCCCAATCTGACATTAGATTGTAAATTAACACTCTTATCAATAATTGGATCAATATCTTTAAATTTTAATTTTTTTTTTAAGTAATTATATTTTTTTTCAAGTAAAAAAGGATTTGAAATACAAATAATTAATTTATCAATTTTCGGATTAAATTTTTTAAAAAATTTATCTTTATCGATAAAATTTTTTATTTTAGATTTTTTTTTATCATCAGTAACTAGTATCTTTATTTTTGAAGATTTTTTTCTTAATACATCAGAAACTAAAGAAGATCTTGACCCAGCGCCATAAAGATAAATCATAATTTTAATATAAGTGTTTTTTTTCTACTGCTCTTAAAGCTTTAACTTGTTTTTTTAATTTTTTGTTTAATATTAATTGGTATTTTTCAGCAGGTATACTTTTAGCCAAAGGTCGTAAAAATTTAATATTTTTTTCTTTTATAACATCGCCTGCCTGTAAATCTTTACTATAGTATATCCCTTTTCTTGCTAATTTTTTTAGTTCATTCTCTTTTTTTGATGGCTTTAGAACAATCTTGCTTTTTGATTTATCAGCAATTTTAATATATTGAATCATCTTACTAAGTTCTCGAGGATTAAGTGATATTTTATGATCTCCTATTTTTTGAAACTTATTGAAAGTAAAATGCTTTTCAATTATATGTGCCCCACATGCAACAGCTAATGCTGGAGTGACGACACTAGTTGTATGATCTGAGAAACCAATTTTTTTTCTTAAAATTTTCTTTAAATAATTTATTTTATTAAGATTTGGAATATTAGTTGGGTATTCAGAAACGCAATGTAAAACCTCAACTTTACAATTTTTTAGTACTTTTATAGCAGTTTTTATTTCAGCTAAGGATGACATTCCAGTAGATAATATTGTTTTAATCTTAAATTTATTTACTAATTTTAATAATGGTAAATTAGTAATTTCGCCTGAGGGAATTTTTACTAAATTTATATTTAGTTTTTTTATAAGACTAAGACTTTTAATATCAAATACGGAAAAAAATATTTTAATTTTTTTTTTTTTTGCAAATATTACTATCTTATTCCAATCTTTTCTTGAAAATTCCAACTTTTTAAATCTTTTATAAATTTTTTTGAAATTAATTTTTTTATTTTTAAAATTCTTATTAATAAATTGTTCAGTATCAAATATTTGAAATTTGACAAAATCAGCATTAGAGTGTTTAGCAATATTTATTAATTTAAGGGCGTTACTTACCTTCCCGTTATGATTTATCCCTGCTTCAGCTATAACTAAGGTTTTTGTATTAATCATATAAATTTGCCACAGTATTAATAATATAATTCAATTGATTTTTGTTTAATTTGTGATGATTAGGCAATCCAAATATTCGACCAGCAATTTTTTCTGAATTCTTTAAATAAAGTTTTTTATAATTTTGAGATGATTTTATCTTGAGGTTTTGTATTACTCTCTGTTTATAAAGAGGAAATTTGTATCTTGTTCTTATTTCGATATTCTTTTTTTTAAGTTTTTTAATCACGTCATCTATGCTAATTTTCGAATTAATTATTCTTAGGGGGCACCAGAAATAGGTATGAAAAATACTTTTATCTATCTTTTGAACTTCAAACCACTTGCTTTTTCGTTTTTCTAGCTCTTTTAATAAATATAGGGAATTTTTTCTTCTTATAGAATTAAATTTATCTAATTTTTTTAATTGCTCTAAACCCATGGCTGCAGCCAATTCATTCATTCTGTAATTGTATCCTAAAGTTACGTGATCATTTCGACTTACTAATCCGTGATTTCTAAAAATTTTGGATTTTTCAGTAAGTTTCTTTTTATTTGAACATAAAATTCCCCCTTCTCCAGTAGTCATGTGTTTAGTAGCATAAAATGAAAAACAAGAAATATCTCCAAAACTTCCAACTTTTTTATTTTTATATTTTGTTCCATGAGCTTGCGCGCAGTCTTCAATTACAGAAATTTTTTTTTGTTTTGCAATTTTAACAATCTCATCTATCTTGCAGGCATTTCCTGCAAAGTGAACCGGGATTACAGCTTTAGTATTTCTAGTAATTTTTTTTTTAAAATCTTCAATATTCAAACAATAATCATCAAGATTTACATCGCAGAAAATTGGAGTACATCCTTGATGTAGCACAGCTGTAGCAGTGCTCATAAACGAAATAGAAGGAATAATCACTTCATCATTTTTTTTAAGATTTAAGGAATTCATAGCCGCATGAAGAGATGCAGTACCACTATTGAAAGCCGCTGCTGATTTAAGACCTATATATTTAGAAAAATTTTCTTCGAACTTTTTAACTAATTTTCCAGAAACAAATTTTCCAGAAAACACAATTTTTTTAATTGATTTGTACTCTTCTTTACCAGTATATGGGATTGCTACTTTAATTTTCATTTATTTTCCAAATTTAGTTTTGAATTTAGCTTTATTTACCTTTAGCAAACTGATTGTTTTAAAAATTGTATCTCTAAGAGGTTCAGCCTTAGATTTTAATATTTTAGTAAAGTTTTTATTCTCCATTCTCATTTTGTGAGTTTCATTTTCTATTCTTGGGTTCTTAATATTTTTAAATTTCACATTTTTAGAAACTAGCTTGCTTTTTAGTATTAATTTTGAGATTTCTTTTATGCTTACCATGTGAGTATATTGGTTATAAACTTCAAATTTTTTTGCATTTTTTAAATTTATAAAATTTACCAAAGACTTGACACAATCATTTAGAGATATGAATGGTTTTTTTTGTAACCCTTTTCCATATATTGTTAGGTCTTGTTTTTTTAAAGCCATAGAAATAAACCTATTCACTACAACTCCAAAATAATAGTCATAGTCAAAACGAGTATTGTAATTTAATTTATCAGACGCATCATAGGCATCGTAATTTAAACCTATCACTATTGCAGTTCTAAAATCATGATATTGAGTTTTAAAAACTCTATTAGATAAAAATAAGTTATTTACATCATTGCATTTACTCATGTGATACCAACTACCTGCCATGAATCCAAAAGGGTATTTTTCTCTTCCTTTTTTTAGAAAACCCTCTGGAATTTTAATTTTTGGAAATCCGTACACGCCTGTTGTAGTAGTGTGCACCAACTTACATTTTTTACTTAAGTTATTATTATTTATTGACCAAATGAAATTTCTTAATATTTGATTATTATTATTTTGGGTAAAATTTGTTTCATTAATTCCAAGGAAAGAGTAAGGAGCAGATGGTTGAGCAGCTAAGTTAATAATGTAATCAAATTTATATTTTTTAACCAAGTTATTAATTTTTTTATAATCGGAAGCATCTAATTTTTGCATTGAAACATTTTTATTTAATTTTTTTAAAAATTTTTTTCTTTCGTCAAAAGAGGAAATTTTGACAGCAGAATGAGCTCTAACTTTACCAACCAATCTTCTTCTCAATAAATTATCTATACCTACGATTTTAACTTTTTTATGGTTATATTTTTTTGCTAAAGTTATAATTAATGGCCAGCCAACGTAACCATCTGATCCTGTTATTAAAATTTTCATATTTAATTTAATTTAAGTAGTTGTTTAAAGTTATCTTTTTTCTTAAAATTAAGTTTTTTAAATATTTTAATGATTTTATTTATTCCATTAGATTTGTAGTAAAAAGATTTACTGTTTGAAAAAACATATTTTTTATTTAAAATTTGTTTTATTTTTCTTTCTATATTATTTACATTAAAATCACTATTTAAAATATTAACTGTTTGAAATCTATTTTTTTGTCTATCGCCAATATTTAAAGCTGGAGTTTTAAAGAAATGGGACTCTAAAATACCTGCACTCGAATTACCAATTATAATATCTGCATTGTCAAATAAGCTATAAAAGTCTTCAAATTTTATATCTTTGAAAACTTTATTAAGATAATTTTTTTTAAGTTTTTTAATCTCATCAATTATAATTTTAGATCCAGGATCTGAACATGGATAAACAAATATTTTGTTTTCTTTAAAGTTTCTCAGAGCTCTTAAAGTGCATTTAATTTGTTTTCTAGTGTCTTTTAAATTCCAAGTTTCCGGATGTTGAATAATTAAAAATAATTTCTTTTTATGGTCTAGCTTATATTTTTCAAAAATTGATTTTTTATCTAATATGTTTTTTTTATTAATAGAATGAAGAGAAGATAATCCCACATTAAAAATATTTTTTGGGTCTATTTTGAATTTAAGTAAATTATTTTTGCTTCTCTGATTTGAAACAAAATGAAAATTTGAAATCATTGACAATGAGTGTCGAGTAGGTTCATCTGTACAACCCTGGGTAATATCACCTCCATAAAAATGGGCTATAGGAATATTTAGAATCAAGGATGGAGTAGCAATAGAAAATAACTCAGATCTGTCACCTAGAATTATTAGTAAATCAGGTTTTATTTTTCTTAAAATATCAATATTCTTTTTCATTCCATCACTCAATGAGTATGCTCTTTCAATTTTTGATGCTTTATAATTTTTTTTTATTGTTTTAGTTTTATAAATTTTAGTTTTCAAATTATTATAATTTTTATGAGTACTGCCAAACTGTTCGGATAGATGCATATCAGATAATAATAAATGAACGTCAAAATATTTAAGTCTCTTTAGTTTCTTAATAATAGGAATAAAATGATTAATACCGCCTCTTTTTCCTGAAAAAAAAAGCAATTTTAGTTTTTTCATAAACCACCCAAATTATTATTAAAATTTTTAAACATATATTATTTAATTGGCTCACTTAAATTGATGTAAATTTTACTTTACTGTTCAATTTTTGAACGCTATAATGTTCAATTATTGAACAGTTATGAAAAATAGTCAAGATCATTTTAATGTTTTGAGAAAAATAAACAAGAAACCGAATTCTTCACAAAGAGAAATTGCTGAAGAACTTGGTTTTAGTTTAGGAAAACTAAATTACTGCTTAAAATCTCTTCAAAAAAAAGGTCTTATTAAACTACAAAATTTCCAAAAGAAAAAAAATAAAATTTCCTATTTGCGTTATGTAATAACACCAAAAGGTTTAGCAGAAAGAACAAGACTTACTATTAATTTCATGGATAGAAAAATGAAAGAATATGATGAATTAAAGAAAGAATTGGAGAAAAAAAATTAAATGTGGACAGTAATTAAGTTTGATAAAAAAAAATTTCATTTATTAAAAGAAGATCTTAAAAAAAAATTAGGAAATGAACACGTATTATATCGACCAAAAATTATTAGACAGGTATATAAAAAAAATAAACTAATAAATAGAGAAGCCTATATATTAGGAGATTATTTATTTTGTTTTCACAAAAATTTTGAAAAAGAAGATGTCATAAAGCAACTTAAGTTTCTTAGAGGTTTAAAATATTTTTTAAGTGGGTTCAAAGAATTTCAAATAGATTTGAAAAACTTTATAAATAAATGCAAAGAACTAGAAAACGAAAAAGGATTTATCACTGGAAATCTCTTTGAAATTAACGAACACTCAAACTATAAATTTTACTCAGGACCTTTTGTAGAAAAAATTTTTAAAATTGTAAATTTTAATAATAATAATTTAAATATCTTAATAGGAAATATTAAAACTAGAATTAATAAAAAAGATTTTTTATTTAAACCTATTTAAGAATAAGAAAAATGACTCTCATAAATGTAAAACTTGCTTTTTGCAAAGTGCGGAGCTATGAGTAAATTAATTAAAAAAGATATAAACGTTGTTATCATAGGCGCAGGTTATATGGCTGAGGAGTACATCAGAGTTATAAAGTCTTTTAAAAATTTAAAAACATACGGAATTTATTCTAGAACAAATTCTAAAGCAAAAAATTTATCAAAAAAGTATAAAATTAAAAAAATATTTAATTCTATCAAAGAGCTTAGAAAAGATAAAAAAATTGATATTCTTATAATTTCAGTAAGTGCAGAAAATAATAACAAAATATGTAAATCATTTCTTGACACAAAATTTTTAATTTTGTTAGAAAAACCTATAGGTTTAAATATTAAAGAGGCAACAAAATTAATTAATTTAGTAAAAAAATATAAGTCTAGAGCATTTGTTGCTTTAAACAGAAGATTTTATGATTCTACATTAGATTTAAAAAACAGAATTAAAAAAAATAAAGGCAATAGAATTATAGAAGTATTTGATTCTCAAAATAAAGATAAATTTAAAAAGTTAAAAAAAAATAAAAAAGTAATTAACTCTTTAATGTATGCCAATTCAGTACATCTTATCGATTATATGGATGTATTTTGCAGAGGAAAATTGAAACAAATAATTACTATAAAATCTCACAAAAATAATCCATCTATAGTAACTAGTAAATTAAAATTTAGTAGTGGAGATATCGCTTTTTATCATGCTACATGGAACAGGCAATCTAGATGGAAAGTAAAGGTATTAATAAACAAAGCAGAGTATGTGCTACAACCTCTGGAAACTCTAAAGTGCTTTAATACTGAAAATAATAAACTAATTTTTTCAAAGACATATAAATCTAAACTCAAAGACGGTTTGGTTAACATGATAAATCATTTAAAAAAAGAATTTGAAAGAAAAAAAAATGATCTAATTAAAATAGATAAACACGCTTCAACAATTAATATTATTAATAAAATTTATGAGAAGTAAAAATATTTTAATTATTGGATTAGGAAACATTGGAAAAAGGTATCTTCAGGGTCTAGAAGGTAGTAAATTCAAGCTTAATTTACATCTTTTGGAGAAAAGAAAACAAACAATTTTGAAACTAAAAAAAGACCTGAGAAATAACAGCTTTAAAAAGAGAGTTACAATCTATTCAAGACCTACTCAAGTACAAAAAAAAAATTATTTTTTAGCCATAGTAGCAACAACTGCTGATAGCAGAGTAAAAATTACAAAATTAATTATGAATAAATTTAAGATCAAATATTGGCTAGTTGAAAAACCTTTAGGACAATCTTTAGAAGACATAAGATTTTTCGAGAATTTCAATTTTAAAAATAATTCTTGGATAAATATTCCGAGAAAAAGTTTTAAATATTATAAGTTTATAAAGAAAATTTTGAAAAATAAAAAAATTAAAAAAATAGAAGCTGTAGGTAATAACTGGGGAGTTTGTTGTAATGGAATACATTTTATAAATTTATTTTCTTGGCTTTTGAACACAAAATTAAAAGCAGTAAATTGTAGCAATTTAAGAAAGTGGAAAAAAACTAAAAAAAGAAAGTTTTGGGAAGCTGAAGGAAAAATATTATTAAAGTTTAAAAATAATTGTAATGGATTATTAAGTAGCACTTTGATCAATAAAAAAAAGAAGTCTTGTAAATTATTAATTACTACAAACAATAAAAAAATAATTTATGATGAAACAAAGGGAAAAATTTTCTTAAATGGAAAACTTAAATTTCAAAACAAAAAACTTCCCTTTTTGAGTAGTTATATTTCTTTATTTATTAAAAATATTATTAAAAATAAGCAAGCAGAACTTCCACTAATAAGAACAACAATTGATGATCATAATTTATTTATAAAGAGTTTATTAGAAAGTTGGAAAATGTTTAAAAATTCAAAAACAAAATCAGTACCAATAACTTAAACAGTGGAAAATAATTTTCAGAAACCAATTAATTACCAGGATGAAAAATCTTTTATAAAAAAAATTTTTAAACTTTTTTTTACAAAATATATTTTTTTTCCTCCAAAGAAAAAAAAAATATTAATATTTGATAATAACGGCCTTAATATGCTTTTATCTTTTTTCAAAAGAGATGAAGTTGGAGTTTATTATAGAAGATATGAACAAATAAACTTATTTATTCTTTTTTTAGCCTTATTTGATTTTAAAATTAAAACAAATCTAAAAAGAAAATATCAGTATAATTATATTAAGTATGTTAAACCAAAATTGATAATTACTTATACTGACAACTTAGATAATTTTTATAAAATAAAAAAACATTTTAAAAATATAAAAACAATTTCTATTCAAAACGGACTCCGAAATATAAGCATTATGCAAAAAGAAAAGGAATTTAAAAAAACATTAAATAAAAAGACAGATTTACAAGTTGATTATTTGTTTACATTCAATGAAAGTTATAAAAATTATTTTTCAAAATATATAGATGGAACAATACTATTACTTGGATCTATGAGGAATAATTTTGTTAAAGTAAAAAAAAAAGAAATATACGAAAAAAGCGAACAAAAAAAATCTCTTTTATTCATTTCTCAATTTAATTATTTCAAATATAAAGAATTTGATAAAAAAAATTATTATAATATCAATTCTAAATGGTACTCTTATAAAGATTTTAAAAAAGCTGAATTTAAATTAATTCCTAAATTAGTAGAATATTGCAATAAAAAAAAGATTCTCCTAAAAGTTTTAGGAAAAACATCATCTAGAGAGGAATATGAATTCTTTAAAAATTTGATAAAGGACGATAAAGTAAATTGGAAATATTATCCAAAAAGCAGCCAGTTACACGGAGAAGCTAATAACACAACATACAAACTTATTGACGAAGCAGATGCAGTTGTATTTATTGACTCAGCATTAGGTTATGAATCATTATCGAGAGATACTCCCACTGCAAGCTTTAGTATAAGAGGAGAATTTATTGAGAAATTACCTTGTTTTAATTTTGGTTTTCCAGCAAAATTAGCAGATAACGGACCTTTTTGGACAAATTTCTTGAGTGAGGAAAAAACTCATGAAATTTTAGACTTCGTTTTAAACGCAAGTAACTCAGACTGGGATTCAGTTAAGAAAAAATACGCAGATAAGATAACTTTTTTTAGTAAACAAAATCTAGAGCTTAAAAAAATTTTACAACTCAATATATAATGGAAAATTCTAGCTTTTTAAAAAATATAATCTTTATAATTAAAAAAAATTATCCTAAAAGGTTTGTCCTAATATTTTTTGCCGGAACTATCGCAGCTTTTTTAGAGATTTTGAGTTTAGGAACGATCCCATTATTCGTTGGGTTTATTTTATCACCTGAACTATTTATAGAACATGTTCCATTTGATAAATTAAAATTATATTTATCAAATTTAAATAATTATTCTAATTTAATTTTAATACTTTCAGGGCTGGTTCTATTAGCATTTCTAATTAAAAATCTATTTTTAAGTATTTTGCTTTATTTTGAGTTTAAAACTATTCATAAAGTAAAAAGAGATTTAAATACTAAAATATATAACCATTACGTTCTAGCCCCATACGAACAAACTATAAATACTAACCCATCCCATTTAAGCAGAAATATAATACTTGAAATCAGTAGTGCAGTTGCAGTTTTAGTACTTGGACTGAACTTTTTAAGAGAAATTTTTGTTGTTATTGCTCTTGTCCTTTTACTTATGATAAAAGCTCCTTCTTCTACTACTTTTATAGTGTTTTTATTAGTAACAGGATCTTCTCTTTTCTATTTAATTGTCAAAAAACCAATTCTTAAAAGAGCAAGAGAAAATATTGCAATTAGAGAAAAATTGATCAGAATTGTAAACGAAACATTTGGTTCACTAAAAAATTTAAAAATTTTATTAATGGAAAAATATGCAATTGATAATTTTAAGAATAAAATAAATATTCATGAGCAAAATCAATTTTTAATAAACTTTTTAAATAGGTTACCAAGAATCTTTCTAGAAATTATTTCAATAACGCTTTTAGTTATAATAGTTGTTTATTTGATACAAGTCGGTGAAGATACCAATCAAATAATTCCTGGAATTACTTTATTAGCTATTGCCATAGTAAGACTTGTCCCATCGTTTAATGCTATAAATGTTGGTTTAAACAATTTTAAAGCAAAAGGCCCAAGTCTAAATTTAGTTGCTAAAGAAATTGAAAAAATTGAAAAAACAAGCCAAGACCAAAACTTTATAGAAGAATTTACTAAAAGTGAAAATCTTAAAAATTTTAATTCATTAACTATAAAAAACGTAAATTACAAATACCCAAATTCAGAAACAGAAATTTTTAAAGATCTTTCCCTAGAAATTAAAAAAGGTGATTTCATTGGAATTGTAGGTGAGACTGGATCTGGAAAAAGCACACTGATAAATTTAATCCTCGGACTTCTAAAACCCAACAAAGGTTCAGTTTATTTCAACAACGAAAATATTTTTGAAAATATTAAAGGGTGGAGAAAATTAAGTGGCTATGTCTCACAAGATATTTTTTTAAATGATGACACAATTAAAAATAATATTACTCTTGCAAATTATGAAAAAAAAATTGACCAAAACAATTTAGACGAAGCTATAAAAACTTCTAAATTAGGAAATTTTATATCCGAGCTACCGGAGGGATTAGAGACAATAGTTGGAAGAGACGGTATCAAGTTATCTGGAGGACAAAAGCAAAGAATATCTATTGCTAGAGCAATTTATAGAAATCCAAAAATTTTATTTTTAGATGAATCGACCAGTGCTTTAGATCCCATTACTGAAAGGGAAGTGATTAATAATATAAAAATTAAATATAAAAATTACGGTACCGTAATTATTATATCGCATAAAAGCAAAAGCCTAGAAAACTGTGATTGCATTTATAAAGTAGACAAAAAAAAGATACAAAAAATAAGCGAATAATCAATGATAGAGTTATTAAAAAAAATTTACATATTTATCTATAATTCAATAAACTTTTTTAAAAAAAGATCACAAAAAGTTTTTTATGAGTACGAAAAATACAACAAATACTTTAATATTAATGGCATAAAATATTTTAACTTCAATTATTTTATATTTTCAGAAAAAAAATTATTAAAAACTCAGACTTTTACAAAAAATTTAAAAAAAAAATATAAAGACGTAATTATTATAATTAATAAAAAAACATCAGATTTTTTCTCTTATAAATTAAATAATAAAATATTTAAAAGGTTTACATTAAATAATTCAGTTAATTTTTTAAAAATCAATTTAAAAAATAAAAATAATTTTAGATTTGAAGTAGATAAAGAAGATTTAGTATTTAATCCAATTTTTTCTAAAGATAAAAAAAATAAAAAGCTGGTATTAATTTTCATTGTTGATGGTTTAGGTAATGACTTTACAAACTTAATGAAAAATACAAATAATTATTTCGGTAGAAAAAATAGATTTGTTAACGCATGGTCTAATGGAGAATGGACTTTACCATCCGTTGGTAATTTGCTCTCAGGAAAGTACACGAGCAATCATTTATGCTATAATCAATTAAGTTATTACAAGTCTATATTCAATTTATCAAATAAAATAGAAGCGCAAACAAATTTAAAAGTAAAAAATACAATATTTGAAAGTTTTAAAAATCTCAATTTTATTACAGGGTTCTACAGTCCATATCTTAGGATAAATCCAACTTATGGTCACGATAGAGGTGTTGATATTTTTAAACATTGCATAGAAAATTCTGTAGACGAAATTTTAGAAAATGTTCGTTCTCAATTAGAATTTTTCAATAATCATTCAAATTTTATTATTGCTCATATCTTTGATACTCACGGACCTACAAAAAAATACTTAAGATTATCTGAACAATCTTTGTCGGGTGATAAAAATTATAATTTTAAGAGTTCAGGTGATTTACAAAATCTTTTTCCAAAAAATATGAGAGTTAGAGATAAATATCAAAGTGTCATGTTAGAGAATTTGTTTAGGTATGTAGATAACAGGCTTGAAGATTTTTTTAAATATTTAAATAAAAAAAAATTCGATGATTATTCAATTATTCTTTTAGGAGATCATGGGACTAGAAGAATCGAAAAAAATAAAACAAATAAAGTTTTATCAAAAATGCAAAATAATATTGGTTTTTATATCAAAGACAAAAAGTTTAAATTTGCCTCGAAACGAAAAAAAACTTTACAAGTTGTAGATATTTTTCCAAGTTTATTATCCAGATATTCAAAAAAAAATACATTAAGAAATAATGGTTTTGACGGAAAAAATATTCTTTATTCATCTGAAAAAACTAAATTTCCTGTCTCTGAGTCAATATGGGGAGGCAAATATAATTTTTTTTTAAAAACAAATAATTACTCAGCTTTGTTCACATATAGCCTTGATAATCTTCAAAAAATTAAAGAAGTTAATTATTTTGATTATAAAGAAAAAAAAATTGATAAGGAAAATATTCCCAAAAAAGATCTTTCAGAAATAAAACAAATCTTTAACAATTTCAAAAAATCTAAAAAAATCTTTAAATAATGAAAAAAAAAACTGCATTAGTTTTTTCAGGTTTGTTAAAAACCTGGTTTAAAAACAAAAAAAATATTTTAATTGGCGGATGGTGCAATATTGATGAAATTGAAAATCCAAAATACAAGAAGTTTTTAACAGTATTGAATAAAAAAGAGCTAAAAAATAATGAAATAAGTGAAAGAAAAATTTGTGAAGTTTATTATGAAAAATTACTTGAAGATGTAAAAGATAATTTAGAAAACCACTATAAAGTTAATTGGAATAATCGATCCTGGGAAATATTTTTGGGACCGTGGTTAGAACGTTATATTTCTACATTATTTAATAGATATTATTCATTAGAAAATGTTTTAAAAAATTACAGAATTAATGATTTAAAAATAAACAATGACAAAAAATTTAATTTACTTACAAAAGATCAGTTAGATTTTAGAGTAGTCTCCCAAGATGATGAATGGAATTTCAAACTTTATTCAAAAATTTATCTAAAATATTTTCGAAAAAAGAAAGGAATAAATTTACATTTTTTAAATATAAATAGTAAAAAATATTCATTTTCAAATAACGGAAATGTTAGCACAAATATATCATTCTTTATCTTTAAAAAGATAAAAATTTTTTTTTTAAAAATTATTGATAAAAATACTAAGCATATTTTTTACAGAACTTATTTTGGAAATAAAAGATTTATATTCTTAGTAAATTTAATAAAAGCAAATATTCCTTTCAGGTACGATTTTAATTATAATTTGCCTAATATAGAAAGTTTAAATGAGATAAGAAAACAAAAATTAAAATCTAAATTCAAATTAAATAAGTTTGAAAAAATTCTTAGAGATTTATTCTTTGAATTTTTGCCATTTTATTATTTAGAGCAAATTTCAAATCTTAAAGATTTGAGCAAAAATTTATTTTTACCTTCAGTAAAAAATAGAAAAATTTATACTGCTGCTGGCATGTGGTATGATGATATATTTAAATTTTGGCTTGCTGAAGCAATATCAAAAGATAGTAAACTTTATTATTTCCAACATGGGTGCAACTATGGGATTACAAAACAATCTTTTTTAGAGAATTTAGAAATAAAATTAAGTGATAAGTTTTTTACATGGGGGTGGAAAAATAAAAAAAATAAGATTAAAAATTTTTATTCTATAAAGCTAATTGGAAAAAAAAAAATTAAGAAAATAAATTCTGATAAAATTTTAGTGGTAGGTTCTTGTCCCTTAATATATAAATCAGGCAACACATCGGGTACTACTTATGGTAAAAAAACAAAAGACTATTTGAGATATGTAGTTGATTTGTTGAAATATTTATCTGACTTGAAAAAAAATAAAATATTTTTTAGACCTTTTCCAGTTGAAGATTATAATCATAAATTAAATTTTTTAAGTTTAGATAGATATGTAAAAAAAAATTTAAAGTTAATAAGGATTTCTAACTCAAAAATGGATTTTTATAAATGTTTAATTGAATATGGATTAACTATTCACACAAGGGATGGTACAAGTTTTTTTGAGTCAATCGCTTTAAACAAGCCTACGATACTTATGATGCCGAAATGGTTAGCCCATCAAAGAAAATCATCTTTAAAATATTACAGCAGACTTAAAGATGCAAAAATATTACATGAAAACATTAAGTCTTTAAATAATTTTTTAAAAGCTAATGATTTTAACGATTGGTGGTATGACAAAAAAACACAATTTGTTAAAAATGAATTTTGTAAAGAATACTGTCATGTTGTTGAAAATCCTGTTAAAGAATTTACAAATAAAGTTTTATGATAAATAGAAAAAATTTAAACAGAAATAAAAAATATTACGAAAAGCATGGGTATGCTGTTTATAAAAAAACGATAGATGTAGATACTATAAAAAAAATTAAAATAGATTTGGATAAGTTTTTGAAAGTAAGTTTAAAAAAATTTAAAAAACATGAAGTACATTTGTTAAAAGATAAATCTATAAATTCTTTACATAATTTAAAAAAATGGAAATGGATAAGCAAAATTCAGAAAGAGCAAAATATTAAAAAAATAGTTAATAGTATTTTAGGGATAAAACCAAGAAAATTTGGAGCAGAATTATTTGCGAAACCAGCAATGACAGGAAGGGATGTTCCAATACATCAAGATAATTATTATTGGTGTACTGAAAGTGGAAAAGGCATAACTATTTGGATTTCACTCGGCAAATCAAATAAAAAAAATGGTGCAGTTTTTTATTTTTTAGGTTCTCATAAAATGGGTTTATTAGAGCATAAAATTTCATATAAACCAGGGAGTTCGCAGGTTTTAAAAAATTTGGACTCGTTAAAATTTTTCAAAAAAATTACTCCAAACTTAAATCCTGGTGATTGCATAGTTCATAATTCATTAGTTGTTCATGGAAGCAATAAAAATCTTTCTAAAGCGTCTAGGATGGGAATTACACTTAGATACTTGCCTAGAGAAGAAGTCTTCGATTTAGATAGAAGAAAAATTTATCAAAAAGAACTTAAAAAGAGTTTAAAAGGATTGAAAAATGCCAGGGTATGAACTAATCGGCAAAGAGGAAAAAAAACAACTCAACTCAATTTTTTCAAATGGTGGAATTCTTTTTAGACAAGGATTTGAAAGTTTAAGAAAAAAAAACTCCTTTAAAGTTTTAGAATTTGAAAAAAAGTTCTCAAAATATATGGGTTCCAAATATGCTTTAGCCGTTACATCTGGAACAGCAGCACTTAGGGTTGCACTAGCATCTTTAAATTTAAAAAAAGGAGATGAAGTTATTACTCAAAGTTTTACATTTGTCGCCACTGTAGAAGCTATAATAGAATCAAGATTGACACCAGTATGTTGTGATGTAGATGAAACTTTAAACATGGATCCCGACCAGCTTAAAAAGTTAATTACAAAAAAGACCAAGGCAGTAATAGTAGTTCATATGTTGGGAGTTTCACCAGAAATGGATAAAATTAAAAAAATTTGTAAAAAATTTAACATTTCAATTATAGAAGATACTGCCTGGGGATGTGGGGGTTATTTTGGAAAAAGTAGATTAGGAACATTAGGCAGAATAGGAACTTACAGTTTTGATTTTGCAAAAACTATTACAACTGGCGAGGGTGGGATGATAGTTTTTAAAAAAAAACAAGATTTTGACAGGGCGAAAGCTTGGCACGACCATGGTCACGAAAATAATCCAAAAGTTCCTCGGTGGGAAGATACAAGAAGTTCGAGCGGTTTTAATTACAGAATGACAGAGCTTCAAGGCGCTGTTGGCTTGGCGCAGCTTAAAAAATTAGAAAAAGTGCTAAAGTTTCAAAGGCTAAATAAAGATAAGATAGAAAAAAAAATAAAAAAACTTAATCTAAAATTTAGAAAAATTCCTAAAAAGAACATAGATACTTGCGACGCATTAATTTTTTTTGTGAAAGATAAATCTATAGCTAAAAGATGCCGCAAATCTCTAAACATGAACGGGATACAAACTAAAATACTACCGGAGGCTTCAACTTGGCATTTTTCTAAATACTGGTCTCATATGTCAGAATTAAAAAAAAAATATAAAAATTTAAAAAGATCTTTCATAAAATCGGAAAATTACATTAATAGAGCTATATCAATTCCAATTTTCGTCAAAATGAACAAAGAAATTCCAAACATAATTTATAAATCTTTAAAGAAAATTATTTAAATAAATCATTGGTAATATGAAAAAATCAAATTACGTTGCCGTAATTCAAATCAGAATGGGATCAAAAAGATTAAAAAAGAAAAGTTTGGCTTATATTGGAAATTATAAAATTATTGATTGGGTGATTAGAAGAACTAAAATTTCTAAATCTTTAGACGATATTATCTTAGCAACAACAAACAAACCAGAGGATAAAATTTTCAAAAAATATGCAAAAAAATATAAAATTAAAATATTTTTTGGAAGTGAAAGAAATGTTTTAAAAAGATATTGTGATGTAGCCAGAAAATACTCTGTAAAAAATATAGTAAGAATTTGTGCTGATAATCCTTTCATTTCTCCAGATTTTATTAATAAATTAATTTCTTTCTATAAACGAAATAAATGTGATTTGGCATTTAACCATGTATCTAAAAGAAAATATAATTTTAAATGTATTAATGGATTTGGAGCAGAAATTTTTTCTACTAAAATGTTAAATGAAATTAGCCTAAAAACTAAAAATAAAAATGATCTTGAGCATGTTACTAAATATTTTTATAGGAAAAATTTTTTTAAAATCAAACCAGTGCCAATAAAAAAAATCTACTCGTTCCCAAAAATAAATTTAGATGTTGATACAAAAAAAAACTTGTTGTTTTTAAATTCTTTGATAAAAAAAAACAATATTAAGATTTATTCTAAATCAGAGAAAATAGCTAAGTCCGCAAGAAATGTTAAGATTTAAATTATATCTTAAAAAAAAACTAAGAAAAATTTTGTTTTTATACAAAATATTTTTATTCATTTATAAAATTATAAATTACCCAAAAAATTTTCTTATTCGTAAAAAAAACATGTTGATAAAAAGAAAATCTTTTGAAGAGTTTGAAAAAAATAATGGATTATTAAAAATCAATTATGCAGGTCATAATTTAATTTTTAAAGCTTTTTCACCAATTAATTATTTTCATCTAAAGATTGGCTCACAACATGAAAATATTTTTTTTGAAAAATTATTTAAAAAGATTGAAGAGGGAATGATTGTTTATGATATAGGAGGACATGTAGGAATGTATAGTCTGCCATTTGCCAAGTCAGTAGGACCTAAAGGAAAAGTAGTTGTATTTGAACCTGAAAAAAAAGGTTTAGACTCAATTCAAGAGAATTTAAAACTTAATAAAGTTCATAATGTAAAATTATATCCATTTGCAATTAGTAATAAATCTTCTAAATCAGACTTTTATATAAGACCTGATAAAGACACTCACAGCTTATTTCAAGAAACTCTAGCTCCATCTAAAACAGACAAACAAAAAAAAGTAAATATTCAAACTTACACCATAGATGACTTAATTGAAAAAAAAATAGCACCAGTTCCTAATTTTATAAAAATTGATACAGAAGGCGCAGAATTAAAAATTTTGGATGGACTTAAAAAAAATTACAACACACTTAAATATATTTTTATTGAAATTCACCCGGATGCTTTAGGATTAGAAAATATATTTAATCCAGAAGAGGAAGTAGAAAAAAAATTAAAAAACCTTGGCTTTGATCATATTGAATATCTAGACAAAATTCATATATTGGCTAAAAAAAATAATGTTTAAAGTTTCTGTAATTATACCCTGTTATAATCATGAAAAATTTATAGGTAGATGTTTGCGTTCAATTTTAGATCAGAGTTTGAATAAAAAACAATACGAAGTGATTGTAGTCGATGATGGAAGTTCTGATAATTCATCAAAAGTTATGAAAACATTTGGAAATTTAATTAAAATTATTACAAATAAAAAAAATAAAGGCTTACCGCATTCTTTAAATACCGGAATCAGGTCTTCCAAGTCAAAATATATTGTAAGACTAGATTCAGACGATTATGTTAATAGAGACTTTCTTTCCTTTTTATTACAATATATTGAACAAAATAGTAATACTATTGATGCAGTGGCCTGTGATTATCTAGTAGTTAATGATCAAGAAGAAGTTTTACGAAGAGAAAACTGTGAAAAAAAACCTATAGGATGTGGAATAATTTTCAAAACTTCTCATTTAATAAAACTCGGCCTTTATAATGAAAGCTTTTTACTCAAAGAAGAGGTGGAATTAAGAAAGCGATATGAGCAAAACTATAAAATTTCAAGATTACAGCTTCCTCTGTATAGATATCGTAGACATGAAAAAAATATAACAAATAATAAAAAAAAACTTAAAAAATTTACAAAATTACTTAAAAGGAAATAATGAATAACAAATTTTTTAAAAAATTAAAAAAACCTTATATAATTGCAGAGATAGGAGTTAACCATGGATGCTCCTTAAAAAGAGCAAAATCAATGATATTGTTAGCCAAAAAAGGAGGTGCAGATGCTGTTAAATTTCAAACATACAAAGCTGAAAACTTAGCGTCAAAATACTCCCCAGCATATTGGGATAAAAAAAAGGAAAAAACTAAAAGCCAGTATTTACTCTTCAAAAAATACGATAAGTTTGGCTACAAAGAATATAAAATTTTACACAATCTTTGTAAAAAAAAAAGAATAAACTTCCTTTCGACTCCTTTTGACAAAGGTTCTGTTCATTATTTAAAAAAATTGGTTCCTTTTTTTAAGATTGCGTCCGCAGATATAAATAATTATCCATTACTTAAGATTGTGGCAAAAACTAATAAACCTGTATTAATTTCAACAGGAGCATCAAAAATTTCTGAAATTAAAAATGCAGTAAAAATACTTAAAAAATTTGGAGCAAGAGACATTGCAATAATGCACTGTATTTTAAACTATCCTACCAAAGACATAAACGCTAATCTAAGAATGATAAAGAATTTAAAAAAAGTCTTTCCAAAAAATATCATAGGATATTCAGACCACACTTTGCCAGATAGTTACATGTCAAGTTTGTTATTTGCAAATATGATGGGAGCAGAAATTTTTGAAAAACATTTTACAGATAATAAAAAGCTTTCAGGAAATGACCATTATCACTCGATGAATTATGAAGACATTTTACTTTTCAGAAAAAATGTCGAAAATTTAAAAATTAAATTAGGAAAATTTAATAAAAAACCAATTAAGTCTGAGATAAAGTCTATAAAATTTGCAAGGAGAAGCATTTATTCAAAAGTTAAAATAAGAAAAGGAGAAAAAATTAAAGAGGAACAAATTATTTGCAAAAGGCCTGGAATAGGAATAAGCCCAATGTTATGGGATAAAGTTCTTGGAAAAATCTCAAAAATTAATATTCCAGAAGATAAGCCAATAAAATGGAAATTTTTAAAGTAATTAAGAAGACGAATTTTTTATGAAATATCAGGATTTTGTTATTAAGAATGGAAAATTTATTGGAAAATTTGATGAAATGTATAAATTTCACAAAGATCCCTGGAATTTGATAAAAAATAATCGAAAAGGATATCAAATTAATTATCATTTAATATTTAGATTTTGTGAGGATTTAAAAAAAGAGTTTAAAAGAAAAAAGATTAAAGTATTAGAGCTAGGTTGTGGATATCCTCAAATTTTAAATGAATTAAAAAAAAAGGGTTTTGATGTATATGGAGTAGATATTTCTAAAACAGTTTTAGAGAAAGCCAAAAAAAAATATCCAAGTATTAAGAATAAAATTTTTCATGGAGATATTTTAGATGAAAAACTACTAAAAAAAATAAAACCTGATATATACATTATGAATGATATTAGCTGGTACGTTCTGCCAAAAATAAAAAATTTTTTAAAAAAAGTAAAGAAAATAAAGAAAAATTCTTATTTGATACACTGTTTGACAATGTATGACAGAAAAAAACAAAAATACGGAAAAAACTATTTTTATAATTTAAAAGGAATAAAAAAATTTTTCAATTTAAAATACTTTTATTCTGGAAATATAGAAATAGAAAAAGAAAAGAAAAAATTTTCATTTTTTTTAGCAAAAATCAATTAAAATCTTCATGAAAAACATAGACATTTTTGTAACATTAGGACCCAGCTCATTAAACAAGAAATTTTTAAATTTTGTTAAAGGCAAAGCAGCTTTGGTAAGACTTAATATGTCTCACGTAAATTTGAAAAAACTAGGAGAGAAAATATCTTTTATAAAAAAAAATTGCTCGGTACCTATTTGTATAGATACTGAAGGGGCTCAAATTAGAATTAAATCAAATAAAACTTCTTCAAAAAAAATTAAGCTGAAACAAAAAATAAGTGTAAAAAAAAATAAAGGAAGTTTCAATTTTTATCCTGAGGAAGTTTTTAGCCTATTAAGAAAAAAAGATATTTTAGATGTTGGTTTTGAAGGTTTACAATTGAAAGTTTTGAATAAAGATAATAAAAAAATTTCTTTGATTTGCACAAAATCAGGAATAATTGAAAATAACAAGGGTGTTCACTTAAAAAATAGAAAAATTAATTTAAATTTTGTTACAAAAAAAGATCTAGAGGCAATAAAAATTGCAAAAAAATTTAAAATTAAAAATTTTGCACTTTCTTTTACGAACTCCAAAAAAGATATGGATAAATTTTGTAAGTTATTACCAAAAGAGAATAAATATTTTAAAATAGAGACTTCTAATGGTCTAAAATCATTAGACTCTTTTTTTAAGAGAGAAAAAAATTTTTTAATTGATAGAGGAGATCTTTCCAAAGATATAGGAATAGAAAATATTCCTTTTGCTCAAAGAATGATATTTAAAAAGTCCAAAAAACATAAAAATGTAAGAATAGCTATAGCAACTAATTTTTTAGAAACTATGATAACAAATCCATATCCTACAAGAGCAGAAGTAAACGATATATACAATTCTTTAGAAATGGGAGCTAAGGCATTAGTTTTAGCAGGCGAAACTGCTATGGGTAAGCATCCAATAAGCTGCATTAAGCTTTTAAAAAAAATAATTAATGTATTTAAAAAAAATAAAAAATTAGATGTTTAAAAAAAAAAATTCTAAGAAAATTCTTATAATGGGATTACCAGGAGCTGGAAAAACTATACTTGCAAAAGAAGTGAATAGAAATTTAGGTGCTGTTTGGCTTAATGGAGACGCTATAAGAAACAAATATAAAGACTGGGATTTTACGAAAAAGGGAAGAATAAGACAGGCTAAACGACTAAATTTATTATCTAATCAAATTATTAAAAAAGGAAAAAATGTAATTGTCGACTTTATCTGTCCAAACAAAGACTCTTTTAAGTATTTTAAAGCAGATTTCATTGTTTGGGTTGACACAATAAAAACTGGAAGACACATCCGGAAACACCTAGATGATATAAATCCTATTTTCAAAAAACCAAAAAAATACAATCTTAGAGTAACCACAAAAGATGCAAAATTTTGGAAATTTATTATCTTGGATATGTTTTTTAAAAAGAAGTGGAATGATAAAAATCCCACAGCACAAATGCTAGGAAGATTTCAACCTTGGCATGATGGACATAGAAAATTGTTTGAAACTATCGTCAAAAAAGATTTGCAGGTAAATATTCAAGTAAAAGACGTTGGGGGTTCAAACAAAAGTAACCCTTTTAGCTTTAGACGGGTAAAAGACAACATAGAAAAAGACTTAAAAATATTTAAATCAAGATTTAAAATTTCAAAGGTCCCCAATATTGTTAAGGTAGTATATGGGAGGAAAGTTGGTTATAAAATTGAGCAAATATTAACTCCTATAAAATTTAGAAAAATTGCTGCATCAAATATAAGAAAGAAACTTAGGAAAAAAGGTTTATTAAAATAACCTCCTAAAATGATAAAAGTAAATAAAATTTGTATACTCATCAATTGGGTAAGGGAGATAGATATGTATAAAAATTTGATAAATAAACTCCCTAAAGAAAAATTAATAATCTTAGTTAACGACTTAAATAATGAAGAAATTGAAAGAAAAAACAATACTAGAGAAATTATTATAGGAATTAAAAAAGAAAAATTAAATTACAAACTGTATTCAAAAGTATACCTAAAAGAAAAATATAAAGTACTATTGTCAACAGGAGAGTCTGGTGCCAAAAAAATTGATGTGGTTTCAATACTAAGATTTATCTATTCAAGATCAATAGGAATAATATTAGAAAAAACAAAATTAAGTTTACTATTGCTAAAATTTTTTGGACGGCCATTTGTTGCAGGAGGAAGCTCTTCAAAATTATCAAGAAAATATTATCCAGAAAAAAATTTAGGGGATTGTGTAGTAAAGTTTCCTTGGAGCATGGATCTTAATTTAATGGAATTTCCTGAAAAGGAGTGGAAAGATAATTTTGATATTTTTTTTACTCATGGTATTTATGACTCCAAACTCATCAATAAAAAATTTAAAAATAAAAAGACCATAATCATAGGTTATCCAAGATATAACAACCTAGACAGTAAAAAAATATTAATAAGAAAATATCAAAAAAAATTTAAATTTAGTAAAAATAAGAAAAAAATATTTTGGATACCAACTCATGTTAATAGCCCAAATGAAATAGGTACCAATATTATTTATTGGATTAATAATTTTAAAAAGTTGTTAAAAAATTATGATATTATAGTTAGACCTCATACAAAGACAATAAATTATTTGCCTTCAATTATTTCAGAATTGAAAAGAAAAGGTTTTAAAGTTGATGATAAAAGCGATAGAAAAATTGGAGAGCTCTTCAAATTATCAGATTTAGTTTTTACTGATTACGGTGGATCAGTTTTTAGCAGTATTTATTTAGAAAAGCCAACAATTTTATTAAATTTACCTGTAGACTCAAAATATTTAGAAAACAAAAAAAAAATTGTAACATTTGATTTATTAGTTAGAAAAAAAATATCATCATTAAAATTAAATGATACATTAGGAAAAATTTTAATTACTTGCAGAAATTCTTTAAAAAAAAAAGAGTTATTGAAAAAATCTTCAATAAAAAAAAGTTACTTCGGGAATAAAGAAAAAATAAACTCTCTAGAAAAAATTTCAAAATTTTTGTTAAAAAAAATTAATGATTAATATGTTTTCTACCATAAAAAACAAAATAATTTCTGGAAAAATTTTTAATTTCAAAGATACAGAAGATGTTCGCTTGATTAAAACTCATAAAAATAACACACAGGTTCTATATTTTCCCCAAAAAAAAATATACAGAAAATTAAATAAAAATAAAAAAGGTAAAGAGAAAATACACTCAGAAAATCTTGGTATTTCCTGGTATTGTAAAAGAATAAAAATAAAAAAAAAATATTTAATTAAAAAGTATTTTAAAGGAAAAAAAATATCTTTTATTGATTTGAATGAAATCAATGGGCTTAAAGTAAAGTCTTGGAGACCGCTAACAGAAAATTACAATCTTTTAATAAAATTTTTTAAACATTACATAAAATTTTATCCTAAAAAAAAATTATCTCATATTCATGGAGATCTTACTTTTGATAATATTATTTTTAATAAAAAAAGAATAATAGTTATTGATTGGGAATTTTTTAAAGCAAGTAAATCTTTATATGGATATGATTTAGTTTATTTGTTTTTATCTGCAGCTTGTTTACCGTATTTAAATTTTCGTCAGTTTTCTAAACAAGATGAAATTATATTTAAAAAACTATGGAAGTTACTGATTAATAGTAAAATTTCAGATGAATTGACTAATAGACCATTTAATTATTTTTCAAAAAAAATAAAAAGTGATTTTATATTAAAAAAAAGTTTCAGATTATCTAAAAGAAAATTTTTCCCATTTATAACAAGTAACACTCATAAAATTAAAATAATGAAATTAATTAACGAGATAAAGCATGAAAACTAAAGTATCAATTTTGATGACATGTTTTAATGCTGAAGCCTTTATTGAAAAATCAATAAAAAGTATAAAAAATCAATCTTTTAAAAACTGGGAATTAATTATAGTTGATGACTTTTCGAAAGATCAAACATTAAAAATTGCAAAAAAATTAAAAACAAATAAAATAAAAATTTATTCCTTAAAAAAACATATCGGAAGAACCAAAGCTCTAAACTATGGTTTAAAAAAAATAAAGAATGACCTCATAGCTATCTTAGATGCAGATGATATAGCGTATAAAAATAGAATTATGGTACAAAAAAATTTTTTAGAGAAAAATCAAAAAACTTTATTAGTAGGAAGTTGGTATAAGGTAATTGATAAATCAGGTAAAATAATTAAAAATGTTAAAATAGATACAATCGAAAAAAATATTTATAAAAACATGATTTATAGAAATTTATTTTGCCATTCTTCAATTATGTTTAAGAAAAGTCTTTTAACCAAAATTGGATATTATCCAGAAAACATAATTTATGCCCAAGATTATGCTTTTATATTAAAGTCGATGAAATTAGAAATACCTAGAGTAATTCCGAAGTATCTAACATTAAGTCGTAGATGGGATAATTCAATGACTTACAATCCATCCTATCAAAAAGATATTGTTTTAGACAAAATAAAAATAATGATATTTTCAATTAAAAACTTTAGTTATCCTTTATTGTCTTTATTTATGTGGTCATTAAAATTCATCAAAGCTTTTTGCGATATAATTTTATTAAATCTTAAAAAATCAAAAAATAATAACTAGTTCAAAATGAATAAAATTAAAGACAAATTATGTAATTTATTAAAGGTTCTCAAAAATATTTTTAAAAAAGAAAAAAATAAAGAGGAAAATAAAATAAACGATAAAGACTCCAAGAAAGATACTGACGATATTTATCCTCTTTGGTAATTTGTATGCTTAAATCAATTTTAAAATTAATTAAAAATCCCTTTTATGGAGTTCCATTTTTTGTTTTATTTTTTTTAATTACTCCTTTTTTTCTTTCAAAATTTATAAAAATTATCGATAATTTTATAATAGATTATTTTTTATTAATGATATTATTAATTCTTTTAATAGAATCTTTTTTTATTATTTTTTATAAAATCTTTAAAGGAATTGATTATAAAGTAATCAAAAAATTACCATTTGAAAAATTTTATGTAGAGCCACATCCATATTTACCCTATATATATAAAAGAAATTTTTCTACAGCTCCATCAGAAAAATATAGCTATCCTTTGAGTAGCAATTTTTTTTCAGCAGAACTAAAAACAAACAATTTTGGTTTCTATAATGGATCGGATGGAACTAGAGATATTGAATTACCTAAACCTAAAAATTTATTTAGAATTAATTGTATTGGCGGCTCAACTACTGCAAATTATATTTTTGATGGAAAAAAAAATTATTCATATCCAATGGAGTTAGAAAATATTTTAAAGACTAAAAATTCAAATGTTGAGGTTAATAATTGTGGAACGGGAGGATATAATTCAGCTGATATTTTGATAAGATTTTTACTTCAAACAATTGAGACAAAACCTGATTTAATTATTATATATCATGCTTACAATGACATTAAATCATATTTAACCAAAAATTTTCAATCTGACTATTCTCACAGTAGAAAAAATTTAGGAGAAGAGTATCAAAAATTTAGAGCTAATACCCAAATACCAGATATTCCATTAAAATTTTATAATTATTTAATTCAAAAATGGTTTCCTAACAATATAAGATCTTCTATCTTAGAAGTAATCTCAAAAGGTGATTTAGATTTAAATTCAAATTGTAAAGAGGGCTTAAAAGTTTTTAAAAGAAATTTACAAAATCTTGTTTATGTTTGCAAAAAAAATAATATCGATGTCATTCTAAGTTCTTTCTGTTTTTATCTGCATCCTTCAGTAAAAGAAAATAATTTACACAAAAAATATTATGAGATTGTTTCTCAAGAAAATTTAATTATGCAAGAAATTGCTAAAAAAAATGAACTTAAATTTGTAGATTGTGATAAAAAAATACCAAAAACAAAAGAATACTTTTTAGACACTATTCATTTTACTCCAAAAGGAATGAGATTTATTGCTGAAGAAATAAGCAAACAAATAACTGTGTAAAAATTTTTGGGCGTGTAGTTCAGTGGTAGAACGCTACGTTGACATCGTAGAGGTCATAAGTTCAATTCTTATCACGCCCACCAAAAACACAAGTAAATTTAAAGTTTTAATCTATTTACAATAAAAACTATTAGCTTTATTTTTTGAAAATGAATAAAAAAAATCAAAAAAAAGTAGCTCCATACAAATGGGACAGCAAAAAACCAACTGCCCAAATGTTGGGAAGATGGCAGCCGTTTCACGATGGTCATTATGCCCTATTTGAGGAAATAATAAAAAAAACTGGCCAGGTTTGCATTCAAATTAGAGACGTAAAGGGCGTAGATGATAATCCTTTTGATTTTGAAACAATTAAAAAAAAAATAGAGAAAAAATTATTACCAAAATATAAAAACAGATTTAAAATCATGTTGGTTCCAAACATAACAAACATATGTTACGGAAGAGGAGTTGGATATAAAATTGAGGAAATCGTTCTATCAGAAGAAATACAAAAAATATCAGCTACAAAAATTCGTGAAAAGATGAGAAAAGAAGGCAAATTAAGTTAATTTTTTTTAGTTTACATAAGATTAGAAAAACATTATAAAACTTTGCCTGGTGATTATTGCGAAGGGGTTACACCCGATCCCATTCCGAACTCGGAAGTTAAGTCCTTCAGCGCCGATGGTACTTTACCTTAAGGTACGGGAGAGTAGGACGTTGCCAGGCTTTAAAATTATGAAAATAGCTAGCTCATTAAAATCATTAAAAAAAAGAGATCTCAACTCTAAGCTTGTCAAACGTAGAGGAAAGCTTTACGTTATTAATAAAAAAAATCCTAAATTCAAAGCTCGTCAAGGTTAAAAAATAGGAGAAAGATGAAGATACTTTGCGTTTTGTATGATGATCCAAAAAAAGGTATGCCAAAAAATTATCCAATTGGATCTCTTCCTAAGCTAGGAAAATATCCTGATGGCATGACAATGCCAACGCCAAAGTCTATAGACTTTAAACCTGGTGAGTTACTTGGATGTGTTTCAGGAGAGTTGGGTCTAAGAAAATTTTTAGAATCTAACGGTCACAAATTAGTAGTTACTTCGGACAAAGACTCTGAAGGATGCAAAGCTGATAAAGAATTAATTGATGCAGATATAGTTATATCTCAGCCATTTTGGCCCTATTATTTAACACGAAAAAAAATTGAATCAGCAAAAAAATTAAAAATGGCAATTACTGCAGGAATAGGTTCAGACCATGTAGATTTACAAGCGGCTATGGATAATAAAGTAGATGTTGTGGAGGTTACTTATTGTAATTCAAGGTCTGTAGCTGAGCACATTGTCATGATGATTCTATCTTTAGTTAGAGACTATCACAATCAACACTCTATAGTAAAAGCTGGTGGTTGGAACATAGCAGATGGAGTTCAAAGATCATATGATGTGGAAGGTATGCATGTCGGCACAGTTGCAGCAGGGCGTATAGGTTTAGATGCCTTAAGAAAAATGAAACCCTTTGATGTACACTTACACTATTTTGATAGGCACAAGTTACCAGATTCGGTAGAAAAAGAGTTAAATCTCACTTTCCATGAATCAGTAGAATCTTTGGTAAAAGTTTGTGACGTAATTACAATTAATTGCCCTCTCCATCCAGAAACTGAAAATTTATTTGACGATAAGCTGATAAGCAAAATGAAAAAAGGTGCGTACATTGTTAACACTGCTAGAGGAAAAATTTGTAATAGAGAGGCAATTGCAAAAGCATTAGAATCTGGACAACTCAGTGGATATGCCGGAGATGTTTGGTTTCCACAACCAGCACCCAATGATCATATTTGGAGAACAATGCCAAATCATGGAATGACTGCACATACATCTGGAACCTCACTATCTGCTCAAGCAAGATATGCTGCTGGAGTTAGAGAAATATTAGAATGCTTTTTTGAAAAAAAACCTATTAGAGAACCTTATCTAATTGTCAAAGATGGACAACTTGCTGGTATGGGAGCCCACTCTTATAGCAAAGGTAGCGCAACTGGCGGATCCGAAGAAGCAGCTAAATACAAAAAATAAGCCAATCATGATAGTTGGTTCAGTTAAAGAAGACACTTCACTAGATAAAAGAATATCTATTACTCCTGAAACTTCAAAAAATTTAATAGATTTAGGATTGAAAGTTTATCTTGAAAGCAAATATGCAGAACATCTTGGTATTTCTGATGAAAAATACTCCAATGTAAAATTTTTTGACAGACCAGAAGAGTTAATTCAAAATGTAGATTTGTTAGCTCAAGTAAACTGTCCTTCTAATGAAACAATTAAAAATTTAAAAGAAAACTCTATAGTGTTAGGAATACTTAACCCTAGTAAAAATAAAAAAATTTTAAAAGATTTTTTAAAGAAAAAAATTAATCCATTTTCTCTAGAGTTATTACCTCGAATAACTAGAGCTCAGTCAATGGACGTTTTGTCATCGCAAGCTAATCTTGCCGGTTATAGAGCCGTAATTGAGTCAATCTATGAATTTGAAAAAGCAATACCAATGATGATGACAGCAGCAGGTACAGTTCCAGCTGCAAAAGTTTTAGTAATTGGTGCTGGAGTAGCTGGTTTACAAGCGATCGCTACAGCAAAAAGATTAGGCGCTATAGTATCAGCTACTGATGTTAGAGCTGCATCAAAAGAACAAGTAGAAAGTTTGGGAGGTAAATTTTTGGTAGTTGAAGGTTCAGAAAATTTAGAAACAAAAGGTGGGTACGCAAAAGAGGCAGGAGAAGAATTTAAAAAAAAACAATCTCAAATGCTTGAAAAAGCTGCAGCTAATAGTGACATAATCATTTGCACAGCTCTTATTCCTGGAAAACCTGCACCAAGAATTATTAATGAAAAAATGATTAGCGGTATGAAAAAAGGATCAATTATTTTTGATTTAGCTTCAACCCAAGGAGGAAATTCCGCCTACTCAGAAATAGATAAAATAGTAGTTAAAGATGGGATAAAGATAATTGGAATTGGAAACGTAATGAACAAATTGCCTGTTACTGCGTCAAGTTTATACGCTAAAAATCTATTTAGTTTTATTAGAAATCTATTCAGTAAAGAAAAAAAACAATTTGTTATAAACATGGAAGACGAAATTATTAAAAATACTTTAGTTAAAGAAGGAGATTAATATGGAAATTGATCCATTTATATTCAGATTTAGTATATTTATTTTGGCAATATTTGTAGGTTACTATGTAGTTTGGAGTGTTACACCATCTCTTCATACTCCTTTAATGTCAGTAACAAACGCTATTTCTTCTGTTATTATTGTTGGAGCTATAATTGCCGCATTAGCGAGCTCATCAGGTAATATTTTTGAAATATCAAATATTTTTGGATTTTTAGCAATAGTTTTGGCAGCTGTAAATATATTCGGAGGTTTTTTAGTCACCCAAAGAATGCTTCAAATGTACAAAAAAAAGAAAAAAAATAAAAAATGATATCAGCAAATTTATCTGCAATATTTTATTTAATTTCAGGAATACTTTTTATTCTTGCACTCAGAGGGTTATCTTCACCTGAAACATCAAGGCAAGGTAATCTTTTCGGAATCTTGGGTATGATAATTGCTATTACTGTTACATTTTTAACAGTAGGTAATTTTTCGACATCAACAATCTACGTATTTATTTTCTTACTTGTTGGTGGAGCAATAGGTGCTTTTATAGCATTTAAAATTCCAATGACTGCAATGCCAGAATTAGTAGCAGGGTTTCATAGTCTTGTTGGTCTTGCCGCAGTTTTTGTAGCCATTTCTGCTTTTCTAAATCCAGATGCTTTTAATCTTGGTTCACCAGGAGATATAAAACTAGCAAGTTTAATTGAAATGTCTATTGGAGCAGCTGTGGGCGCAATCACTTTCTCTGGATCAATAATAGCCTTTTTAAAACTTAGAGGAATAATGTCTGGTTCACCAATAACTTTTTCTGGACAACATATTTTGAATTTATTGATCGGAATATCGATTATTGTATTAATTTATTTTCTATGTAGTTCTCAATCAGAGAATTTCTTTTGGAGCATGATAGCAATATCTTTTTTGATTGGAGTCTTATTAATTATTCCTATCGGTGGTGCTGATATGCCAGTAGTAATTTCTATGCTAAATTCATATTCGGGTTGGGCAGCTGCAGGAATTGGTTTTACTTTAGAAAATACTGCATTAATTATAACGGGAGCATTAGTAGGATCCTCTGGTGCGATATTATCTTATATAATGTGCAAAGGTATGAATAGATCCTTCTTCAGCGTGATTCTTGGAGGATTTGGCGGAGACGCAAGCAAAGGTCAAGAAAAGAAAAAAGATCAAAAACCAGTTAAGAGTGGAAACGCTGAAGATGCTGCTTTTCTTTTAAAAAATGCCTCATCTGTAATTATAGTTCCTGGTTATGGTATGGCAGTGGCGCAAGCACAACATGCTCTTCGAGAAATGGTAGATACCTTGAAGAAAAATGATATTAAAGTTTCCTATGCAGTTCATCCTGTTGCAGGAAGAATGCCAGGGCACATGAATGTATTATTGGCAGAGGCAAATGTTCCTTATGATGAGGTATTTGAATTAGATGATATCAATAACGATTTTGCAAATACCGACGTTGCTTTTGTTATTGGCGCAAACGATGTTACTAATCCAGTTGCAAAAACAGATCCTCAAAGCCCAATATTTGGAATGCCGGTCTTAGATGTTGAAAAATGTAAATCAGTTTTGTTCGTAAAAAGAAGTTTATCTCCTGGTTACGCAGGAGTAGATAACGAACTCTTTTATAGGGAGAATACTATGATGTTATTTGCTGATGCAAAAAAAATGACAGAGGACATAGTTAAAAACATTTAATTATGCCTAAAACAAAAATATTTTGCGATATTGCAGACATTAAAACCATAAAAGAATTTAATAAAAAACCTATAGTTGATGGTTTTACTACAAATCCTAGTTTGATGAGAAAAGCTGGGGCAAAGAGTTATGAAAAGTACTCAAAACTTCTTTTAAATATCTGCAAAAAAAAACCGATTTCATTAGAGGTATTTGCCGATAATTTTAAAGAAATGGAAAAACAAGCACTAAAAATAAATTCTTGGGGAAGAAATATATATGTAAAAATTCCCGTAATTAACAGTAAAGGAAAATTTACTGGACAATTAATAAAAAAACTTAACAAAAAAAGAATTAAACTTAATATTACAGCTGTTTATTCGGTTACCCAAATTAAGAAAATCAACAGATGTCTAAACAATAAAACGAAATCTATAATTTCAGTTTTTTCAGGTCGCATGGCTGACGTTGGAAAAGATCCCGTTCCGATTATTAAAGATGCAGTTAAAATAACAAAAAATAAAAACAAAATTGAAATTCTATGGGCTAGTACAAGAGAGCCTTATAATTATATTCAAGCTAAGCAGTTAGGTTGCCAGATTATAACTATGCCTCCTAAAGTAATTGAAAAAGTTATTAAATTTGGAAAATCTTCTGATCAACTAACCAAAGATACGGTTAAGGGTTTTTTAACTGATAGTAAAAAATCAGGATTTAAAATTTGATTGGTTGCGGGGGAAGGATTTGAACCTTCGACCTTCAGGTTATGAGCCTGACGAGCTACCAGACTGCTCCACCCCGCGATAAGAATCTAAACTTTTTTAACGTTTATTGCCTGTAGTTTTTCTTTTTCCTCTTTAATATCAAACCTAATTCTTTGATCTTCTTTTAAAACTCTTAATCTCGATTTCTCAAGAGCGGAAACGTGTAAAAAAATATCTCTTTCTGTTTTGTCTTCAGTAATAAAACCGTAACCTTTTTTTGAATTAAACCACTTTACTTTACCCAATGGCATTTCATCTCCTTAATTTTTAATCGAATTAAATTCGATTTCTTAATTTTAGGAGTTTTTTTACTCTTTTAATATTTTCAGTTTTTATTCTCTTTTTTTTTTCAGAGGGCTTTTCGTAATTGCTTTTCATTTTAATAACTTTAAAAAAAACCTTCTCTTTGAAGCTTCCTTTTAAGGACTCTTAAAGCTTGTTCAACGTTATTATCTTTTACTTCTATTTTAATAAAAAACTCCTGTTAAATTTTCAAAGGTAGTTAACATTTAAAAAAAGAATTGTCTATAAGGGATTTAATAAGGTCTTTTTGGAATATTACTTTCAAAATCTGATCTATATTTTTTTAATTTTTGGCTTATTGCAGGATATTTGCGACTAAGAATAGCAATAGCAAATAATGCAGAATTTTTAGCTCCAGCCTTTCCGATAGCAAGCGTAGCTACAGGCACACCAGCTGGCATTTGAACTGTAGAGAGAAGACTGTCTATTCCATCTGTTACGCTTGGCATTGGTACTCCGAGAACTGGAATAGTTGTTAAAGCAGCAGTCACACCCGCCAAATGAGCAGCTCCTCCAGCAGCAGCAATTATAACATCGTAATTATTTTTTTCAGCTTCTGAAATAAATCTTTCTAGTCTTTTAGGAGTTCTGTGAGCTGATATTACCCTCACATCATGTTTTACTCCAAATTCTTTTAACATTTCGCTGCAGTGTTCCATAACATCTTTCCAATCAGATTTACTTCCCATAATTATTCCTACCGTAGGTTCCTTATTCTTCATTAATTTCTCCTTCTTTAAGTTTTAGTTTTTCTTCTTTAATTTTTAGTTTTTCTTCTTTAAGTTTAGCTTTTTTTTCTCTTTCTACTCTTCTTTTTGCTTTTGCCAAAGCCTTTTCAAAAACTTCTTGAGTGCATAAAGCTAAAATTACTGGGTCTCTTGCTTTTAGATTTGAAAAATTCCAATAACTTCTTTTTCTTATTAAAGAAACTGTGCCTTTTGTGCTACCAACCAATTTAGATATTTGTCCATCAGTCATCTCAGGATAATTTTTTACTAACCAGAGTATTGCATCTGGTCTATCCTGTCTTTTAGACAGAGGGGTATATTTTGGCTTTTTTCTCTCTTTTACTTCTACGTTTTCACTTCTTTGGGCAAGTATTAAAGACTGTTCTGGATTTTTAGAACATTTATCTATTTCGTCTCTAGTAAGCTGACCTGCAAGTATAGGGTTATAAGCTTTTATTCCTTTGGCAACATCACCATCGGCAATGCCTTTGACTTCTAATTCATGCAAATTACAAAAATTAGCAATTTGTTTAAAAGTTAAAGTGGTATTTTCTACAAGCCAAACAGCAGTAGCTTTTGGCATGAAAGGTGTTTCTGACATAATCTAATTAATTTTTTTTTCTAAGGTTACTAAATCTCTTATTATACTTACTAACTCTTCCTTTATCCAAAATTTTTTGGGCACCACCAGTCCAAGCAGAGTGTGACTTTGGGTCGATATCTAATTTTAAAACATCATTTTCCTTACCCCAAGTAGATCTGGTTTCAAATTCACTACCATCAGTCATGACTACTTTTATTTTATGATAATCTGGGTGTATATTTTTCTTTTTCATGAAAAATGTTTTATATGATAAAGGTTTCTTACTCAATATTTTTTTGTAATAAATTTTTAAGCTCTTCGTGAATTTTTGAATTAGTAGCAATAATATTCTTCTTAGGTGATACTTTTTTCTCTTTTTCCATAAAATCTACAAATCCACCAGCTTCTTTGACAATTATCAACCCTGCAGCAATATCCCAATAATTTAACTCTCTTTGCCAAAAACCATCAAACCTTCCGCAAGCTACATTTGCCATATCAAGAGCAGCACTGCCAAATTTACGAATAGGAATATTAACTTTGCTAGAAATATTTTCAAATTCTTTAAAAATATTATCTCTATTTTTACTACTTGATCTTGGTCCACCAGTAACTAGCATAGCATTACTTAAAATTTTTTTATTAGAAACTCTTATTCTAGAATTATTTAAAAAAGCTCCAGAACCTTTTTCAGCAAAAAACATTTCATTTTTAATTGGATCAAATATCATTCCACTTACAATCTCACCTTTTTCTTCATACCCTACAGAAATCGCAAATTGAGGTATACCATTTAGGAAATTTGAGGTTCCATCAATAGGATCTATGATCCATCTTTTTTCATTATTATTTGCGTTTATAATTCCAGATTCTTCGCTCAAAATTCCATAATCTGGATGTGCTTTTTGAAGTTCCTCAATAATAATTTTTTCTGAACGTTTGTCTGCAGCCGAAACAAAATCGCCTGGCCCCTTAGAAGATACTTGTAATTTTTCCAATTCTCCAAAATCTCTTATTAATGATTTAGATGCCTTAGTACAGGCTCTATAAATGATATTCATACTAGGGGAACTTATTCTCATTAATTAACTTTTTTCACATACTCTAAAGTTCTAGTGTCTAAAATAATTTTTTCACCAGACTCAATAAAAGGCGGCACAGTTATATTTATACCATTATCTAAGGTTGCAGGTTTATAAGAAGAAGCTGCTGTCTGACCTTTTACTACTGCATCAGTCGTTTGTATGGTACATTCTATATTGTTAGGTAAATCAATCGACATAGGCTTTTCCTCCATAAATGTGATTACCACTTCTAGATTTTCACTTAAAAGTTTGTATTTTTCTCCTGTCAAAGATTTTGGTAAAGAGATTTGTTCAAAAGTTTTGTTATCCATGAAATGGCAATCATTTTCATCCAAATAAAGAAAATTAAATTTTTTTTCATCTAACTCAGCTTTATCCACGTTTTCACTTGACCTAAATCTTTCATTTAACTTTGTACCTTTAGTAATGCTTTTAAGTTCTACCTGATTAAAAGCACCACCTTTTCCTGGTTTAACATGTTGAGTTTTTAGAACATTCCAATAATCATTCTTATGTTCTATTATCATTCCTGGTTTTATTTCATTTGCTAATATTTTCATTAATTAAATTTCCTTATAGCTTTTTCTGGTTTTAGAGTGGGGTTATTCCAAATATAACTTGAAATTGCAATATAATTCGCACCCAAACTAATCAATTTTTTATAATTTTTATTAGTAATCCCTCCAATAACAACAATTGGTATTTTTGTTTTTTTTCTAGTTTCTTTAATGAGTTTTATTTTAGCTTTTTTTGCATCAGGCTTTAATTTTGATTTAAAAAAAGATCCGATAGCTATATAATTTACTTTGTTTTTTATTGCTCGAGTAACTAATTTTTCTGATCCATGACAGGTTATGCCTATAATTTTTCTTTTTAATATTTTATTTGTTTTTCGGAAAGAGGTATCCGATTGCCCAATATGACAACCTGCAGCCCCAATTTCTTTGGCAATGTATGGATTGTCATTAATTATTAATTTGACCTTATGTCTATTAGTTATATCTTTAATTAGCTTGCCAATTTTTAAAATTTTATTTTTTGGATAATTTTTTAGTCTTAATTGAAAATAACTAACTCTTTTACTTGCTAGGACATTTTCTAACGCTGAATAAAAAGCAGCATTGATTTTGTTAGGTGAAATTAGATAAATAAATCTTTTCAATTTTCAAGCGGCAAATTCTTTTTCTAGGTTTTCTGACCACTCGGCTTTAGACGACATACCATTCATTTTAGCTCTATGATTAAATACGCTATGGACCGTTTTAGTGTCTTTCATATTCTTTGACCATGTTTTGAGAGCACTTTGTTGCAAAGCTCTACCATAAGAAAAAGAGATAAGAAAATTTGTATCATTAAGTTTATTGATTTCATTTAAATTTTTAGTAGCCTCCTGTTCGCTTTGCCCACCAGATAAAAAAGCTATACCAGTTACATCAGTTGGTACATTTTTTTTTAAACATTCAATTGTTTTTTCAGCTATTTCTTTTGAATTAGACTTATCTTTGCAACTAGATCCTGGTAAAATCATATTAGGTTTTAGAATTGTACCCTTAAGGGAAATTTTGTGAATTTCTAATTCGTTATAACATTCGTTGAGTACATTTGTTGTTACCTCGTAACATTTATTTATATCATGTTGTCCATCCATTAAAACTTCAGGTTCAACAATCGGAACCATCTTAGCTTCTTGAGCAAGAGCTGCATATCTAGCCAGAGCATGAGCATTCGATTTAATTGCTTGTGAAGAAGGATACTTATCTGAAATAGAGTAAACCGCCCTCCATTTTGTAAACCTAGCACCTAGTTTATAATAATCGTTCAATCTATCTCTCAACCCATCCAAACCCTCAGTAACTTTTTCATCTTTAGATCCAGCTAAAGTTTTAGCTCCTTTATCCACTTTTATACCTGGTATAGAATCACTTTTCATAATTAGTTCTGGGATGGAAATTCCCTTAGAACTTTTTTGCCTCAACGTCTCTTCAAAGAGAATAACACCTCCAATATAATTTTTCATAGCATCTGAACTAAATAATGTTTCTCGAAAATTAAGTCTATTTTCTGGAGTTGAGTCAACGTTGACACTTTTTAATCTCTTTTCCATAGTGCCAGTGCTTTCGTCAGCAGCTAAAATTCCCTTACCTTTTGCCACCATTTTTTTTGCGATTTCTTCTAGTGTCATAAGCGATATTTATTTTAAAACACTTAGACCAGGCAAGTCTTTTCCCTCTAAATATTCTAAGAAAGCCCCCCCAGCTGTTGATAAGTGCGTAAAGGATAAATTTAATTTGCTTTTATTAATTGCCGCAATGGTATCTCCACCACCTAGAATTGATATTAAAGAATTATTAATTGTATTTTCTGATATTTTTTTTGCTATCGAAAATGTGCCCTCAGAAAAATTTTTATTTTCAAAATATCCAATTGGACCATTCCAGAAAACAGTTTTAGATTGATCTATAATATTTTTAATTAATTCAATTGTTTTTGAACCAGCATCTAAAATTATTTCATCACTTTTAATCTCATTTTTTTCTCTATTTTCAGCTTTTCCTTTAAAACTTTTTGATATTTTGCAATCTTCTGGAATTATAATATTGCAGTTATTCTTTAATGCCTCAGAGTATATTTTATGTATTATTTCGCTAGATTTTTCTTCAACAAGCGACTTACCAATTTCAAAACCTTTATATACTAAAAAATTATTTGCCATAGCTCCAACTATAACGATGTTTTCTACGTTTTTAATCAAATTCAATATTACATTAATTTTTGATGATATTTTTGAACCTCCTATAATGCATGTAACTGGAGATTTTTTCTCTTTCAAAATTAAATTTATAGAATCTATTTCTTTTTTTAAAAGCGGACCTGCATAGGATTCTTTTAAAAAATGAGTTATTTTGTGAATTGATGCCTGTTTTCTGTGAGAGCAAGAAAAAGCATCATTGATGTATATATCCCCTAGTTCCGAGAGTTGTTTAGAAAATTTTTCATCATTTCTATTTTCTCCTGGATAAAATCTTATATTTTCTAAAAAAAGAATTTCTCCTTGCTTCAAATTTAGACTTTTATGCTTAGTTTTTTCATCTATATTTTCAGTATGAAAAATAATTTTAGTTCCAATTTTTTTTTTTAAGTATTCAAAAATAGGCATAAGAGAAAATTTATTATCTCTTTTGCCCTCTGGCCTACCTAGATGAGAAACAAGAATTATCTTAGCATTTTTTTTAATTAAGTTTTCAACAAAGGGAATTACACTTAAAATTCTAGTTGGATCTAAAATTTTTTCATTTTCAATTGGAACATTAAAATCCACTCTTAAAATGACTCTTTTGTTTTTAATATCAAGGTTTTTTGGAAAAAATTTCATTTGTTTTTAATGAATTATTTTTTAAGTAAAATTCTGGCAAATTCTACAACTTTATCACTATTTAGATCATAGTGATTATATATATCTTTGTAGGGCGCGCTTTTACCAAAATCTTCTAGTCCAATTGAAACTCCATTATTAAGAACATATTTTGCCCAACCTTTTATACTACCTGCCTCAATAGAAATTCTTGAACAAGATTTTGTTTCTAGAATTTTTTCTTTATAATCTTTGTCTTGCTTATCAAAAATTTCTTGGCAAGGCATTGATACCACCTTTGTATCGATTTGCTCCTCCTTTAATTTTTTTTGTGCCTCCAAGGCAATTTCAACCTCAGAACCTGAAGCAATTAATATTAATTTATAATCGTGAGATGTAATATTAAGTTCATAAGCTCCAAAACTACATTTGTTTTTTTCAGAAAAACCATCACTTATGTACGGAAGTTTTTGCCTAGATAAAGTTATAGCGCTTGGATTATTTTTACTTTTCAAAGCTATCTCCCAACATTCTAAAGTTTCATTTATATCAGCTGGTCGAAAAACATTTAAATTTGGTATTGCTCTTAAGCCTGTAAGCTGCTCGATAGGTTGATGTGTAGGTCCATCTTCACCTAGACCGATTGAGTCATGAGAAAATATGTATATTACTCTTAAACCCATCAAAGCTGATAGTCTAATAGAAGGTTTGCAATAATCAGAAAAAATTAAAAAAGTTCCTCCATAAGGTATCAAACCGCCATATAAAGCTAGACCGTTCATTATAGATGCCATGCCGTGTTCTCTAACTCCGTAATGGATATAGTTACCATTAAAATTTTTTGAAGAAATAACATTGGAATTTTTAGTTTTAGTGTTATTTGATCCGCTTAAATCAGCCGATCCTCCAATGAGTCCAGGTAAAAAACTAGACACTGTTTCAATTACTGCAGATGAACACTGTCTCGTAGCCATTTCTGGTTTAGAACTGAAGTTTTTTGTTTTCTCTTCTTTAATAATTTTCTCAAGATTTTCTACATTAAATCCTTTAGTCATTTTTTTTAATTCTGCCTTAATTTTTGGACTTATTTTACTGAAACTTTCTTCCCAATCTTTCTCGATTAATCCACCTTTTTTTCCGATCGCCCTCCATGCTTCTAAAATTTCTTTTGGTGTTTCAAAAGAACTCCACCTCCAATTCAATTTTTTTCTTACTAGTTCAATTTCTTCTTCGCCTAAAGGAGAACCATGAGATGAGGCCTTTCCAGACTTATTAGGAGAACCATAACCAATTATAGTTTTACAAGATATTAAATTCGGCTTATTTGATTTTGATGCCTTTTTTATTGCATTTGAAATTAGTTTTTCATTATGACCATTTATCTCTTGAAAGTTCCATCCATAACCTTCAAACCTTTTTTTAAAGTTGTCTGAAACGCTTAAAGAGGTAGATCCGTCTATAGAAATTTTGTTATTATCAAAAAGAACGATTAAGTTTTTAAGTTTAAGATGACCAGCCAAACTCATCACTTCATGACTTATTCCTTCCATCAAATCACCGTCGCTGGCAATAACATAAGTTTTGTGATTAATAATTTTAGATCCAAATTTTTTTCTGAAAATTTCTTCCCCAATAGCGATACCAACGGAATTTCCTAAACCTTGTCCAAGTGGACCAGTTGTAGTTTCTATTCCCGAATTTTTTTTGTACTCTGGATGACCAGCGCAAATAGAGTCGAGTTGTCTAAAATTCTTAATATCATTCAAAGAAACACTTTTATATCCAGTTAAATAAAGTAAAGAATATAAAAGCATCGAACCATGTCCTGCTGACAAAATAAATCTATCTCTATTAATCCATCCAGGATTTTCAGGATTAAACCTCAGGTGGTATTTAAAAAGTACCGACGCTACATCGGCCATACCCATAGGCATGCCAGGATGTCCTGACTTTGCTTTTTGCACAGCATCGATCGACAAAAATCTAATTGCGTTTGCTAATTGCTTTAATTTTATAGTCACTTTCAGATTACCTATATAGACTTAAAGTCTCTATATCAATATTATGGTATAAAATAAACAAATGAATAATTTAGAAAATAAAGAAAAAAAATTAAATAATCTAATTGATAGATTAAGCGTTTTGTCCAACAGTTATTCACAGTCGACAAACAACACTGAAAAAATTAAAGTTGAAAAAAATCAATTAGAAAGTGAAAAAAAAGAATTAGAGAATAAACATACCGAGCTTTTAAGGGAACACAAATATTTAAAAAACAAATTAATTAAATTACAAGAGGAGGCAAATAAAAAAACTGAGATGGAGGAGCAATTTAGTCAGGAGATAGAGGATTTAAGCCAAGAAACTGAGGAACTAGTTGAGGAAATAGAAAAATGGCAAACGTAAATATAAGATTTAATAATAAAGATTATTTGCTTTCTTGCGACGAAGGGCAGGAGGAGTCTTTAAAGAAATTAACTGTGTTTCTAGATAAAAAGTATAAAGAATTAAAAGATAGACTTGGAAATATAGGTGAGAATAAACTTTTATTGATTACAACCATCCAATTAATAGATGAATATTTTGATCTTAAAAGTAGGGTTAACTCACAAAAAACAAAATTAGATGAACTATCTAAGAAATTTATTGAATTAAAATCCTTAGCAATTTCTTACAAAGAAAAAAAAGATCTTGAAATTGATAACTTAAACTCTGAAATTGAAAATTTTAAGAAAACTATAGAAGATAGCTCCAATTTATACGAGACAATGCTAGACAGAACCACTAAGTCTCTTGAGCAGATAATAGAAAAAACTGAATCTAAGTCTAAAATTCAGTAAATGCCGACTAAACAACAACTGAGAAATATTTATTTTAGAAAGAGAAAAAAAAATTATTTTGAAATTGATCAAAATTTTTTTAGGCCCTTAATTAATTTGTTAAAAAAACTACAACGAAAGAAAATTATTTTTTTATCACTATATTACCCCTCAAATTATGAGGTAAATACCTTAAAAATACTTAAACTATTGAAAGGAAAAAAAAATATTAGAGCTCTTCTACCAGTTGTTAGATCTAACAATAAAATGACATTTGCTCAATGGGATACTTTAGGTGTTTTGAAAATAAACAGATTTGGAATACTTGAACCAATTAATAACAAAAAATCTTATATACCCGATGTAGCATTAGTACCTCTTTTAGCCTATGATAAAAATAATTTTAGACTTGGATATGGAAAAGGATATTACGATAGGTTTTTTAATAAATATTTATCTTTAAATAAAGATATCCTTACCATTGGAGTTGCTTTTTCGTTTCAAAAATACCATAAACTTCCAACATCGAAGTTTGATGTAAAACTAGACTATATCTTAACTGAGAAAGGTATTATTTAATATAAATAAAATGAATATTTTAATTTTAGGCGATGTGTTTGGCCCACCTGGAAGAAAGGCAATATCAGAAAAATTACCAGATTTAATAAAGAAAAAAAAAGCAGATTTTGTAATAATTAACGGAGAAAATTCTGGTGATGCTGGTGTAGGTATAACTAAATCAATTGCTGAGGAATTTTTTAAAGTTGGAGCAGACGTAATTACTTCAGGCAATCATATTTGGGATGAAAAAGAAGCTGCAGAATTTATCTCTTCTGAAAAAAGATTATTGCGACCTATTAATTTACCTGAGGGATCTCCTGGAAATGGCTTTGGTATTTTTAAGTCAAAAAATAATAAACGAGTGGCTGTTGTAAATTTAATGGGAAATATCTTTATGAAAAAATGCGATGATGCATTCAAAGCAGCAAATAATTTTCTTAAAAAAGTAAGATTAAAAAAAGATGCTGATTTTATAGCAGTAGATGTACATGCGGAAATAACAAGTGAAAAAATGGCTATGGGATACTTATTTGATGGCAAAGCAACAATGGTTGTTGGAACACATACTCATGTCCCAACTTCAGATCATTTAATAATGGACAAAGGAACAGCATATCAAACAGATTTAGGTATGTGTGGAGATTATAAATCTGTAATCGGAATGAATAGAGATAATTCCTTAAAAAAATTTTTAAAAGATCCATCTGCTGTAAGACATTTTCCTGCAAAAGGTTCTGCTACTATCTCAGGATTGTTTGTTTGCGCTTCAGATGAAACCGGTTTAGCGCTTAAAACTCAACCAATTATTGTTGGAGGTTCTTTAGAGGAAAGAATATAATAGATGGCAGGTCATTCACATTGGGCAGGTATTAAACATAAAAAAGGACGTCAGGACAAACAAAGATCAAATCTTTTTTCAAAACTATCCAGAGAAATTACAGTTGCAGCAAAACTTGGTGCTAAAGATCCAAGTTCAAACCCTAGATTAAGATCTGCGATACAAGCTGCAAAACAATATAATATGCCAAAAGATAATATAGAAAGAGCAATTAATAAATCTGAACTTAATTTAAACGAGAGCTTTGAAAATCTAAGGTATGAGGGTTTTGGACCATTTAACGTCGCTTTCATTATAGAAACCTTAACTAATAATAAAAACAGAACCGCTTCTAACATCAGAACAGCCTTACAAAAAAATGGTGGTAGATTAGGAGAACACGGTTCAACAACTCATCTATTTCAACATTGTGGAGTTATCCATGTTTCAAAAAAAGAATTTACAGATGAAAAAATTTTAGAAATTGCTATTAATGCAGGGGCAATGGATTGTAAAAGCAATTCAGAGCATCATGAAATTTTATCCAAGAAAGAAGACTTTAATGAAATTAAGAACTTAATAGAAGAAAAAGTTAAAAGCCTTCAATATTTTGGAATACAATGGATACCTTATAATTATTTAGATATACCCAAAGGAGAAAATGAAAAAATCGTCAAAATTTTGGAATTATTAGATGACGATGACGATATCCAAAAAATATTCACAAACTGCAAAGTTAACTTATGAAAATCATTGGTATTGACCCTGGATTAAATGGTGCCATCGCTGTTTTGGAGAACAACAAGGTAAAAGAAATTTTTGATGTTCCAGTTATGCCTGAAGGAAAAAAAAATAAAAGACAATTAAATAGTGCACAACTAGTAAAAATGTTAAAAGATATCTCTTATAATAAAGAAGAAACGGTAGTTGTTGTTGAAAACGTAAGCGCTATGCCTGGTCAAGGCGTGACAAGCATGTTTAATTTTGGTCAAACATTTGGCGCTATAAAAGGAATTTGTGCAGCTTTAGGACTACCTATTTTTTTTGTTAGACCAGCAAAATGGAAAAAACATTTTGATTTAATTAATTCTTCTAAAGATGCTAGCAGGACAAAAGCCATTGAAATGTATCCCTCTATATCTGACCAACTTTCAAAAAAAAAAGACGTTAACAAGTCTGATGCTATACTAATTGCAAGATTTTATAGCGAAACAAGGCTTAAAGAGGACTAAAACAAACTTAATTTAAAAAAAGTTTTATATTTAAGGTCAAATTCATGACACATTCTAAAAGTATTGAATTGTGATGGAACAAGAAATAGCAACTCAAGTTGTTGGCCTAGGAGGCGCAAATGATTTTACCTTATGGCAACTTTTTAAGAGAGCAGATTTTGTTGTTAAGTCTGTTATCATAATACTTATAGCAAGCTCAGTCTATTCTTGGGCATTAATTTTTGACAAGTATAGGATGTTTAAAAAGATTAATGAATCCTCTCTAAAATTTGAAGATAAGTTTTGGAAATCCAAATCTGCAGAAAGTTTTAGCAAAACACTTCCTGCTAAGTCTGATGACCCCATAACTCAAATATTTTTGACAGCCATGACTGAACTAGTAAAAACAAGATCAAAATCATCTGCGGTTCAAGCAGCAAGAGTTGAGAGAGTTTTAGAAATCTCAACCGACAATCAAATTAAAAATATAGAAAAAAATTTTACGTTTTTGGCTACAGTCGGAGCAACTGCACCTTTTATCGGATTATTCGGAACAGTTTGGGGGATAATGAATTCATTCCAATCAATAGCAATTTCAAGAAATACAAGTTTAGCAATTGTTGCTCCTGGTATAGCCGAGGCTTTATTTGCAACTGCACTAGGTTTGCTTGCAGCAATTCCAGCAGTAATAGCTTACAACAAGTTTAATAGTGACTCCAAAAGATATGTAGCAAGAATCGATAATTTCTGTAAAAGATTTTTATCTATAATTTAATTTTATGGCATTTAAATTTAATCGCTCTAGAAATGAACCAATGAGTGAAATAAACGTAACTCCTTTTGTAGATGTTATGTTAGTGCTTTTAATAATATTTATGGTTACAGCTCCCTTGCTTACCGTTGGTGTTCAAGTTGATCTCCCAGAGTCCGCAGCAGATTCTCTACCTGATGATCAAGAACCGTTAACAATTACAATAAACTCTAAAGGTGAAATTTTTATTCAAGAACATCAAGTTACTTTTAAAAAAATTGTACCTAAACTTTTAGCAATTGCTAAAAATAGAACTGATACAAGAATATATGTCAGAGGTGACAAAACTATAAATTATGGAAGAGTTTTAGAGGTTATGGGAACTTTATCTGGTGCTGGTTTTTCTAAAGTGGCATTAATATCAGAGCCTTACAAAAGTTAAATGAAAAATGATAAGAAGCTTAATTTACTCAATATCTTTTCACGCAGTTATAATTTTACTTACTATTTTAAGCTTACCTTTTATGCTTAGACAACCAATAGATTTACCTCCAATAATTTCGGTAGATTTCATTCAAATCTCGGATAAAACAAACATACCTTACGCCCCCAAAGCAAGAAAAGTTATTGAGAAAGTAAAAGAGGAAGAAAAAAGAGTAGTCTCAGAACAAGCACCTCCTTCAGCAAAGGCCAAAGAAAAACCCGATAGAATTCCTATGCCAGATGATAAAAAAGAAGAAAAGCAATTAGTTAAAAAAAAACAAAATCCCGAGGAAGTAGAACCTAAAATAAGACAATCATCTGAATTTGAAAAAAAAGAAATTATAGACACTAATCAAATTGCAGCATTAATAGATAAAGCTAAGCAAGAAGAGGCATTAACTGAAAAAACCTCTAGTAAACTGACTCAAAGTAGTGTTAAAAATTCTTTTGCTACTGGACTTACTTTGTCTCAAGAAGATGCTTTAAGAGCTCAAATATTTGGCTGTTGGAGTATTCCTTTGGGATTACCTTATGATGACAATCTTTTAGTAAGAATAAAACTTAAATTGAAGAAAGATGGAACAATAATGAAATCAGAAATTTTAGATCATGAAAGAATGAATAGACCGAATCAAAAGTTTTATAAAATTTTAGCAGAAAGCGCTTTAAGAGCTGTGAGAATTTGTCAACCACTCAAAGTACCTACAACTGGTTACGAAAAATGGAAAGATTTACAACTAAATTTTAATCCAACAGAAATGCTTAAAGGTTAAAATGTATAAATTAATCCTTATATCTCTAATTCTATTTTTAAATACTACATTTGCTAACAGTTTAATAAAAGTAGATATAACAAGAGGAAATTTGGACCCTTTACCTATAGCTGTATCACCACTTCATGTTGATCCAAAATCAGAAAATCGAGAAAATATTAAAGTAAAAGAATTGGGAGATAAAATTTCCAAAATAATTGAGAATAATTTTAGATCTACTGGATTATTTAATCCACTAGCTAAAGACGCATTTGTACAAAAACCTGACATCGCGCATCTAAAACCAAGGTTTGAAGATTGGAGATTAATTAAAGCTCAAGCATTAGTGACAGGTAAAATTATAGTTAAAGATGAGAAATTAAAAGTAGAATTTAGGCTTTGGGATTTAACAGCTTCTAAAGAAATGATCGCTTTAGCCTTTACTACAACCCCTAGTAATTGGCGAAGAGTAGCTCACATCATATCTGATAAAATTTATGAGAGATTAACTGGAGAAGATGGGTATTTTGATACAAGAATAATATATGTGGCTGAGAGTGGACCAAAAGATAAAAGAGTGAAAAAATTAGCGATAATGGATCAAGATGGAGCTAATACAAAATACCTAACTCTTGGAAATGAATTAGTTTTAACTCCAAGATTTAATCCTGCAAATCAGCTAGTAACATATTTGTCTTATTTTAGAAATCTTCCAAGAGTATATTTATTAGACATTGAAACTGGAGTACAAGAAGTTGTAGGTAATTTTCCTGGAATGACTTTTGCTCCAAGATTTTCTCCTGACGGAAAAAAAATAATAATGAGTTTTGCCAAAGATGGAAATTCAGATATTTATACGATGGATCTTGAATCTAGAGTTGTAGAGAGAATTACCGACCATTCTTCCATAGATACTTCACCATCATATTCCCCAGATGGAAAATATATAGCTTTTAATTCAGATCGTAGCGGACTTCAGCAAATATATGTCATGAAAAGTGATGGGAGCAATGTTAAAAGGGTTACCTTCGGAAACGGTTTATATGGGACTCCAGTTTGGTCCCCTCGAGGAGATTTAATTGCTTTTACAAAAGTTAGGAAAGGCAGATTTTATATCGGAGTTATGAGAGTTGATGGAACAGGCGAGAGATTATTAACTGAAAATTTTTATCAAGAAGCTCCTTCTTGGTCACCTAACGGAAGGGTTTTAGTATTTTATAGAGAGACCAAGTCTGGCGAAAAAGGGGAAGGATTTTCAGCCAAATTATGGTCTATTGATATTACTGGCTATAATGAGAGGAAAATAAAGACAGAAACCGATGCTTCGGACCCATCCTGGTCCTCATTGCTCTCAAAGTGAGGGTATTATTATGTAATTTACACTTGAATAATCTAGTATAATTTGAAATATTCCAGCAACTTAAACCATAAGGTGAAAATATGAAATTTAAAATTAATTTAAGAACAGTAATTCTGGTGTTGTTAGCTTCATTTGCGTTAAGTGCTTGCGCTACGCAAAAAAAAGCTGGCATGGAAGGTGATGTTTACACTGGAAGCGAAACTGTAAAATACTTAGCAAGTGGTGTTCCAGACAGAGTTTTCTTTGCTACTAACAAATCAAGTTTAACAACAAAATCTAGAGATACATTAAGAAAGCAAGCAACGTACCTAAGAAAGAACAAAAATCTTAATATTACTATAGAAGGTCATGCTGATGAAAGAGGTACTAGAGAGTACAACTTAGCATTGGGAGAACGAAGAGCTAACGCTGCTAAAGATTATCTAATGACTTATGGTGTTTCTGGAAACAGAATATCTGTAATTAGTTATGGAAAAGAAAAACCTGTAAATACAGCTTCTACTCCATTAGCTTGGTCTCAAAACAGAAGATCTGTTACTGTAAAAGTTAATTAAAAATAGTAGAATTTACTAAAATTTAAGACCCTTTAGCTAAAACTAAAGGGTCTTTTTTTTGCCATTATCTACAACTAAAGAAAGAACAATGAAAGTACTTAAGTTTTTAAATATTAATTTGTTTCTTGTTTTTTTGATTTTGACTTTCTTAAATACTAAAGCGAATTCAGAAGAAGAACAAATGGAATCTATTATTAATCAAATTCAAATTATTGCAAAAGATTTAAAAACTTTAGAAAAAGCTGTTTACAAATCTTCTGATGTAACTACAACTTTTTCTGCAGATAGCCTAAACGAAGATGTTTTAACTAAACACTTATTAAAATTAAATGAAATAGAAAATCAATTTAGAGAATTAACAAATAGGTTTGAGGAAGTTAATTTTAAGTTAGATAAACTTTCAAATAGAGTAACAAAAATTCAATCAGATAATCAGTTAAGATTTTCCGACCTAGAGAAAAGTGGTTCAAATAATATTGATCAAGAAAATAAAAAAAAAGTTAATTTACCTGGAACAGATAAGCCACAAGACTTCGGAGCAGCTCCGGGGTATAAAAAAACTTCAAGTTTACCTGAAACACAACAAACTCAATCAATTGAAACGGCAGGAACAGTAATTACTGAAAAACCAGAAACATCAGAGTCACTATTGCCCGATAAATCTCCCGCAGAACAATACGAGTTCGCTGTAAGTTTTATGAAAATAGGTGACTATGAAACTGCTGAGTTTGCTTTAAAAGAATTTATTGACAAAAATAAGGATCATGATTTAGCCGGAAATGCACAGTATTGGTATGGAGAAACATTTAGAATTAGACAGCTTTATTCTGATGCAGCATCTGCATACTTGGACGGATATCAAAATTATCCAAAAAGCAAAAAAGCTCCTGATAATCTTTTAAAACTTGGTATTACCATGGTTCAATTAGGTGAAAAAGATCAAGGATGTTCAATGATAAATGGAATTAAAAAACAGTATCCAAAAGCTAGTAAGTCTGTGTTACAAAAAGCTCAATATGAGCAAAAAAAATTCAAATGTGCGAAGTCTTAAAAACGCAGTTAAAGACAATAAAAAAATTCAAGAAATTTACTTAAATTTTAAAACAAATTTAAGAAAAACTATAAAAAACAAAAGATTTATCGTAGCAATATCTGGTGGTCCAGATAGTTTAGCACTTGCTGCATTAAGCAAACTGTATCAATTGGACTTTAAAACAAAAGTTTTGTTTGTTTTAATAGATCATGGAATTAGAAAAAATTCAAATAAGGAGGCTAATCAAGTAAAGAAAATTTTAAATAAAAAAAAAATAATTTTAAATGTAATTAGAAATGATAAAAAAATTATAAAAAACATTCAAAATGAAGCAAGAAATATAAGGTACGATCTACTTTTAAAATATTCAAAAAAGAACAAAGCTAATTTTATCTTAACCGGTCATCATAGCGATGATCAGATAGAAACTTTTTTTATAAGACTTTCAAGAGGTAGTGGAATTCAAGGCCTTTCATCAATGAAAAAAATTACTAAATTAACCAAAAGTATTAAATTGATAAGACCACTCTTGGACTATAAAAAAAAAGATCTAGTTTTTATCGCTAGAAAATCTTTTGGAAGTTATATTAAAGACCCTAGCAATACAGATAAGAAGTTTCTTCGAGTAAAAATCAGATCTTTAAAAAAAAATCTGGAAAAAAGTGGGATTTATCATGATCAAATTATAAAATCTATAAACAATCTTGCTTCTACTAGAGATTTGTTGAATGAGTATTTAGAAAAAGCTTCTCTAAAATATGTAAAAAGAAAAAAAAAAGAAACATTAATAAATATAAAAAAACTTAATTTTGAATCAAAAGAAGTAAAACTTAAAGTTTTAAGCCATGAAATAAAAGATTTTTCTAAATCATATTACCCACCTAGATCAAAAAAAGTTCTTTATGCATTAAAAAAAGTTGAGTCTCTTGATAGAGTGAAATTAACTCTCGGAGGGTGTTTTTTAGAAAAAAGAGGTGACTTTTTGTCCATTAAAAAAGAGATATAAAGCTAAAAAACAATAATATCTTAATAAATTTAGTAATTTGCCTTATTTACAATAGAATGTGCTTTTATTAATACTTGTTATTAAATAAAAAATACCTATTTATAATATTATGAATTTAAAAAATTTAGCAATGTGGGCGATGATAGTACTTCTTTCCGTAGGGCTATTTAATTTATTTCAGAATCCTGAACGAGCAAATGTCTCAAAAGATAAAATTGCATTTTCTCAATTTTTATCTGAGGTAGAAGCAGGAAGAGTTGTTGAGGTAGAAATTCAAGGTAACAATATTAACGGTCAATTATCAGACGGATCAAATTTTAATACATTTTCACCTAATTATCCAAACCTAGTTGAAAAATTATCTGAAAAAGGAGTCAGTATTGTTGCTACTCCACTTGAAGATAAAATGCCTTCATTACTAGGTATATTATTATCTTGGTTCCCTATGTTACTGCTCATTGGAGTTTGGGTATTTTTTATGAGACAGATGCAAGGTGGAAAAGGTGGAGCTATGGGTTTCGGAAGATCAAAAGCAAAACTTTTAACTGAAGCTCAAGGTAAAGTTACATTCAATGATGTAGCTGGAGTTGAAGAAGCAAAACAAGAAGTTGAAGAAATTGTTGAATTTTTAAAAGATCCTAAAAAATTTAGTAGGCTTGGGGGCAAAATTCCAAAAGGTGCATTATTAATTGGTCCTCCGGGCACAGGAAAAACTTTATTAGCTAGAGCAATTGCTGGAGAAGCAAATGTACCTTTCTTTTCTATATCTGGATCAGATTTTGTTGAAATGTTCGTGGGTGTTGGAGCATCTAGAGTTAGAGACATGTTTGAACAAGGAAAAAAACATGCTCCTTGCATAATTTTTGTAGATGAAATTGATGCTGTTGGAAGAAGCAGGGGCGCTGGTTTAGGCGGAGGCAACGATGAAAGAGAACAAACACTTAACCAGCTTTTAGTAGAAATGGATGGATTTGATACTAATGAAGGAATAATTTTGATTGCAGCAACTAATAGACCTGATGTTTTGGATCCAGCTCTTTTAAGACCTGGAAGATTTGACAGACAAGTAGTTGTACCTAATCCAGATATTATTGGTAGAGAAGCAATTCTTAAAGTACACGTTAAAAAAATTAGCACTGGACCTGATGTAAAATTAAGAACGATAGCAAGAGGTACACCTGGATTCTCGGGAGCAGACTTAGCAAATTTAATAAATGAATCAGCATTATTAGCGGCAAGAAAAAATAAGAGAGTAGTTACGATGTCAGATATTGAAGAAGCCAAAGATAAAGTAATGATGGGAGCAGAAAGAAGATCTATGGTAATGAGTGAAGACGAAAAGAAACTTACTGCTTATCATGAAAGCGGTCATGCAATTGTAGCCCTTAATGAAAAAGTATCTGATCCTATCCATAAAGCTACTATAATACCTAGAGGTAGAGCATTAGGCATGGTAATGAGGTTACCTGAAAGAGACCAGTTATCAGTCACAAGAGAAAAAATGTATTCAGATATAGCTGTTGCTATGGGGGGAAGAATAGCTGAGGAATTAATTTTTGGTTATGAAAAAATTACATCTGGAGCTTCATCTGATATTGATATGGCAACTAAAATGGCAAAGAACATGGTTACAAGATATGGAATGAGTAAAGATTTAGGAACTATAGCTTATGGTGAAAATGAAGATGAAGTTTTTCTTGGAAGGCAGATTGCAAGACAACAACATATGTCTGAAGAAACTGCTAAAAAAGTTGACTCTGAAGTGAAAAAAATTGTTGATACAGGTTATGATAGAGCTAAACAAGTTCTAACAGAAAAGATTGATGATCTTCATAAATTAGCTAAAGCTCTTCTTGTATATGAGACTTTATCTGGTGACGAAATAAGAGATCTAATCTTAAAAAATATTAAACCTACAAGATCATTTAAAGATGACAATGAAAGTGACAATAAAGAGTCATCAGCTCTAGATTCATTAGGTCTCAAACCCAAACCAGCAGTTTAAAGTAGCCCTGCATGAATAAATATTACACAAGAGCGTGTAATTTTTATTATGGGAAAAATGCTACCAAACTAATAAAAAAAAAACTTGCCTTGCCTCTTTGTGGTAATAAAAATATAGCATTCGATAAGATTGAAATTTTTAAAAGGAATAAACATAAGACTCTCTCAAAAATTATTAGTTTTAAAAAAATTAAATCTTTAGGTCCTCTTTGTAAAAGTAAAGTAAAAAAAGATTTAAAAAAAATAACTTCAAAAAGAAAAAAATTTCTAAACAATATTGATTTTAACAAACCTACAATAATGGGAATTTTAAATTTAACACCTGATAGTTTTTCTGATGGAGGAAAGTTTAATAATGAAAAAAAATCTTACCTACATATAAGCAATATGATTAAAGCGGGTGCAAATATTATTGACGTTGGCGGGGAGTCCACCAGACCGGGTTCGAAAACTGTCCCCGTGAAATCAGAATGGAAAAGAATAGAAAAAGTAATAAAAAATTTTAAAAAAAAACATAAAAATATTTGTCTATCTTTAGATACAAGAAAATCAGAAATTATGCTTAAAGGAATTAAATCTGGAGTAAATTTAATAAATGATGTTTCTGGATTTAATTATGATGAAACTTCTTTAATTAAATTAAAAAAATTTAATATTGCTAAAGTAATACATCACATGCAAGGAACACCTAATAATATGCAAAAAAATCCTAAATACAAAAATGTTTTGTTAGATATCTATGATTTTTTTGAAAAAGTAATAAAAAAAATTAATAACAGGAAGATAGTTTTAGATCCTGGAATTGGTTTTGGTAAAGATCTGAAACATAATTTGACTTTAATTTCTAAGATATCTCTGTTTCATAGTCTAGGATTTCCAATATTAATAGGAACATCTAGAAAAAGATTTATTGCTCAAATATCAGGAGAATACGATAGTGAGGAAAGAATTGGTGGTACCTTGGCGTCTGTACTTTTTTTATTGTCTCAAGGAGTACAAATTTTTAGGGTACACAATGTTAAAGAAGTCAATCAAGGGATATTAGTATTTAAAAAAATATTGGCAAATTTTAAAAATTAATGAAAAATAAATACTTTGGAACTGATGGAATAAGAGGTACAGTTAACCAAGGAAATATTACTGGAGAAAAATTTTTTAAATTTGGTTTAGCTTCTGGAACCTATTTTAAAAATCAAAAAAAAACTAAACAAATTGCAATAATAGCAAAAGATACAAGACTTTCAGGTTACACTCTAGAACCAGCTTTAGTGTCTGGACTAGTGTCAGGCGGAATGCACGTTTTTACCTTGGGTCCGTTACCCACCAACGGATTAGCTATGTTAACAAAATCTATGAGAGCAAATATGGGTATAATGATAACTGCGTCTCACAATCCTTATTTTGACAATGGTTTAAAATTATTTGGACCAGACGGTATGAAATTATCCGATAAAATAGAAAAAAAAATTGAAAAATTAATTGACGCTAAAAACACAAAACAACTCACAAACCCAAATTTACTAGGTAGAGTTAAACGTTTAGAAGATGGAAATGATAAGTACATTAAAATATTGAAGAATAATTTTCCAAATAATTTTCACTTAAAAGGGACTAAAATAGTTTTAGACTGTGCAAATGGAGCTTGCTATAAAGCTGCCCCGAAATTATTAAAAGAACTTGGAGCTAAAGTAGTTTCAATAGGAGTAGAACCAGATGGTTTTAATATCAACGAAAAATGTGGATCAACTTATCCATCTAAAATTAGATCAGCTGTAAAGAAATATAGAGCTAACGTCGGTATTTCATTTGATGGAGATGCAGACAGAATAATCATGTGTGATGAAAAAGGTAAAATCATAGACGGTGACCAAATTATTGCCATGCTTGCCAGAAGATGGAAATCAAAAAAAATATTAAAAGGAGGTGTCGTTGGAACTTTGATGTCGAATTATGGTTTGGAAAATTTTTTAAAAAATGAAAACATAAGATTTTCTAGATCAAAGGTAGGAGACAGATATGTAAAAGAAAAAATGAAAAAATTAAATTTTAATCTTGGTGGAGAACAATCAGGTCACATAATTTTAGGAAAATTTGCAACAACGGGAGATGGTTTGTTAGTAGCACTAGAAGTTTTGTTTTCTTTGAGAAAAGGAAAAAAAGCTAGCAAACTTTTAAATGTTTTTAAACCTTTACCTCAAATATTAGATAATGTTGATGTTAAAAACAAAAATATAATTAGTAAAAAAAAATGCAAAAATGCAATCAAAAAAGCCAATAAAATTATGGGCCAAAAAGGAAGAATCTTAGTCAGAAAATCTGGAACCGAACCAAAAATTAGGATCATGGCAGAGTCACATGATAAGAGATTAATTTTAAAATGTATAAAAATAATTAAAAGGTCAATAAAGTAAATTGAAACCTAAATCTAAAATTTTAATAATCGCAGGATCAGATTCCTCTGGAGGAGCAGGAATTCAAGCAGACATCAAAACAGTCACTGCATTAGGGAGCTATGCTATGACTGCAGTTACAGCGATAACATCTCAAAACACAACAGGTGTGACTTCTGTAGTTCCTATAAATCCAAAAGAAATAGAAAAACAAATTTTATTTACATGTAAAGACATAAAACCTGATGCTATCAAAATTGGAATGCTTCACTCGTCTAAAGTTATTTTGTCAGTAATAAAAGCATTAAATAGAGTTAAAACAAAAAAAATTATTTTAGATCCTGTTATGATTGCTAAAGGGGGATTTAAGTTAGTAAATGAAAGTGCGATAAAAACCTTAAAGGAAAAATTAATACAAAGGGCTTACTTAATAACTCCAAATATTCCTGAAGCTGAAGTTTTAACAAAAACAAAGATTAAAAATCTAGAAGACATGATTTATGCTGCCAATATTTTGCTCAAATTTGGAGTTAAAAACATTTTATTAAAAGGTGGTCACGCTAATTCAAAAATTATGAAAGATGTTTTTTTAAGCAAAAAAAAATTAAAAATTTTTAAAAACAAAAGAATTAAAACAAAAAATACTCATGGGACTGGCTGCACTTTATCTAGTGCAATTGCAACTTTTTTTGCGTGTGGAAAAACTCTAAATAAATCCTGTGAGCTTGGAATTAAATATGTTAATCAATCTATTAGATCAAATCTTAATTATGGAAAAGGTCATGGACCAATTAATCATTTAAGTTCTTTTAAAGTAGATAGGAAATTTAAATAATGAAAAATGTAGTTGTCGTAGGATCGCAGTGGGGTGACGAAGGAAAAGGAAAAATTGTCGATTGGCTTTCAAGAGAGGCAGACATAGTTGTTCGTTTTCAAGGCGGACATAATGCTGGGCACACTCTTGTAATAGATGGAGTTACTTATAAACTTAGATTGCTACCTTCAGGAATAGTTAGAAAAAACAAAATTTCAATAATTGGGAATGGTGTCGTAATAGATCCTTGGGCACTTCTAGACGAAATAAAAGAGATCAATTCAAAAGGTATTAACGTAGATAAAAAAAACTTAATTATCTCAGAGTCTGCAAATCTTATCCTTCCCTTTCATAAGGAAATGGATGAAATAAGAGAGGATGCGGCGGGAAAGGCTAAAATTGGAACAACAAGAAGAGGGATAGGCCCAGCTTATGAAGATAAAATTGGAAGAAGATCAATTAGAGTTATGGATTTAGTTTCAGAGTCCAATTTAGACCATAGACTCGAAACTGTTCTTATTCACCATAACGCCATTAGAAAAGGTTTAGGTAAAAAAATTTTTGAAAAGGATCAACTAAAGAGAGATCTTTTAAAAATTGCTCCTGAGATATTAAAATTTTCTCAGCCAGTATGGAAAAAATTAGATGAATACAAATCAAATAATAAAAAGATTTTATTTGAAGGCGCTCAAGGAATTTTGTTAGACGTTGATCATGGTACATATCCCTTTGTCACATCCTCAAATACCGTTGCTTCTTCCGCTGCAACTGGCTCAGGCTGTGGACCTGACACTATAAATTATGTTTTGGGTATTACCAAGGCTTATACCACTAGAGTAGGTGAAGGTCCCTTTCCTACAGAACTAAAAGATAAAATAGGAGAATTACTTGGAAATAGAGGAAAGGAATTTGGAACAGTTACAAGTAGAAAAAGAAGATGTGGCTGGTTTGATGGAGTTTTAGTTAGACAAACTATTAAAATTTCTGGAATTAATGGTATAGCTCTTACTAAACTAGATGTTTTAGATGAATTTGATGAAATTAAGATGTGCATTAAATATGAAATAAATGGAAAAGAATTAGATTATCTTCCTGCAGCAGTGGAGGATCAATTGAAAGTAAAACCCATATATCAGTCTTTTCCCGGTTGGAAGGAGTCTACAAAAGGAATTAGAGACATTAATAAATTACCAGAGAAAGCTAAAAAATATATTCATGCAGTCCAGGAATTTATTGGGGCTAAAATTTCGAGTATCTCTACAAGCCCGGAGAGAGAAGACACCATTCTTTTAGAAAATCCTTTTGGAAATTAATTTTTAGGTAATAGGTTTTTTGATTTACTAGAATTAATCATAGATTTCTGAAGTTTTTCAAAGGCTTTTGTTTCTATTTGTCTTATTCTTTCTCTACTAATTTTATATTTTTTACTTAATTCATCGAGAGTTTGTGGATTTTCTGTTAGTCTTCGAGCTTCCAGTATTTCTTTTTCTCTTTGATTGAGTATTTTTATAGAGTCATAAAGCAAATCTTTTTTATCATCGAATTCTTGTTTTTGAGAAATTTGCAATTCTTGATCTAAATTATCATCGACTAGCCAATCTTGCCATTCGTCAGTCTCACCTGCTTTAATAGGATCATTTAGTGATTTTTCTTGTCCCATCATTCTTCTATTCATATTTACTACTTCTTCTGAATTTACATCTAGTCTTTTAGATATTTCTTTTACTTGATCATCTTTTAAATCCCCATCCTGATTAGGAGCTATTTGATTTTTTAATTTTTTTAAATTGAAAAATAACTTTTTCTGAGCTGTAGTAGTTCCCATTTTAACTAAGCTCCAAGATCTTAAAACATATTCTTGAATAGATGCTTTAATCCACCACATAGCATATGTTGCTAATCTAAAACCTTTATCAGGATCAAATTTTTTAACTGCTTGCATTAATCCTATATTTCCCTCTGAAATTAATTCACCAACAGGTAATCCGTAGCCTCTATATCCCATCGCAATTTTGGCGACTAACCTTAAATGACTTGTAACTAACTTATGAGCTGCTTTTAAATTTCCTCTTTCCTTCCAATTTTTAGCTAGCATATATTCTTCTTCCGCGTCTAACATAGGAAACTTTTTTATTTGTGCTAAATAAATAGATAGGCCTCCAGCAGAAGGAGTTGGTAAATTTGACATTTCTTTTTTTTTACTCATTTCGGTTGTTTATATATAAATTAAATAATAAATTTTCAATTGCTTAGTTTATTCAATAAATCCAGCATTTTTTTGTAGTCATTGGGTAACGTGGAGTCAAAATGCATAAATTTATTATTTTTTGGATGAAAAAAACCTAAGCTTTTGGCATGAAGAGCTTGACCCATCAAATTTTCTAAATTATTTAGAAAATTTTTATCGACCTTTTTAAATTTAATTTTTTTTTTCCCATACGATTTATCACCCAATAAAGGGTTTCCTTTAAATTTCATATGAACTCTTATTTGGTGCGTTCTTCCTGTTTGGAGTTCACATTCTATTAAACTAATTTTTGGAACATCTTTAATGTCATAAACCTTTTGAGTCACATAATTTGTAATAGCTTTTTTTCCTCTGACTTCACTAACCATCATCAGTTGTCTATTTTTTTTGTTTCTTGTAATGAATGTTTCAATTTTTCCTTTTAATGGTCTAACAACACCCCAAACTAATGCTAAGTATTTTCTTTTAATGGTGTGTTCGTTAAATTGTTTAGCTAGATTGAAATGAGCCAAATTATTTTTTGCAACAACAAGTAATCCGCTAGTACCTTTATCAATTCTATGAACAATGCCTGGTCTAAAACTGCCATTGATGTCGGATAATTTTTTCTTATACTTATAAATTAATGCATTTACTAATGTGTTTGTATAGTTTCCTGCACCAGGATGAACAACCATACCGACAGGTTTGTTGATTACCAAAATATCCTTATCTTCAAAGACTATATCAATTTTAATTTTTGTTGGTTGAATTGTAGTATTTTCATCCTTTGTTATCTTCACAACAATTTTTTCATCTATTTTTACTTTTTTTGAGGGAGACGAAATAATCTTATTATTAATTTTTACATTTTTTGACTCTATTATTTTTTTAAGTTTAGACCGTGTAAGATCTGCTATTCTCTCTGTTAATATTAAATCCAGTCTTTTGCCCACCTCTTCTGGTTTAATTGAGAATTTAATTGTGTTATTAATCATTTAAATTTAAGTTATCATTTTTTGCGTTCGTAGCTCAACTGGATAGAGCGTCTGACTTCGGATCAGAAGGTTGAGGGTTCAAATCCTTCCGGACGCACCATTTAGACTATCCAATCTCTAAATTTTGATTTATTTTCCAAAATGTATTCTGGAAAATCATCATTAAGATCAATTTTTTTATATTTGTAATCCCTTCCAAATATATCTTGATAATTTTTAATTCTTTTTTCAATATTTTTTATATTGGTAAATTTTTCTTGATTAAATTCTTGGTGTGCAAAAGACTTAATTTTTTTTGATATACTTTCAGGACTTTTTAAGTAACTGAAATGCCAGCCTCCATCAAGAATTAACTGAGGTTCCTTGGGTTTATAAAACTTCCAAATAGATCTTTTTTTAGTTTTAATATCTCTAAGCCACTGAGGAGATTTTAAAAATTTTTTTTGACAAATTTTTGTACCGCTCCAATTTTTTTCAGTAGTATTTAAGATATTTATTTTTGATTGAAAATTTTTTTGAACAAAACAACCATAACGATTTTTTTTATCGAATTCAGTAATTTTTTTTGGGTTAGGTATTTCATCAATATCTGAAATCATTATCAAATCTTCCTCTGTTGAGTTTCGATAACCTTTTTCTAAAGAATTTCTCTGAAATTGATCTCTCAAATGAGATTCTTGCCAATCCTTTTTAAAACTTCCTACCTCTTCAGGTAAATTATCTATTATTAAATATTGAATTTTATCTTTAAATTTTGAAAAATTTTTGATATCAAAATTTAACTTTTTTTCTTTGCCTGCATGATCCCTAGTAGCCTCTGCAATGACAAATTTATTTACTGAGCCACTTAGTGTATTTAACCTGATATCTAGAACAAGATCTTCATCAAAATACATAAAACAATCTATTAATTGCATGTTCTATTCACCTATATTAATTAATGTTCCTCTTTCCCTAGCCCCTGAGTGAGAGAGGTAAAAAATAATTATACCCATTATGAAATATAAAAATGAAATCATGGCACTTTTAAGTATTGAATAATAATTTATAACGTCATTAATAAGAATATTTCTCATTTCTTCAAATATATGCACTAAAGGCAAAACTTTAGAAATTATTTGAAGCCATTCAGGTAATATTTCTATTGGGTAATAAATACATCCTAGTGGTGCTAAAAAAAAGAGACTAGCCCAAGCAATATTCTCAAAAGAGGGACCAAATCTTAGAAGCCCGGAAGTAACAAGAAGTCCTAAAGTTACTCCAAAAATATAAAGACTTATTAGTAAAAAAAGTAAAGGCAAACCAAGTTCAAATATTGAAACTCCAAATAAAGGTATTGCTAATATAGCGGCAGGAACCAAACCTATCAAAGTTCTAAATATTGCTGTGATAGTAAGAGCAGTAATAATTTCACTTAATTTTATTGGTGCAATGAAAAGATTGGTAAAATTTCTACTCCAAATCTCCTCAAGAAACATCATGTTATAACTTATACTTGATCTAAATAAAAAATCGTAAAGTATAGCTGCGGACAAAATAATACCTACTGTATTATTATAGTAGTCCGAGCTTAAGGTAAAAAATTTAGAAATAAAGCCCCACAAGAAAATTTGAATTGAGGGCCAATAGATTAAGTCAAGTATTCTTGGTAAAGAGCTTCTTATTAAGTAAAAATGTCTTAGACTTAGTCCATAAATTTTATGCCACCTCATTATTACTCCTTGCAATTTTTAAGAAGGTATCTTCCAGATTTTTTCTTCCATGTTTTTCTATAAGTTCTTTACATGTTCCTTTATCCACTATCTTACCTTCTTTCATCATAATCACATTATCACAAAGTCTATCTACCTCTGACATGTTGTGAGAAGCCAATAAAATTGTTAATTCATTTTTTTTCTTATATTGCTCAATATAATTTCTAACAAAATCTCCAACGTCTGGATCCAAACTTGCCGTAGGCTCATCTAAAAATAATAATTTTGGTTTATTAATTAAGGATTTAGCCAAGGAAACTCTATTTTTTTGTCCAGAAGATAATTCTCCAGTCTTTTTATTTAAATAATTGGTTAAATTTAAATCATTTGAAATTTCATCTATTCTTAATTTGAGATTTTTAACTCCATACAATCGTCCATAAACTTCTAAATTCTGCTTAACTGTTAATTTTTTGGGTAATTCGACATAAGGTGATGAAAAGTTAATTAAACTTAAAAGTAAATTTTTTTCAGACTTATTGATATCTTTTCCATCAATTAATATATTTCCACTTGAAGGCTTTATAAGACCAAGCATCATACCAATTGAAGTAGTTTTTCCACACCCATTTGGGCCAAGCAAACCTAGTGTTTTATTTTTTTCGATCGATAAATTAATATCATCGACTGCTACTATTGAATTAAATTTTTTTGTTAGATTTTTTACTTCTAATTTCATTTTTAGCTAGCTGCATGTTTTAGTCTATCATTAATTGCTATTCCTACTCCTTTATAAGGAATCTTAACAACAGAAATTTTTTTATAATTAAGTTTTTTTATTTTTCTAAAAATTCTATACAAATTTTTTGCTGCCTCATTTAAATTTGATTTTTTACTTAAATTAAAAGTATTTTTCCTGTTTTTATATTTTTTACCAAAAACGATAAATGCGTCATTTTTTTTTGCTTTGATTTGATTAAGTTTCATTGGAATGTTTGGTGAATAATGCTTTTTTAGAGATCCAGGGGATCTTATTATTTTTTGAGATTTTGCAAGAGAAATTTTTTTCTTTAAAATTTTGCTTATTTTTATATTCCCAATAACCCCTGGTCTAAGTATCCTAGCTTTATTGGTTAAGTCTATAACTGTAGACTCCAAACCAAATTTAGCATCTCCGCCATCAATTATGATTTTTAGTTTATTTCTAAATTCCTCTGCAACATCTTTTGCATTAACCGGACTAACACCAGAAGATTTGTTTGCGCTCGGAATAGCTAATGGAAAATTTAACTTTTTTAATATAATCCTTGTTTTTTTATTGCTAGGAAATCTTACTGCAACTGTATTTAATTTTGCTGTAGATAAATTAGAAATTTTTGATGATTTCTTTTTTTTAACAACAAATGTTATCGGACCAGGACATAATTTTTTATACAATTTTACAAGATCATTATCAATTTTGATATCTTTCGATGTTCTGCTCAAATCATAATAATGAATTATTAGTGGATTTTTTTTAGGTCTTTTTTTAATAGAGTATATCTTTTTAATAGATTCATTCGAGTAAGCATTACCAGCTAAGCCATAAACAGTTTCAGTAGGCAAACCTACAATCTTATTTTTTTTTAAATATCTTAATGTTTTAAAAAGGGTATTTTTATTAAATTTTAATATATTTGAATAGATATTTTTCATAATGTTATTATTATATGTATTAAATGAAAAGCAAAAATATTCTAGCTGACATTAAAAGTAAATCTTTAAAAGAAACAAAAGAAGAAATTAACAAAATTTTAAAGAAATTGGAAAAAAATGAGGCAAATCTAGATAACTCAAAAGATGATTATTTAAGGCTTGTCCGCCTGAATAGTCATATGGATGTTTTATTCAAAAAAAAATTCAAAGAGATATCAGCATCATTAAAAAAAATTAAAAAAAAATGACAAGAAAAAAGCTTATATTTAATGCAAGAAAAACTGACGGATTTTTAAAAAGTTATTTAAATAAACAAAAACAAACTAATTTGCTTAAAGCTATGAGGTATGGAACTCTATCAGGAGGAAAGAAAATAAGATCTTCAATAATTATAAATACAGGTAAGATTTTTAATTTAAATCTGAATAAACTTTTAAATGTATGTGGAGCTGTTGAATGTATACATTCATATTCTTTAATCCATGATGATTTACCTTGTATGGATAATGATAAAATTAGGAGAGGGAAGCTAGCCACCCATGTCAAATATGGAGAGTCTACGGCGGTGTTAGCAGGCAATTCTTTATTAACTCTAGCATTTGAAATGATAGCAGACAAAAAATATAACATAAGTAAAAATTCAAAAGTTGAACTAATTAAAGAATTAGCGCTTTGCTCTGGTCATACTGGAATAGCCGGAGGACAACAACTTGATTTAAGTTTTGAGAAGAAAAAAAAAAGTTTTAAACAAATAATAGATATGCAGAAGAAAAAAACTGGGAAATTATTTAATTTTTGCTGTTTTGCTGCTGGCAGTATAGCTAATAAAAGCAATAAACAGAAAAAGTTATTGAGTAATTTAGGTGAAGATATCGGTTTATTATTTCAATTGGCGGATGATTTTATAGACGTTAGAGGATCAAAAAAATTAGCGGGCAAACCTATTAAGAAAGACAAAAAAAAAGGCAAATCAACTCTAATTAATCTTTTAGGCTATAAAAGAGCATATAACTATGCAAATAAATTAAAAAACAGTATATTAAAAAACTTAAAAAAATATGGAAACCGAGCTAAAGACCTGAATGATACAGTTGAATTTATATTACGGAGAGAATTTTAATGTCTAAATTATTGGAAAAAATAAATTTCCCTGCAGATCTTAGAAAGTTTAAAAAAGACCAGCTAAAACAGATCTCAGATGAATTAAGAAATGAACTAATAGATGTTGTGTCAGAAACAGGTGGCCATCTAGGAGCTGGCTTAGGAGTAGTAGAACTTACGGTAGCTTTACATTATGTGTTTAATACTCCCAAAGATAAATTGGTTTGGGATGTCGGACATCAATGTTACCCACATAAAATAATTACTGGAAGAAAAAATAAAATTAGAACATTAAGACAAGGAAGGGGTCTATCTGGATTTACCAAAAGATTAGAGAGTGAATATGATCCATTTGGAGCCGCACATAGCTCAACTTCAATTTCGTCTACATTAGGTATGGCTGTCGCAAAAAAATTATCTAACGATAGTAATAATGTAATTGCAGTAATAGGAGATGGGGCAATGAGTGCTGGGATGGCGTATGAAGCCATGAACAACGCTGGAGCTTTAAAATCTAAATTGATTGTAGTTTTAAATGATAATGACATGTCAATAGCTAGACCAGTTGGAGCTATGAGCAAATATTTACCAAAATTACTTTCAGGAAAGATTTATTTCAGCTTAAGAGAAACCATAAAATTAATAATTTCTGCCTTTTCGAAAAGATTCAGTCAGAAGGCAGGTAAAGCTGAAGATATTTTGAGAGGTATAGTAACTGGGGGAACTTTATTTAGCGAACTTGGATTTTATTATATAGGCCCAGTTGACGGACATGACGTTAATAATTTGGTCACAATTTTTGAAAATGTTAAGAACTCAAATCATGAAGGACCTATCCTTATACACACTGTAACAAAAAAAGGAAAAGGATATAAACCAGCTGAAGAATCAGGTGACAAATATCATGGAGTTACTAAATTTAATGTTGTCACCGGAGAGCAAAGCAAAAAAAAAACCAATAAACCTGCGTATACAAAAGTATTTGCGGAAACTTTAATAAAACATGCTGAAAATGACACAAAAATAGTAGGAATAACAGGCGCTATGCCTTCAGGAACAGGATTAAATCTATTTGAAAAAAAATTTCCAGAAAGAATGTTTGATGTAGGTATTGCTGAACAACATGCTGTCACTTTTGCAGCTGGATTGGCAACAGAGGGATACAAACCTTTTGCAGCAATTTATTCCACTTTCCTTCAGAGGGCATACGATCAAGTTGTTCATGATGTTGCTATTCAATCACTTCCAGTAAGATTTGCAATAGACCGAGCAGGATTAGTAGGAGCAGACGGACCAACTCATGCAGGATCTTTTGATATAACCTATCTTTCAACTTTACCTAATTTTGTAGTTATGGCCGCAAGTGATGAGGCGGAGTTAGTAAAAATGGTAAATACTTCTGTTAAAATAAACGATAGACCTTCAGCTTTTAGATATCCACGAGGAAATGGTATAGGGATTGAAATTCCTGGTATAAACGAAATTTTAGAGATTGGTAAAGGAAGAATAATTAAAACAGGAAAAAAAGTAGCAATATTAAATTTTGGAGCAAGATTAGAAGAATGTAAAAAAGCGTCTGAAATTTTAAACAAAAAAGGGATCGACATTACAATTGTAGATGCTCGTTTTGCAAAACCGCTAGATGAAAAATTAATTATGGAAATGGCTTCAAATCATGAAGTAGTTATAACAATAGAAGAGGGTGCAATTGGTGGATTTGGATCTCACGTAATGCAATTATTATCTGACAGAGGAGTTTTTGATAAAGGATTAAAGTTTAGATCAATGTTTTTACCTGATATTTTTCTAGATCAAGACAGTCCAGATAAAATGTACGAAACTGCTGGATTAAATGCAAAGTCGATTGCTGAAAAAATCGAGGATACTCTTAAATCAAATATAGTATTGGCAAAAAATAAAAGTTTATAATTATCCGCACTGAGCTCTATTCAAAAGGTAATGATCTAAAAGAACGCAAGATAACATAGCCTCTCCTATAGGAACAGCCCTGATACCAACACAAGGATCATGACGCCCTTTAACAGAAATTTTTGTGTTTTTTCCCGCTTTGTTTATTGTTTCTCTATTAGTTAAAATAGAAGAAGTTGGCTTAACAGCAAATGATGCTACAATATTTTGCCCAGAGGAAATTCCTCCAAGGATACCTCCTGCATTATTAGATTTAAAGTTTACTTTTCCAGATTTATTTCTGATTTCATCATTTTCTTCTCCACTTAAAAATGCTGAGTTCATACCTGCTCCAATATTTACGCCTTTAACTGCATTTATACTCATCAAAGCAGCGGATATATCGCTATCTAATTTTGAGTAAATTGGTGCACCCAATCCAACAGGTACTCCTGAAGCTCTTATTTCTATAATAGCTCCACATGAAGAACCAGATTTTCTCACTGCTAATAAATATTTTTCCCAAGATTTAACTGATTTTTTATCTGGACAAAAAAATGGATTTTTTCTTATTTCCGAATTTTTCCAATTGTCTTTATCGCAAGACATCAAACCAAGCTGTGTTACAGCTCCAATTATATTAAATTTTGGACCTAATAATTTTTTAAGTATAATTTTTGCAACTGCACCAGCAGCGACTCTGCATGCAGTCTCTCTAGCAGACTGACGTCCTCCTCCTCTGAAATCTCTTATTCCATATTTCTTAAAATAAGTAAAATCTGCATGTCCTGGTCTGAATTTATTTTTTATCGTTTCATAATCTCTAGACCTTTTATCCTCATTATGAATAATAATAGATATAGGTGTTCCTGTGGTTTTGCCTTGGAACAAACCAGACAATATATTAACCTTGTCCGACTCTTTTCTTTGTGTGGTAAATTTTGACTGGCCAGGTCGCCTTTTATCCATGTCTTTTTGTATTTCCTTCTCAGATATAGGTATATTTGGTGGACAACCATCAATTACACAGCCTATCGCTGGCCCATGTGACTCCCCCCATGTTGTAAATCTAAATATTTTACCAAAAGTATTAAAAGACATAGTTATTTAATGTATAAATTATTTTATAGAATATATGAATCAAAAAAATGGCAAAAATTCACTTGGTATAGACGCTTGTTTCGAGGATCTAGATAATCCTATTGATTTATTCAAAAAATGGTTCGCAAAAGCTAAAGAAACTGAAATAAACGATCCAAACGCTTTAGCTTTAGCTACGTCTGATAAGACAAACCAGCCAAATGTTAGAATGGTTTTATTGAAAGGACTTAGCGACAAAGGTTTTGTTTTTTACACAAATTTTGAAAGCAGAAAAGGTAACGAGCTTAAAAATAATCAAAAAGCATCCATGTGCTTTCATTGGAAGAGCCTTAGAAGACAAATTAGAATAATTGGTAAAGTAGAGCAAGTCACTGATAAAGAAGCTGATGAATATTTTAATTCTAGGCCGTACAAAAATAGAATAGGAGCTTGGGCATCTTCCCAATCTAAAGTGCTAGACAAAAGAGAAAATTTTTTAAAAAAAATTAAGGAATTTGAGAAAAAATATTCTGATGAAAAAAAAGTTCCAAGACCACCGCATTGGTCTGGTTGGAGAGTTTTGCCGGTTGAAATAGAATTTTGGGTAGATGTAGAGGGAAGAGTTCACGAAAGATTAAATTATAGGAACTTTAATGGTAAATGGATCAAAGAACTTTTGTATCCTTAAAAAGATCTATTTAGACTAAACCCAGTTAGATTCTGTAAAACTGATTTATCTTGACTATCTTCAAAAATTCCTAAAGCATCTCTAGAAACATTTACAAAATACTCCGCTCTTTTCAAACTTTCTTGCACCGCTTTATATTTATTAATAAGCACTAAAGTTTCACTGAAATCATCTTCGTTTCTTTTTTCTTTTTTCAATATCTCTAATAGAAAATCTCTTTCTTCAATATTTGCTCTCTGAAAAATTATAATTAATGGCAACGTAGTTTTTCCCTCATAAAAGTCTTTACCTATTTCTTTACCGAAAATTATTTCTTTTGAATAATAATCTAAAGCATCATCAGCTATTTGGAATGCTAATCCAAGATTTTTTCCATAGGACTCAAGAGCTTCTTTTTCTTTTTTATTACTACCAGCGATGCAGGCTCCAGTTCTGGTGGCTGCTGCAAATAAAGAAGCTGTTTTTAAATTTATAATTTTTATATAGGTTTCTTCCAAAAGATCAGCTTCACCTTTATGTTGAAGTTGTAAAACTTCACCTTGTGCAATTTTAGCCGATGTAGATGATAGTAGTTTTAAAATTTCAAGATCACCATCATCTACCATAATCTCAAAACATCTGCTTAATAAATAATCACCGACTAAAATTGAAGATTGATTACCCCAAATTGAGTTTGTAGTTTTTATTCCTCTTCTTAGTGTGCTTTCATCAATTACATCATCATGTAATAGAGTTGCAGAATGAATTAGCTCTACACAAGCAGCTAAGTTTACGTCTCTATTTCCTAAATCATATCCTGCAAGCTTAGCAGAACCAAGTGTAAGCATCGCTCTCATCCTTTTTCCTCCAGAGGTAAAATGATGTTTGCTCATTTTGTTAATTAAATCCACTTTACTTTGAAGCTTAAAATCAATTAGACTTTCTACCTTAGACAGTTTTTTTGAGACCAAGTTCTTCAAATCTAAATATGCCGAGTTGACAGATTTTTTTAGTGGTATTACAGATCCCATACAACCATTCTAATTGATTTTTTTAGCAATGAGTTTTTTAATTTTATCAGAAGTGACGCACCTTCAATTCAACTAGGAGTAGCGAATAAAATAATTAAAATTTAAATCTAGTACTGATATAAGTATATAGTTTTAATCATTAATATGTTTTGGATTTTCAAAAAGAAAAAAATAGTGCCCCATGTTAGACTTAGTGGTGTTATCGGTTCTGCGGGGCGATTTCGACAAGGAATGGATCTATCCGGACAACAAGAAATTTTAAAAAAAGCTTTTTCATACAAAAAACCTAAACATGTTGCTATTTCGATAAATTCACCTGGTGGATCACCTGTACAGTCTCATTTAATATTTAGCTACATTAGACAATTGGCAGATGAAAACAAAACTAAAGTAATTATATTTGCTGAGGATGTAGCAGCTTCTGGAGGTTATTTTATTGCCTGCGCAGGTGACGAGATATACGCTAATTCTAGTTCGATTATAGGTTCGATAGGAGTTATTACTGCTTCTTTTGGATTTAAAGAAATGATCAAGAAAATTGGAATAGAAAGAAGAATTTATACAGCTGGAAAAAACAAAAGTACGCTAGATCCTTTTGTTGATGAGAAGGAAGAAGACGTCCAAAGATTAAAAAAACTTCAACTAGAACTACATGGACATTTTATAAAAATAGTCGAAAAAAGTAGAGGCAAAAAATTAAAAGACCCTGAAAAAAATAATATCTTTACGGGCGAATTTTGGTCTGGTGAAACTGCACTGAGCCTAGGACTGATTGATGGAATAGGAAACGCAGATCAAGTACTTAAAGAAAAATTTGGTAAGGAAGTTGTAATTAAAAAATTTGAAAAACCAAAGGGTTTTATAGCCAAAAAACTCTCATCCTCTATAGAAAACCAGTTAGACAATTTAGCAAGCACTTTAGAGGAAAGAGCAATTTGGCAAAAATTTGGTTTATAAATGCCAAAAAAGAAAAAAATTAAAAAAAATAAAAATTTTTTATCTTTCCAAGATATTATAATGAATTTGCAAAAATTCTGGGGAAAATTTGGATGTATTATTCTACAACCTTACGATCTTGAGGTAGGAGCTGGAACATTTCATCCTGCAACAACCTTGAGATCCTTGGGAACAAAACCTTGGAAAGCTGCATATGTTCAGCCATCAAGAAGACCAACTGATGGGAGATACGGTGAAAATCCGAATAGACTTCAACATTATTATCAGTTTCAAGTTATTATAAAACCTTCTCCTAATAATATTAAACAAATTTATTTAAAAAGTTTAACATCAATAGGTATAGATGTGAAAAATCACGATATTAGATTTGTAGAGGATGATTGGGAAAGTCCAACTTTAGGGGCCGCAGGTCTTGGTTGGGAAGTATGGTGTGATGGTATGGAAATTACGCAATTTACATATTTTCAACAGATGACAGGTTTAGAATGCAATCCTGTGCCTGTAGAGTTAACCTATGGACTAGAACGATTATGTATGTTTGTTCAAGGGAAAGATAATGTTTTTGATCTAGATTGGAATAATGAAGGAATAAAATACAAAGAAGTATTTATGCAATCAGAAAAAGAATTTTCAGCATATAATTTTGAATTTGCTAATACAGAAAATTTATTGAAAAATTTTCAAATAGTTGAAAAGGAATGCTCTGCGCTCCTGGAAAAAAAACTTGCTTTACCTGCTTATGATCAATGTTTAAAAGCTAGTCACTTATTTAATTTATTGGATGCAAGAGGAGTAATCGGTGTTGCCGAGAGAACAGGTTATATTAACAGAATTAGGGACCTAGCCAAAGGCTGCGGAGCAATGTGGTTAAGTACACAAACTTAATTTATGTCTGAGTTTCTACTTGAGCTTTATAGCGAGGAAATTCCACCTCAATTACAAATTAGCGCTAGAACAGAACTCAAACAGTTAATTCAAAAATTCCTTGAGGATGAAAGTGTTAAATATAAAAATTTAGTTGATTATTCCTCACCAACTCGTTTGAGTATTTATATTAACGGTTTGCCAGAAAAAATAAAAGTTTCCTCAAGAGAAGTAAGAGGGCCAAAAGTTGGAGTTATAGAGGATATACTTAGCAAATTTGTAATGGCTCACAATGTAAATAAAAAAGATGTTTTTGAAAAAGAAACTGACAAAGGAAAATTTTACTTTATCAAAACTAAAGCCCAAGAAATATCAGTAAAAGATGTTTTGATTAAAATTATCCTTAATTCAGTTGCATCTTTAAATTGGAAAAAATCAATGAAATGGTCAGATAATAGTCTAATGTGGGGGAGGCCTCTTAGATCAATATTAGCTATCTATAATAAAAAAATTTTACCTTTCAGCTTTGGACATCTTAAATCGACAGATTTTGTTACCATTGAACAGGATTTAATTGAAAAACGCAAAAGAGTTAGGACATTTGTAGAATATCAAAATTTTCTTAAAATTAATAAAATTATTTTAGACCAAGATGAAAGAAAGAAAAAAATACTAAAAAGATTCGACTCCATATGTAAGTCAAAAAATTTTAAGTCAAAATTTGATGGTAAGCTTCTAAATGAAGTAGTAAATATTGTGGAAAATCCCAATATTCTATTAGTTGAATTTGATAAAAACTATTTAAAAATACCTCAAGAAATTATTATTTCAACACTTCAAAGTCACCAAAAATATTTTCCACTTTTTGATAATAAAGAAAAATTAACTAATAATTTTTTAGTTGTTGCTAATAAAGTCGATAGTAAAAATTTTATAAAAGAGGGAAATAAACGAGTTGTTGAGGCAAGATTATCTGATGCAAAATTTTTTTGGGATAAGGACAAGTCAAAAAATTTAATAAAGCAGATAGGAAAACTAAAAACTATTATATTTTATGATAAAATTGGGACAATTTATGATAAGACTCAAAGAATAAGAAAATTAGCGTCAACAATCTCAGATCAATTAAATATCAATAAAGAAAAAATAGAAGTTGCTGCCTCAATTTCTAAATCTGATTTATGTTCTGATCTTGTGGGCGAATATCCTGAGTTGCAAGGCAAAATGGGAAAGCATTTTGCAATAGCCCAGGGATTTGAAGAGGATGTAGCTAATTCAATTAGCGATCATTATCTTCCTACTGGATTAAACTCTCTCACACCCAAGAAACCGATCAGCTATTCTATCTCAATAGTCGACAAATTAGATACATTGGTAGGATTTTTTCTTATAAATGAAAAACCAACTAGTTCAAAAGATCCTTTTGCATTAAGAAGATCGGCTATTGGTCTTCTTAGAACTATAATAGAAAATAAATTAAATATAAAAATTAGAGATCTAATTAGTTATTCAATAACTCTTTTCCAAGATCAAGGTGTAAAATTAGAAAATGAAAATACAGAAAAGGAAATATTATATTTTTTAAAAGAAAGAATGAGAAATATATTAAAGGAAAAAAATATTAAAAATGATATAATTGAAGCTTCTATTAGCTCACATATAGGCGACAATTACTTAGACCTCTTCAAAAAAAGTATTCTTATGAATAGATATATAAACAAAGATGTGGGAAAAAATGTAATATATTCCTATAAAAGAGCATCAAATATACTTAATAATGAAACTAAAGAAATTTTTGGCAAACCAGACGCTGTTCTTTTTAGAAAAGAAGAAGAAAAAAGTCTTTTTAAAAAGATAAATGAAATCAGGAAGGCTTTTACAGTAAAAGAAGAAGACAAAAACTATGAAAATTTACTTATTCAGCTATCTGAAATTAAAAGTTACACAGATAGCTTTTTTGATAATGTAGTGGTAAATGATGAGAATCATGATATTAAAAATAATCGCTTAGAATTATTAAAAATGTTCTGTAAAACATTTAATAATTTTATAGATTTTTCTAAATTAGAGGGTGCTTAAATGAAAAAATTAATTTTTAGTTTTGAGGACAAACAGGTCAAAAAACTCAAAAACAAAAAAAATATATTAGGTGGAAAAGGAAGTAACTTAGCAGAGATGGGCAGGTTAGGTTTACCAGTTCCGCCAGGATTTACAATTTCAACGGAAGTTTGTGATATCTTTTATAAGTCCAAGAAAAAACTCTCTGCTAAAGTTATTAAAGATATTGATAAAGAGTTAAAGAATATCGAAAAAAAAACAAAAAAGAAGTTTGGTGATTTAATTAATCCTTTATTAGTTTCTGTGCGTTCAGGTGCCAGAATTTCAATGCCTGGCATGATGGATACAATCTTAAATTTAGGCTTAAATGACAAAACTGTTAAAGCCCTAGCAAAAAAAACTTCTAATGGAAGGTTTGCTAAAGATAGCTACAGAAGATTTATTCAGATGTACAGCAATGTTGTTTTAGGAGTAGAGGGACATTTATTTGAGGAAATGATTGATAATTATAAACTAACTAAAGGAGTTATATCTGATACAGAGTTAGATGAAAGTGATTGGGACGGATTAATCAAAAATTTTAAAGATCTAATAAAACAAGAAAAAAAAATTGAGTTTCCTCAAGATGTAAAAAAACAACTTTATGGAGCTATAAATGCAGTGTTTTTATCTTGGAACAGTCAACGAGCGAAAACATATAGAAAGTTAAATCAAATTCCTGATCATTGGGGAACAGCTGTGAATGTTCAGGCTATGGTTTTTGGTAATATGGGAGAAGATTGCTCGACTGGAGTAGCCTTTACTAGAAACCCTTCAACTGGTGAAAAAGCTTTTTTTGGAGAGTACCTGATCAATGCTCAAGGAGAAGACGTTGTTGCAGGAACAAGAACACCTCAACACATAACTAAAAAAGCTAATAAAGACTCTTCTTCAAAATCACTATCAATGGAGGAAGCTATGCCAGAGGTTTATCAGCAACTCAAAAAGATTTTTTTAAAATTAGAAAAACACTATAGAGATATGCAAGATATCGAATTTACTGTTGAGAATAATAAACTTTGGATGTTACAGACAAGATCGGGAAAGCGAACTGCAAAAGCTGCAATCAAAATCGCAGTCGATATGGTTAAAGAAAATTTAATTTCAAAAAAAGAAGCAATTCTTAGAATAGATCCAAATACTCTAGAAACATTGCTTCATCCAACCTTAGATGAAAAAGTAGATAAAAAAATAATAGCTTCTGGATTACCTGCTTCTCCTGGTGCAGCAAGTGGAAAAGTAGTTTTTTCTGCTGAAGAAGCAGAGAAGTTAAATGGAATGATGGAAAATACCATTTTAGTAAGAGTGGAAACTTCACCGGAAGATATTCATGGAATGCATGCTGCAAAAGGTATTCTAACTTCAAGAGGAGGCATGACTAGTCATGCTGCAGTAGTAGCAAGAGGAATGGGCAGACCATGTGTTTCTGGATCTAGCGAAATTACTATCGATTATGAAACTAAACAATTTAAAGCAGGTGAAATTACAGTTAAAGAAGGAGATATTATAACTATAGACGGAGGAAGCGGCAAAGTTATGCTTGGTACTGTGCCCACAGTTCAACCTGAGATATCAGGATATTTTTCTACAATAATGAAGTGGGCTGATCAATTTAGAAAATTAAAAATCAGAACTAATGCTGAAACAGCAAAAGACACTAAAATTGCTAGAGAGTTTGGAGCAGAGGGTATTGGACTATGCAGGACGGAACATATGTTTTTTGATGAAGAAAGAATTTTATCTGTCAGGCAAATGATACTTTCTAAGTCTATAGATGACAGAAGTAATGCTCTTGAAAAACTTTTACCCCATCAAAAAAATGATTTTAAAGAAATTTTTAAAACTATGTACGGATTACCCGTTACTGTTAGATTATTAGACCCACCTTTACATGAATTTTTGCCAAAATCTGATAAAGACATGGAAGAGGTGGCTAGATCATTGAATTTAGGTGCTAAAGAAATTAAAGATAGAATAGCAGAGCTTCATGAACAAAATCCAATGTTAGGTCACAGAGGTTGCAGACTTGGCATTTCTTTTCCAGAAATATATGAGATGCAATGTAAAGCAATTTTTGAGGCTTTAGTTGAATGTAAAAAAGAAAAATCAAAATCTGCTTTTGCTGAGATTATGATCCCACTAGTTTCTACAGACCTTGAATTAAAAATATTACGAGATCTTGTAGATAAAGTTGCCAAAAGTGTTCAAAAAAAACATAAAGTAAAAATAGATTATATTATTGGAACTATGATTGAATTACCAAGGGCAGCTCTTCAGGCAAAAGCTATCTCAAAATATGCAGATTTTTTTAGCTTTGGTACTAATGATTTAACTCAAACTGCCTTAGGTATTAGCAGAGATGACTCAGGAAAATTTTTGAATGATTATGTGGACCATAAAATTTTTGAAAAAGATCCATTTGTTAGTATTGATGAAGATGGAGTTGGAGAATTAGTAGAGATAGCTTCCAGCAGAGGCAGAAAACAAAATAAAAAATTAAAATTAGGAATATGTGGTGAACACGGCGGTGATCCTAAAAGTATAGAATTTTGTTCCAAAGTCGGGTTGAATTATGTTTCTTGTTCGCCTTTCAGAGTTCCAGTAGCAAGATTAGCAGCTGCTCAGGCTGAACTAAGAAGATAGTTTTAAATCTAGACTTGAATCAAAAGCTTTAGCACTATGAGTTATACTTCCTATAGAAATTCTATCGACTTTAGTTTTTGATATTTTTTTTATATTTTTGAGACTCACGTTTCCAGAATATTCAGTTTCATATTTATCTTTAGTAATTTTCAAGCACTTTCTTAAAGTTTTTAAATTCATATTATCAAACAGTATTCTTTTGAATTTCAAACCCATTACTATTTTTAATTGTTTAATATTTTCTATTTCTACAGTGATCGCTTTTTTTGATTTAGCAGATCTTTTTATAAGATTTTTTATATTTCTTTCAGCTTTTATATGATTATCTTTGATTAGAATTTCATCACTTAAATTAAATCTATGGTTAAATCCCCCTCCTTTTTTTACAGCATATTTTTCCAAAAGTCTTAAATTTGGAGTAGTTTTTCTAGTACAGCACACTTTTGTTTTCCTATTACACCTTTTAACAAACTGATTAGTCAAGGTAGCTATGCCCGAAGCATGATTTAGAAAATTTAATGCAGTTCTTTCTGCAGTTAAAATAGACTCAATTTTTGAAGATATAATTGCAATAATTTTCCCTTTTTTTACTTTAGAGCCATCTTTGATTTTTTTTTTAAATTTTGTTTTTTTGTCTAAAAGTAAAAATGCACTTTTACAAAAATCAATTCCAGCTATTATTCCATTCTGTTTTGAGATAATTTTTGCTAATGCTATTTTATTTTTGTTTTTGATAAATTTTGTAGTTATATCTCCTATGGGATTAAGATCTTCTTTAAGAGCTTGACTAACAACTGTTTTGATATATTTTTTATTTATTTTTTGCACCAAACTTATCTGCCAATTTCAGCCATTCTTTCGACAGATCTTCTAGCCCTTGCCGCTATATTATCACCAATTTTAATCTCGTTAGTTTCATTTTTTAAGCAATCATAAATTTTTTTAAGTGTAATTTTCTTCATGTAAGGACAAAGATTACATGGTTTTACAAACTCCACGTTTGGATTTTCTATTTGAACATTATCACTCATAGAACATTCAGTAACTAATAGAACTTTTTTGGGTTGTTTTTCTTTAACATATTTAACCATATTTGACGTCGATCCTGCAAAATCTGAAGCGCTAATAACATCAGGTGGGCATTCCGGATGTGCAATCACTTTAATTTCAGGATTTTCTTTTCTAATATCTTCAATTTCTTTAGCAGTAAATTTTTCGTGTACAATACAAGTTCCTTGCCATGAAATAATTTTAACCTTTGTATTTTTTTGAACATAATTTGCTAAGTAATGATCTGGTAAAAAAATAACTTTATCTACACCAAGTGACTCTACTACTTTGACAGCATTAGCTGACGTGCAACAAACGTCTGTTTCAGCTTTGACGTCTGCTGAAGTATTAACGTAAGAAACAACCGGGACTCCTGGATATTTCTCTTTCAACATAACTACATCTTCACCAGTTATAGAAGCCGAAAGAGAACAGCCAGCTTGCATATCTGGTATTAAAACTTTCTTTTTTGGATTCATCAATTTTGCAGTCTCAGCCATAAAATGAACTCCGCAAAGAACAATTATGTCAGCTTCAGTTTTTGCAGCCTCTTGTGCTAAGGCTAAAGAGTCAGCCGCAATATCCGCTACCCCATGATAAATTTCTGGAGTTTGATAATTATGAGCTAAAATAACTGCGTTCTTTTCTTTTTTTAGTTTATTAATTTTTTGTATTAAAGGAGCGTGAAAATTCCATTCGATTTGAGGTATTGCTTTAGAGATTTTTTTGTAAATCTCGTCTAAATTTTCACTAATTTTTGGTTGTGAAGACATACTTATACAGTCTACCAACTTGAAGTAAATTTGTCATTCATTTATTGTCGCAGTAAATAGGCGGTCGTGCTGAAACTGGTAGACAGGCACGGTTGAGGGCCGTGTGGGATTTCCCATGAGAGTTCGAGTCTCTCCGACCGCACCATTATATCGCATTGTAATCTCAGAAGTTGAATATACCTTCGCCAAATGAAAATCGCAAAACCATTAAAAAATAAAAAATCTAAAATAAGTAAACTACCCTATAGACCTACTCCAAAAGGTTATATAATTTACTATGTAGTTTTGTGGGCTGTGGTATTAACGATCGCTTTTTTTTTTAGCAAATAATTTTTTAAAACAATCCTTCAATATCGCCCTTTTTATTAAGCTTAATTAAATCAGCAGCTGGATTTCTTGGAAGTCCGGGCATAGTCATAATGGATCCACATACTACAACTATAAATTTTGATCCGGTCGATAGTCTTACCTCTCTTACAGATATAGTGTGACCAGACGGAGCACCTTTTATTTTAGGATCTTCAGAGAAACTATATTGAGTTTTAGCAATACAGATAGGAAACTTTCCAAATCCAGATTCTTCTATCTTTTTAATCTGACTCTTGATTTGGTCAGCTATCTTAACTCGGCTAGCTCTATAAATCTCTTTTGTAATTATCTCTATTTTTTTTATAATAGGAGCATCTTCAGAATACAAATATTTAAAATTATTGTTATTGTTATTTTTACAAATTTCAACAACATTATTTGCTAGATCTTCAGTTCCTTTTCCTCCTTCAGACCAATGAGTGCACAAACTTACTTTTACCCGCATTTTTGAGCAGTGTTCTTTAACGATTTTAATTTCTTTATCTGTATCAGTAATAAAATGATTAATTGCTATCACAACCTCTAGGCCAAATTTTTTTAAATTTTGTAAATGCCTTTCAAGGTTTGGAAGTCCTTTTTTAAGCGCATCAATATTTTCTTTTTTAAGATTATCTTTTTCAACACCTCCATGCATTTTTAAAGCCCTAATTGTTACAACAAGAACAACACAATTAGGTTTAATATTAGCTTCTCGACATTTAATATTTAAAAATTTTTCTGCGCCAAGGTCTGCCCCAAAACCAGCTTCAGTGACAACATATTCTGATAATTTTAAGGCAGTTTTTGTTGCAAGAATAGAATTACATCCGTGAGCTATATTTGCAAAGGGTCCCCCATGAATTATAGCAAGATTATTTTCTAGGGTTTGAACTAAATTTGGTCTTATTGCCTCTTTTAATAATACTGTCATAGCTCCATGAGCATTGAGATCTTTTGCATAAATTGGTTTGTCATCTTTTGTATAAGCAACAGTAATATTTCCTATTTTTTCTTCCAAATCTTTAAGATTGTTTGATAAACAAAAGATTGCCATAACTTCTGAAGCTACGGTGATATCAAAACTATCATTTCTAGGAATGTTATTTTTTAATTTTTCAAGATTTATTTTAATTTTTCTTAGTCCTCTATCATTTAAATCAACCACGCGTTTCCAAATTATTTTTTCAGGATCAATATTTAATTTATTTCCCCAATAAATATGATTATCAATTAAAGCAGATAATAAATTATGAGCAGAGGTTATTGCATGAAAATCACCGGTAAAATGTAAATTAATTTGTTCCATTGGAATTACTTGAGCGTAACCACCCCCGGCAGCACCACCTTTCATTCCAAAAGAAGGTCCCAAACTAGGTTCTCTTAAACAAACTACTGCCTTTTTACCAATTTTATTTAAACCATCACTTAAACCAACAGATGTTGTAGTTTTTCCCTCTCCCGCAGGAGTTGGAGTTATAGCAGTTACTAAAATTAAATGGCTTTTTTTTTCTTTTAAAGTAGCAATATATTCTAGATTTAACTTTGCTATATGACGGCCCATAGGACTAAAAGCAAAATGATCATTTGGAACATTAACTTTTGCCAGAACATCTTCGATCGGTTTAATTTTTGCAGCTCTAGCAATTTCAATGTCAGATTTAATTTTGCTCATCGGCACTCCTATATCTAAAAAAGGAGGCTATGTATACCTATCATTAATTATATTCAACTTTGTTTTATTACTATAAAGTTCTCCTAATATAAGCTCTTTAATTTCTGGGTCTACAGTTTTAAACAGTGCAAAAGGATATGGCTCAGTGATTAAAATTTTTCCAACAACTTTTTCTTTATATTTAATTTCACTCAAGTGAGATATTTTTCCTTTGAACGACACTGGAAGAAGAATTCTTCTTAATTTGTTTTTAAGCTTCATTCTTGCAGTATTTTCTTGCCCTATATAACAGCCTTTTTTGAAATCTATACCGTTTAGTTTTTCAAAGTTACATTCAAGACCAAATAAGTTTTCTTGAAGATTTTTGGTGTTTACTTGTGCAACACCAAGCTTGTGACTAATTTCATAGTATTTATTTGAATCTGCAAGTTTCAAACCTAATTTTTTAATAGACATATATAGCTTTTCTAAATTTATAATTACTCTAGCTCCCAAACTTTTATTCCTTGGATCAACAAAAAAAGGGTCATCCCTATAAATTATTGTATGACCCTCTTCATTTTTTGAGTTATCTAGAGTAAGAAATTTTTCTATACTAATAACTGCTACCTGAAATTCATTAGATAAATTTAAGATCTCAACTTTCGACTTTAGTTTATAAATACCAAGCTTACTTATTAAACTCTCAACTTGATTTAGTTCACAGTCAAGGAAGTAACCTTGCTTATGCTTGATAACAATAAAATCAAATAAATATTTTCCTTGAGGAGTAAGTAAAGAAGAAAAACAACTATGAGTATAAGTTACTTTATTAATATCATTAGTTATTATATTTTGGAGAAAGTTTTTAGCATCTTCACCACTTATGTACACAATGCCTCTATCTTTTAAAATAAATATTTGATCTTTTTCCATATTAAGAGTTTATATTGTATAATATATTTAACAAAATATGTCTGATAACTATAGTCTCATCATAAAGAATGGTTCTTGTTATATCGAGGGAAAATTTCAAAGAGTCGATATAGCTTTATCAGGAAATAAAATCAAAAAGATAGGAAAAATCGATTTAAATAGTTCTAAAGTCTTAGATGTATCAGGGAAAATAGTTCTACCTGGAGTAATTGATACTCAAGTTCATTTTAGAGAACCAGGAAAAAATAATGCTGAAAATTTGGAAACAGGAAGCAGGGCTGCTGTAGCAGGAGGTGTAACCTCAGTTTTTGAAATGCCAAATACCAATCCTCCCACATCAACTTTTAAAGAATTCAATAACAAACTTAATGTAGCAAAAGGCAGAATGTTTTGTAATTATGCCTTTTACTTTGGAGCTACCCCAGATAACATGAAGGAGCTTGCAGCAGTGAATACCTTGGAGGGATGTTGTGGGGTTAAACTTTTTGCAGGATCATCAACTGGAAATCTTCTTGTAAGTCAGGAAAAAGATATAGAGAAAGTTATATCAAATAGTAGCAAAATTATTTCAGTTCATTCTGAAGATGAAAATATATTGCTATCTAGAAAAAAATTTATTAAAGAGGGAGATGTTTCGTCACACCCTGTATGGAGAAATGAGGAATGCGCATTAGAGTCTACCAAAAGAGTTGTAAGAATAGCTCAAAAATATAAAAAGAAAATTCATATTCTTCACATATCAACTAAAGAAGAAATTGATTTTTTTGCTGATAAAAAAGAAAATGTAACTTTTGAAATCACACCACAACATCTAACGTTATTTGCCCCGAATTGTTATGAAAAATTAAAAACTTTTAGTCAAATGAACCCACCATTAAGATCAAAAGATCACTATGACAGATTATGGGATGCAGTAAAAGAGTCTTTGGTAAGTACCATAGGATCAGACCATGCCCCTCACACTAAAGAAGATAAAAATAAAAAATATCCTTTATCCCCGTCGGGTATGCCAGGCGTTCAAACCTTACTTCCCATTATGTTAGATCATGTTAACAAGGGTAAATTAAAATTAGAACAATTGATTAAATTAGTTTGTGAAAATCCATCTGATTTATTTGGAATTAAAAACAAAGGTTACATAAAAGAAAATTATGATGCAGATTTAACCATTGTTGATATGAATAAAGACGTTGTAATAAAAGATAATTGGATTGAAAGTAAATGTGGATGGACGCCTTTTAATAATTATAAAGTCAAAGGCTTTCCTGTTGCGACAATTATAAATGGCGAAATAGTAATGGAAAATGGTAAAATTAATAAATCAAATGGTAAACCTTTAGTTTTTGATGCATGAAAAAGTTAATTATAATTTTATTTTTAATTCCTAATATTTTAAACGCTGGACCAATTAAAGCCATTGGCGAAAAAGGGAAAAGCCTTGAAGTTAATAGAGTTATTCAAATAAACATGTACGACAATTATTATAAACCTAATAATATTGAAGTTAAAAAAGGCGAAACAATAAAATTTGTTGTGAAAAACCATGGTGAATTAGTTCATGAGTTTAATATCGCTACTAAACAGATGCATTTAAAACATCAACCAGAAATGATGATGTTGGTTGAAAACGAGATCATATTAATTGATAAAATTGATAAACAAAAAATGATGGAGATGTCAAAAAAAAATCCATCAATGGCACATTCGCATTCAAATAGTGTATTATTATCACCTGGTGAAAGCGGTATTTTAATTTGGAAATTTTCAAATTCAGCAAAGCTTGAGGCTGCATGCAATGTTCCGGGTCACTACAAAGCTGGAATGATTGCAAAAATCGATAATAATTAATTAACTTTTTAAAATATTATTATCTCTTAAGTCTTTTTTAATTTCATCTAAAATTGTGGGATCATCTATTGTTGGTGGTATTTTATAGGTTTCTCCATCTGCAATTTTTCTAACTGTACCTCTTAAAACTTTTCCTGATCTTGTTTTTGGCAATCTTTTAACAACTATGGCTAATTTAAAAGCTGCAACAGGGCCAACTTTTTCTCTAACTAAAGTTACACATTCCTTTGTAATTTCTTTGTTGTCTCTATCTACGCCTGCTTTCAAAGCTATTAGTCCAATTGGAAGCTGACCTTTTAATTTATCTGCAATTCCTATCACAGCACATTCAGCAACATTTTTATGTTCTGCTAAAACTTCTTCTATTGCTCCGGTAGATAATCGATGACCAGCTACGTTTATAATATCATCAGTTCTAGACATGATCCAAACATAACCATCTTCATCAATGTGTCCTGCATCATAAGTTTGGTAGTAGCCATTATAAGTTGACATATAAACTTTTTTATATCTTTCATCTGCATTCCATAAAGTAGGAAAGGTTCCTGGAGGCAAAGGTAATTTGACAACGATGTCACCCATCTGACCCGCTTTATTTTCTTTACCTTCACTATTAAGAACTTTTAAATCATAACCAGGAACAGGTTTAAAAGCAGAGCCATATTTAATTGGAAATTTTTCTATACCAGCACAATTTGAGCTTATAGCCCAGCTTGTCTCAGTTTGCCACCAGTGATCTATGACAGGTGCATTAGATAGTTTTTCAAACCATTTTATTGTATCTGGATCTGCACGTTCTCCAGCCAAAAATAAAGTATCGAATTTAGATAAATCATATTTTTTAAAAAATTTCCCTTCAGGGTCCTCTTTTTTTATTGCTCTTATTGCTGTAGGAGCCGTAAATAAAGATTTTACTTTATAATCAGAAATAATTCTCCAAAAAACACCTGCGTCAGGAGTACCTACAGGTTTTCCCTCAAAAAGAACTGTAGTGCATCCGTAAAATAAGGGAGCATAAACAATATATGAGTGACCAACTATCCAACCAATATCACTAGCAGACCACCAAACATCATCTTGATCTATGTTATAAATATTTTTCATTGTCCATTTTAAAGCAACTATGTGTCCACCAATATCTCTTACTATTCCTTTTGGAAGCCCAGTTGTTCCTGAAGTATAAAGAATGTAAGCGTAGTCATTTGCATTCATTTGTTCACACTCAGTTGGTTTTGCATCTTTAAGAGCTTCATTCCAATCAATATCTATCTTAGAGTCTAATTCAGCTTTATCTTTTTCTCTTTGAAAAATTATACATTTATGTGGTTTGTGCTTAGATAATTCTAATGCTTTATTAACAAGCGGTTTATAATGAACAGTTCTACCAGGTTCATAACCGCAAGATGCTGAAACAATAAGTTTTGCTTTTGAATCATCAATACGACTTGCAAGTTCATTAGCGGCAAAGCCACCAAAAACTACTGAATGGACAGCTCCTATTCTTCCACAAGCTAACATAGCTATTACTGCCTCAGGTATCATAGGCATATAAATGATTACGCGGTCTCCTTTATTAATTCCTTGATTTTTTAGAGCTCCAGCAAAAAGGGAAACTTTTTCTTTTAATTCTTTATAAGTAAATTTATTTTTTTTTCCTGTTATCGGACTATCGTAGATAATTGCCGTTTTTTCCCCTCTACCTTTATCAATATGAAGGTCTAAAGCGTTATAACAGGTGTTTGTTATTCCATCTTCATACCATTTATAAAAAGGTGGATTCTTTGAGTTTAAAATTTTGGTTGGTTTTTTGTACCAAAATATGTCACTAGCGACATCTTTCCAAAATTTCTCTCTATTCTTTATCGAAGAATCGTAGATTTCTTTATATTTCTTAGCCAAATCACATACCTCAAAATTGATAATTAATTAGTACTATTTCACAATTATCCCCAAAAAAAAAACAAAAAACCAATAAAAACAACACTTTTTTATTAAAAAAAGGCTTCACTGTCGCACCCTTTTTTATTAAGGTCCTTGCCAAGGTACTCGGCGTGAACCGCGATTCATTGGCTGGGTAGTTTAAATTTAAACTAAAAAAAGAAAACTAAACATACGGGAGGTTTTCATGAGAAAATTAAGCATGATTGCACTAGCGACAGTTGCCTTTCTAGGTATAACTAGCTCAGCTAATGCAAGCGCGGCTCTATTACAGACAGATGACTTTGTTGGAATTTCGTTCTGGCTAGTCTCTATGGGTATGATCGCATCAACAGTATTCTTCTTTGCTGAAAGAAACACAGTTGCGGCATCTTGGAGAACATCTGTAACGGTTGCTGGACTAGTAACTGGTGTAGCGTTCGTTCACTACATGTACATGAGAGAAGTATGGGTAACTACAGGAGACTCACCAACAGTATACAGATATATTGATTGGTTAATCACTGTTCCACTTCAAATGATTGAATTCTACCTAATTTTAGCAGCAGTAAGAAAAGTTCCAACTTCTATATTTTGGAAACTTTTAATCGGTTCTATTGTAATGCTAGTTGGTGGTTACATGGGTGAAGCTGGAATGATCGAACCATTTGTTGGTTGGATTATCGGAATGGCTGGATGGATATACATATTATTTGAAATATTCTCTGGTGAAGCCGGCAAAGCTGCTGGACGTGGTGGTAACAAAGCGTTAACTACTGCATTCAGTGCAATGAGAGTTATAGTAACTATTGGTTGGGCGATTTATCCTCTAGGATATATCTTCGGAATACTAATGGGTACTGCTGATCCTAACATGTTAAACATAATTTATAACTTAGCTGACTTTATTAACAAGATCGCTTTTGGTCTAGTTATCTGGGCAGCTGCTATGTCTAACACTAGATTAGCTTCTCGATAATAAATAAACTAATTTAAAATAGGGCGAGTTTAACTACTTGCCCTATTTTTTTTTGTGCCTATATTAAACTAATGCCAAAAATTACTTACATTGAAAGTTCCGGAAAAAGCAAAACAGTCGATGTTTCATCTGGCCTTTCTGTGATGGAAGGGGCAATACAAAATAATATACCTGGTATTGATGCTGATTGCGGAGGCTCTATGGCATGTGCCACTTGCCATGTTTATGTCCAAGAAGAATGGTTTAATAAACTTTCTAAACCAGAAGATGGAGAGCAAGATATGTTAGATATGGCATTTGAACCAAAAAAGAATAGTAGATTAAGTTGTCAAATTTTAGTTTCTGATGAATTAGATGGACTAATAGTAACAACTCCTACAAAACAAACCTAATGATAAAAACTGATGTAGTTATAATAGGTGCTGGACCAGTAGGTTTATTCTCAGTTCATCAATTAGGTATTAAAGGACTTAAAGCAGAAGTAATAGATAATTTAGACAAAATAGGCGGCCAATGTATTGAACTTTATCCCGATAAACCGATTTATGATATTCCTGCTATTCCAGAATGCAGTGGAAAATCTTTAACTGATAGACTTTTAAAGCAAATTAAACCTTTTAAAGCTAATTTTCATTTAAATGAAAAAGTCCAAGAATTAAAAAAAGATAATAATTTATGGCAAATTAAAACAAATAAAGGAAAATCATTTATTTCACCAAATGTTATTATTGCAGGTGGAGTAGGATCATTTGTACCTAGAAAACTTCCTCTAAAAGAATTAGAAAAATTTGAAGGAAAACATGTGTTCTACTCTGTTGATAATAAAGATAAATTTAAAGACAAAAATATAGCTATATTCGGTGGAGGTGACTCAGCTTTAGATTGGGCACTTGAGTTATCTAAAATTGCAAAAGTTTCGTTGATACATAGACGTAATGAATTCAGAGGTACTCCTCATACTTTGAGTGAATTAGAAAAACTTAAAAAAGATGGAAAAATTTTAATTAAAACACCCTTTCAAATTAAGTCTATTAATGAGGGAAATAAACTTAAATCGATTACTTTAGGGGACGATGATGGCAAAAAGGAAAATATAGAGGCAGATACCATTCTTTGTTTCTTTGGATTAATAATGCAGCTTGGTCCTATAGCTGAATGGGATTTAAATATTAATAAAAAAGTAATACCTGTAAATACTCAAAATTTTGAAACTAATAAAAAAGGAATCTTTGCAGTAGGTGATATTTGTACCTATCCAGGAAAACTCAAATTAATTTTGTCTGGATTTCATGAGGCCGCTTTAGCCTCAGTAGAGTGTTTTAAAAGAGCAAGACCTAATGAGAAATATAGATTTCAATTTACGACTTCATCGAAAGAAATACAAGAAAGACTGGGTGTTATAAAAAAAATTGATGATTGAACTTCTTACAGCAGACACACCTAACGGAAAAAAAATATCAATAATGTTAGAGGAAATAGGTTTTAAATACAAAGTCACAAAAATAAATTTATACAAAGACGAGCAATTTAAACAAGAATTTAGAAAAATAAGTCCTTTTAGTAAAATACCGGTTATTATTGATCATGATAACAACGATGAAACAATTTTTGAGTCAGGAGTTATTCTCATGTACTTAGGAGAAAGAAGTAAAAAATTTTATGATGAAGAAAATAGGTTGCAAATTAATCAATGGTTAATGGCACAAATGGCTTACGTAGGTCCGTTAATTGGTCAACATCATCAATTTCATCATTATAATCCAGGTAAAAGTAAATTTGGAGAGGAAAGATATTTTAAAATCACTAAAATAATTTATAAAGATTTAGATGAAAGACTGGGTCAATCAAAATTTCTTGCCGGCGAAAAATATACTATTGCCGATATTGCCACTTGGCCTTGGATTGCTAGATATGAATGGCACGATGTAGGTTTAACAAACTTTAAAAATCTCACAAGATGGTACTTATCTATAGCTGAAAGAGATGCTGTAGTAAGAGGTTATGATTTTATGAATAGAGGTGAGAAAATACCAAAACCTTAGTCCTCAATATAAATTTTCTCATTTCTTTCATGTTTTTCTTGAGCTTCAATTGATAAGGTAGCTATAGGTCTGGCGATAAGTCTTTTAAGACCAATCGGCTCTGAGGTTTCGTCACAGTATCCATAAGATCCATCTTTTATTCTTCTAAGAGCAGCATCTATTTTTCCAATAAGTTTTCTACTTCTATTAAGTGATTTCATTTCAACGGTTTTATCTGTGTATGAAGATGCTTGATCCACTACGTCCGCTGAAGAAGTATTATCATCAGACGAATTTAAAATATTACTAAGATTGTTAGATTTTATTATTTCCTTTTTCCAGTTTATTAATTGATCCCTAAAGAATTTTTTGTGTTTAGCACACATATATTTTTCTTTATTACTCGGGATATATTGTTTTTTTTTGGGCTTTTTTTGCATCTTTAAGGTTGGCGAGTATATGTCTGATTTTAACAGTGTCAATAGTCTTTAAATTGTATAATTTGACTAAAATGATCAAAAAAAAAAATATTTCAAATTTATTAATCTTATTTTTTGGAGCCCACCTTGTTTTGTGGACTTTAGCTCCAACTATTTCAAATACCAATCTTCCCTTAGATACGATTGAGCATTTAGCTTGGGGAAGTAATTTAGATTGGGGGTTTAATAAACATCCACCCCTTGTAGGAGTAATTCTTGAATTATTTTATCAAATTTTTGGTAGTCAAGATTGGGCATATTATTTTTTAAGTCAAATTTTCATCGTTTTAACTTTTTATATAGTTTACAAGTTTTCAGAAATTTTTTTTGAAAATAAAGTTTATGCCTTAATATCTATTTTACTTTTAGAAGGTGTCTATTTTTACAATTTTACAACTCCTGAATTCAATGTAAATATTTGTCAGTTACCTTTTTGGGCGCTAACAGTTTTATTTTGTTGGAGAGGGTTTGAACAAAACCAAACTCTTGATTGGTTTTTATTTGGTTTGTTTGCTGCCCTAGGCGTCTTATCAAAATATTTATTTATTTATCTATTAGCAGCAATAGGTTTTTTTATCATTTATATGATTTTCAAAAAAAAACTTAATCAAAAATGTTTAATAGCGCTAGCTCCATTCTTCTTATTAATGACACCTCATTTAATTTGGCTCACTGAAAATGATTATGTAACCTTAACATATGGTTTACAAAGAACTGGAACTGGAGATCAAACTTTATTAGATCATATTTATAACCCTTTTATTTTTTTAATTAAACAACTTGGAATATTAATACCTTTTCTATTTATGCTATCTTTTTTAGTTTCTAAAATTAAAATTAATTTTAACTTAAGAGATAAAAGGTTAATATTTTTATTTTTTGTAAGCATTGTTCCAATTTTTTTAATCTTTTTAACTTCAATTATTATGGGAGTTAAAATAAGGACCATGTGGATGACACCTTTTTATTTATTTATAGGACTCTTTTTTCTTTATATCTTCAAAAAAAAACTTACTTTAAAAAAGATAAACACTTTCTTTGTTTCATTTTTGATACTCTTTTTGATTTCTCCTACGATCTATCTTTACATATCTTTTTCTCAAAAGGACAAAAGAACAGACTTTCCTGGAAAAGAAATAGCAGAATTAGTTGAAAGAAGATGGAATAGAAATTTTACAAACGAAATTCAAAATATAATTGGTGATGAGTGGTTTGCTGGAAATTTATCTTACCATTTAAAATCAAGACCTAAATGGTTTAATGACTGGCCTGATAAGTTAGAAAATATTAATTTAGATGGCTTAATAGTAACTGGAAATTCAAAAATTTTAAAAGAAGTTTGTCCAGTAAATAGAGGAGCAATTTTTGGGACTATTCGAAAACATGGTATTTGTATGATGGGAAAAAGATGAAAAAATTTAAAATTTTAATACCGGTTTACAATGACTGGGAATCTTTAGTTAAGCTTTTGGAAGAAATTAATAAAATCATTAAAGATATAAAAAATGTTGAATTTGATTGCATAGTAATAAATGATGCCTCTAATATAAAACCACCAAAACTAAAATCTCCTCAAAATATAAAAAAATTACAATTAATAAATATGAAACAAAACAGAGGTCATGCAAGATGTAATGCGTTTGGCATAAGATATCTTTCAAAACAAGATGATTTTGACCACCTAATAATAATGGATGGAGATGGAGAGGATAGGCCAGAGGAAATAAAATATTTAGTAAATAAAGCATTAGAAGATAAAAAGCTGTCTGTAGTCGCAAAAAGAGTTAAAAGATCTGAGGGTCCTCTTTTTCAAGCTCTTTATCATTTTCATAAGCTTATAACTTTAGTATTTACTGGAAAAAATATTAACTTTGGAAATTATAGTTGTCTTACAAAAGAAGATGTAATTACTTTATCCAAGCAAGAAAGCTTATGGAGCAGTTTTTCTGGTACTGTAAAAAAATCTCTTTATCCATTAAATACTATTAACTCTATAAGAGGTAAAAGATATTTCGGCCCCTCAAAAATGTCTATTATCCATCTAATAATTCATTCGTTTTCAATAATTGCAGTTTTTAAGACACAAGTATTCTCAAGAGGTTTGTTAGTTGGAATAATATTATTTTTATTTAAAGAGATGTTAGGATCTATATTGTTTTTTGTAATATTAGGTTTGCTAATTATATTTTTATTTTTAATTTATCTAAATTCATTTAGAGAAAACATAGAAGATTTTTTAAAATCAGAAGACAACGTCGATAATATTAAAATTTTATAAAACTCCCAATTTTTATTTTACTTAATTAGTAATTGAAAATTAAAATTAATAAACCATAAAATAAAGCTATCAAATTTATATATTTTGAAAATTTTTTATCATTAATATTTCTAAATATTTTTTGAGCTGGAAAATAAACTAATATGGCCAATGGAACGTAATATAGTTTTGAGAACTCTAAAAAATTAAAACTTAAAAATAGAACGATAAGATATTGCACTATTCCCATTATTAAGTAGCCATAGCAAATGTAATATCTCGTAAGTTCTTTTATATTTTTGCTTACCAAAGTGGAATAAATCGCTAAAAAACTTCCTCCCATATTTGTTAATCCATGAACACAACCTATTCCAATTAGTATAATTTTTTTAAGCTTAAATAATGTTTTCTTAAAAGACGAAAACCGTCTTTTGTTTAAAATGAGGATAGATGAAAAAATCAATAAAAGTGCTACTAATAATTTAAAATCAAATAAATACTTAAAATTTAATGCTATTATTAAAAACAAAATTAGAAACGGCAAACAAAAAAAATTGTACTCATTAATAAAATCTTTGTCGCTAATTTTTGATTTAAAAAATTGCAAAGCACTAATTGAAATTGAAACAGGCATCAATATATTAATAGTGTTCGCAAAATCATACCCCAACACTAGAAAAGAAGGGGTACCAAACAGCAATAACCCAACTCCAAAAACTGATTGAATAACAATTAACGTCAGTATGATTATAATCTCAAAAAATGAGTCCATTTTAGAATGTGTATAACACTTAAAAGTTGTAATTTGAGTCTAAATTGGAATCAAAAGTGAATCAAAACGTGAACATTTTAACTATATATTGTTATAATGTGGATATCTATTACTACTATAATACGAAAAAACAGCTTATAAGAAAAAAATGAGAAAGTTAGCTTGTCATTGCGGCGCTGTAGAAGCAGAAATAAATATTAATAATTTAGAAAAAGTAATGAGATGCAATTGCTCAATTTGTAAAAGAAAAGGAGCTATTATGTCTATAGTAAAAAACGAAGATTTTAAAATCACCAAGGGAATCGATAAATTAAAGCTTTATCAATTTCATTCAAAAGTCGCAAAACACTATTTTTGCTCGGAGTGTGGAATTTATACTCATCACAACCCAAGAATTAATCCTGCTATGACAGGATTCAATATTGGATGTTTGGATGATGAGGATTCTTTTGAATTAAAAAACATTAATATAGCTGACGGTCGAAACCATCCTTTAGATAAAAAATGAGAGAGACAAAAAGTTCTTTCTCTAGGACAAAAAAAAAATATTTTGAATTTTTAAAAAAACAAGAGATCTATGGACAACCTTTCTTAAATAAAACAAATCAATTAAAGAAGTTCTATCTACCTATTTCCGAGCAGATATATTCAAATTATTTGATTAATAAAAACTGTTTAATTATAGGGTTGTCAGGAGCTCAAGGTACAGGCAAAACTACAATTTCTAAAATTTTGAAAATAATCTTAAAAATCAAATTCAAACTCAATGTTGTAAGCTTTTCTATTGATGATTTCTATAAAACTTTAAAAGAGAGAAAAAATATGTCCCAAAATATTCATGAGTTGTTTCTTACCAGAGGAGTTCCTGGCACACACGATACCAATTTATTAAAAAAAACACTCCGAAAAATATTAAAAAGAAAATTTAGCCCTATTAAATTACCTAGATTTGACAAAGCAGCTGATGATAGACTTCCCGAAAAAAAATGGGTAAAAATAAAAAAAAAACCTGATATAGTAATATTTGAGGGTTGGTGTGTAGGAGCAAAATATCAAAAAAAAAACTTGAGAAAACCCGTAAATATTTTGGAAAAACAAAAAGACAGTAAACTTTTATGGAGAAAAGAAGTGAATAAAGAATTAAAAAACAAATATAAAGAAATTTTTAAATTGATAGACAAACTTATATTTTTGAAAGTTCCAAATTTAAGATTTGTTTATAAATGGAGAACCCTTCAGGAAAAAAAGCTTAGAATGTATTCAAAAGGAAAAAAAATCATGGGGAAAAAAGAAATTCATAGGTTTATAATGCACTATGAAAGGGTCACACGTGACATGATGAAAGATCTTACAAAAACTGCAGATGTGCTAATAAATATTGATGAAAAGCACAGACTTAAAAATATGAGATTTAATTAGTATGAAATTTTTTTTAGCATTTATATTCTTATTTACCAGCCTTGTTAGTAACTGTTTAGCGAATGATGTTATTTTCTTTATAGAGTCTGCTTATATAAATAATCCTAAGTTGAAAGCTGAAAGAGAAAATTTAAATGCAATAAAAGAAAACGTAAATATTTCCAGAAGTGATTTTTTACCTAGCGTCACAGTTACAGGCACGATTGATAGCACAGAGTCAATGGAAAGAACAGATCAATCAGGTTCTGCTCTTCCCGATCTAAGTACTAACACTTCGACTAAATCTGTATCAGTAGAACAAAAACTATTTCAAGGATTTCAAGGCTATAATTCTTTGAAAAAATCTAAATTAGAAGTAGAGCAAGCAAATTATAAATTAAAAAATATTGAACAAGAAATTATTCTAAAATCAGTCATAGCCTATTATGATTATGTTTATAAGTATAAAAGTAGAGAATTTAATTATGCAAATTTAGATTTATTTGAAAGGCAAGTAGAATCAGACCGAGCTAGATTACAAAGAGGAGAAATTAGTCTTACAGACTTGTCGCAGTCAGAGTCATCATTAGCTGGTGCGAATGCAAATTTTATTTCTGCTGGAAATGAACTTTTAACTGCAAAAACTAATTTTGAAAGAATTATTAGAACGACTGTTCCTGATAATCTTGATAACCAGACAGATTTTTTTATTGATTTACCAAATGATTTAAAACAGTGTTTAAGACTGTCTTTAGAAAATAACCCAAAATTGATGCTGGCTAAGCTAGATAAAAAAATAGCAGAGCGCGATATTAATATAGAGAGATCAAAACTTTCGCCATCCGCATCTATTAATTATTCAAAATCAAAAAGTGACGATTTCAGCGTCACCGTTGATGATCTAGAAGAGGAAAGTGTAAAGGCTACTGTTACGTGGCCAATAATAAAAGGAGGGAAAAACTATTCATCATTAAAAAAAGCAAAGTTTAAAAAAAATAAAATTAGTTTAATTTTAGAAGATACAGTTAATGAAGTTAAAACCGAGACAGCAAATGCTTGGTCCCTTTATCAATCAGCAGAAAGTGTTTTAAGCTCAACTCAGGCTCAAGTTAAAGCTGCTGAAATTGCTAATGAAGGAATTACAATAGAATACGATACTGGAAATACCAGAACAACTTTAGAGGTTATTCAATCAAGAAGCTTATTATTGAGTGCAAGAATTGCCAATGCAAAAGCTGAAAGAGACTTTATTGTTTCTAAGTTTGAACTTTTGGCAGTCTTAGGCAATCTCAGCCTAGAAAATATAAAAAAATCTTAAATTACCTTTATTTTAAGCCAATATTTAAAGTTCTTGAAAAAAAGAACAAAATGTGTACATTTATAGTATCGATTCGTTATAAAAAAAAAGGATATAAAATGAATAAAAACAATTTAAAAGTAGTCAAGTCAGACAATAAAAAAGAACAAGAATTAAAAGAAAAAAAGAAGTCACTAGAAGCTGCAATTAGTCAAATAGACCAAAATTTTGGAAAAGGTTCAGTAATGAGATTGGGCCAGCAACAAGCTTTAGATATTGAGTCAGTTTCAACAGGATCTCTAAGCCTGGACTTAGCTCTTGGAATAGGCGGCTTACCAAAAGGCAGAATTATTGAAATATATGGCCCTGAGTCATCTGGAAAAACGACATTAGCTCTTCAAGTTGTTGCAGAAGCACAAAAAGTAGGAGGGACGTGTGCATTTGTAGATGCAGAACATGCTATGGATCCTGTGTATGCTAAAAAATTAGGCGTAAAAACTGACGAGCTTTTAATTTCTCAACCAGATACAGGAGAACAAGCTTTAGAAATAGCTGATACATTAATTAAATCTGGATCTATATCAGTTTTAGTTGTTGACTCAGTTGCGGCATTAACCCCTAAAGCAGAATTAGAAGGAGAAATGGGTGATCATCACGTTGGTTTACAATCGCGGTTAATGAGCCAAGCATTAAGGAAAATAACAGGCTCGGTAGCAAAATCAAATACAATGGTAGTTTTTATAAATCAAATAAGAATGAAAATAGGTGTTATGTTTGGAAACCCCGAGACAACATCTGGTGGTAACGCTCTAAAATTTTACTCTTCGGTGAGAATGGACATTAGAAGAATAGGCGCAATAAAAGACAAAGACCAAATAATCGGAAATTCTACAAGAGTTAAGGTTATTAAAAATAAAGTAGCGCCACCATTTAAAGTAGTAGAATTTGATCTAATGTATGGAAAAGGTATTAGTAAAACAGGAGAACTAATAGATTTAGGCGCAAAAGCAGAAGTCGTTGAAAAATCTGGCGCCTGGTATTCTTATAAAGGAGAAAAAATAGGACAAGGTAGAGAAAATGCAAAAATCTATTTAGAAAAAAATCCTAAAGTAGCCGATGAAATAGAAAAAACAATTAGAGATAAAGCTGGATTAATTTCAAAAAAAATAGAAGGTAATCCATCTCCAAAAGAAAAAATTAGCGATAAAGAAGAATAAAACTTCTGACATCTTGTGTCTAAAACGAAAGGTCTTTAAGACCTTTCGTTTCCCATAAATATAAATTACCTTATATAGATTTATTCAACTTTGAGTGATAATTTTTACAATCTAGAATTGAGTTTATAAAAAATATTTCTGTACAAAGTTTTTTTAAGAGGATTTAATAGGAAATAACATGGAGGATAAATGAGCACACAACAATCAAGTAGCTCGAAAATGTCATCTTCTCTAGATACCTCTCACTTAAAGGTTAAATTTCCATTTAAAGCCAAGTATGGAAACTACATTAATGGAAAATTTGTAGAACCTAAATCAGGAAAGTATTTTGATAATACTACTCCGATTACAAATGAAGTTATCTGCAAGGTGCCACGATCGAATGAAAAAGATATTGATTTTGCTTTAGATGCAGCACATGCAGCTTTTCCAACTTGGGGAAAGACTTCAATTACTGAGAGATCCAATATTCTCAATAAAATTGCTGATAAAATAGAGCAAAACCTTAATCTATTAGCAACAGCAGAGTGTTTAGATAACGGTAAGCCTATCAGGGAATGTATGGCAGCCGATCTACCATTGGTGATAGACCATTGGAGATACTTTGCAGGAGTTATAAGAGCGGAAGAGGGTTCTGTAGCAGAAATAAGTAACAGCGAATATTCTTATCATATACCTGAACCACTTGGAGTAGTTGGACAAATTATACCTTGGAACTTTCCACTGCTTATGGCTACATGGAAATTGGCACCAGCACTAGCTGCAGGAAACTGCGTAGTGTTAAAGCCAGCGGAGCAAACACCAGCTTCTATTATGATATTAATGGAAATTATTGGTGATTTGTTACCCAAAGGAGTTGTTAACGTAGTAAGTGGTTATGGTCTTGAAGCAGGTAAACCTTTAGCTTCTTCTAAAAGAATTAAGAAGATAGCTTTTACAGGTGAAACTACTACTGGACGTTTAATCATGCAATATGCATCTCAAAACTTAATTCCTATAACATTAGAATTAGGAGGAAAATCTCCTAACATTTTCTTTGAAGATGTTATGGATAAAGATGATGACTTTTTTGACAAATGTCTAGAAGGTTTTGCTATGTTTACTCTTAACCAGGGTGAAGTATGTACTTGTCCAAGCAGAGTACTAGTTCAAGAGTCTATTTATGACAAATTCATGAAAAAGGCTATAGCTAGAACAAAAGCTGTCAAACAAGACAATCCTTTAAAAATGGAAACTATGATAGGAGCTCAAGCTTCTTTAGAACAAATGGAAAAAATTAAATCTTATCTAGATTTAGGTAAGAAAGAAGGTGCCAAAGTTCTAACTGGAGGAAGTGTTGCTAAACTAAATAGCGGTTTGGAAAAAGGAAACTATATCCAACCAACTATTTTTGAAGGAAATAACAAAATGCGAATATTCCAAGAGGAAATCTTTGGACCGGTAGTTTCGGTTACTAAGTTTAAAGATGAAGCTGAAGCATTAGAAATTGCTAATGATACTCTTTATGGTTTAGGTGCAGGTGTTTGGACTAGAAATGGTAATCTTGCCTACAGAATGGGAAGAGAGATACAAGCAGGTAGAGTTTGGACAAACTGTTATCATGCTTATCCTGCTCATGCTGCTTTTGGCGGATATAAGCAATCTGGTATCGGAAGAGAAACTCACAAAATGATGTTAAATCATTACAGACAAGTTAAAAATTTACACGTGTCTTATAGTGAGAAAAAATTGGGCTTCTTTTAACCAATAATATATAATGGCCCATGATTCTAAATCATGGGCCGAAATATTAAAATGAAAGTATCAGCCACATTATCAGCAAAGAAATTGCTTAGTGAACTAAAAAAAGTTCATGGAGACGATCTTTTATTTCATCAATCTGGAGGTTGTTGTGATGGCAGTGCTCCAATGTGTTTTCCTGCAAATGAGTACATGGTTGGAAATAGCGATGTAAAATTAGGGGAAATAGATGGAACTCCATTTTACATTAATGAAGAACAATATGAAAAATGGAAACACACAGATCTTACTATAGATGCCGTAAAAGGCATTGGTGGGATGTTTTCATTAGATAATGGTACTGGACAGAGATTTCTTACAAAGTCAGAAATCTGCGTTGTTGTTGATAACGGCAAGAAAAAAACTAACTAATCTCTTTATAGACAACTTCATAAATATCTGTATTTAATATTATATGAGCCAATTTTTATTGACTGATATAAGAAAAAAATTTCTTAATTATTTTAAGAAAAATAGTCATGAAATAGTAGACTCAAGCAATTTGGTTCCAAACAATGATCCTACCTTAATGTTTACAAATTCAGGAATGGTTCAGTTTAAAAACGTTTTTACAGGTTTAGAAAAAAGACCATATAAAAGGGCTACTACATCTCAAAAGTGTGTAAGAGCAGGAGGAAAGCATAACGATTTAGAAAATGTGGGCTATACTCCGAGACATCATACATTTTTTGAAATGTTGGGCAATTTTTCTTTTGGTGATTATTTTAAAGAGCAAGCTATAGATCATGCTTGGAAATTATTAACCAAAGATTTTGGACTACCAAAAGAAAAACTTTCTGTAACTGTTTTTCATGAAGATGAAGATTCTTTTAAACTTTGGAAAAAAATTGCTGGTTTAAGTGAAGAAAAGATAGTTAAAATTTCAACATCAGATAACTTTTGGTCTATGGGAGATACTGGTCCATGTGGACCTTGTTCAGAAATATTTTATGATCATGGAGACAAACTTAAAGGGGGGCCTCCAGGTAGCACCGATCAAGATGGAGATAGATTTATAGAAATATGGAACCTAGTTTTTATGCAGTACGAACAAGTTTCAAAAGAAAAAAGAATAAATTTACCCAAACCTTCAGTAGATACTGGGATGGGTCTTGAAAGAATGACCGCAGTTCTTCAGGGAACTCATGACAATTATAATATTGATCACTTTAAGAAAATTATTAATGCTTCATCTGATATAATTAAAGTACCAATAAATAAAAATACCATAGCTAGCCATAGAGTAATTTCAGATCATTTAAGAGCTAGCAGTTTTTTAATAGCAGAAGGAATATTACCTTCAAACGAAGGGAGAGGATATGTTCTGAGAAGAATAATGAGAAGAGGCATGAGGCATGCACATTCACTAGGAAGCAAGTCTCCCATTTTTTATAAACTTTTTGAAGTTTTACTTAATGAAATGCAGAGTAGTTATCCAGAATTAAAAATAGGTAGAGATCTTATAATTGAAACTTTAAAAAATGAAGAAGAAAAATTCTCCTCTCTACTTGAAAGAGGTATAAAAATTTTAGATGAAAATTTAAATAAAGTTCAAAACAATACACTACCTGGTTCAGTAGCTTTTAAATTGTACGATACTTATGGTTTTCCAATAGACTTAACAGCTGACATTCTAAGAACTAAAAACATCAAAGTTGATCATATTACATTTGAAAAAGAAATGGAAAAAAGCAAAGCTTTAGCTAGAGCTAATTGGAAAGGTTCTGGAGACAAGTCAGTCGAGGAAAAATGGTTTAAAATTAGAGATGAATTAAAACCAACAGAATTTTTGGGATATGAATTTGATAAAGCAGAAGGGGTTATTCTAAAAATTTCTAAAGACAATAAGTTTGTTGATAAAGCAAACGATGGAGACCAGATAGAAATTATCACAAACCAAACTCCTTTTTATGGAGAGTCAGGCGGTCAAGTTGGGGATCAAGGAGTAATGTTTAACTCTGATTGTAAAATAAATATAACTGATACTCAAAAAAAAATGGGAGATCTTTTTGTTCATACAGGTGAAATTAAAAAAGGTTCGATAAAGATTGGTCAAAGCGTTAATTTAGAAATAGATGTAGAAAAAAGAAATAATTCTAAAGCCAATCATTCTGCAACTCATTTACTGCACGAGTCTTTAAGAAGGACTTTAGGCAAACATGTAACTCAAAAAGGATCATTAGTGTCTCCAGAAAGACTAAGGTTTGATTTTAGTCATAATAAACCTATAGAAAAAGAAGAGATGAATAAAATAAATAAAGTTGTAAATGAAATAGTAGAAGGTTCGACTGAAGTACAAACAAGAATAATGACACCTAATGAAGCTATAAAATTGGGGGCTTTAGCTCTTTTTGGAGAAAAATATGGAGAAGAAGTAAGAGTAGTTTTCATGGGAAAAGAGGCTAATGGTTTCTTTTCAACCGAGTTATGTGGAGGAACACATGTTAAAAATACGAAAGAAGTCGGAAAATTTAGAGTTGTTAGCCAGTCGTCAATTGCATCTGGTGTAAGAAGAGTAGAGGCTTTAAGAGACAAACAGCTTATGGAGTTTGAAAAATCTCAAGAAAAAGACAAAACATTAAAAGAAAAAACAACCAAAGAACAGTTAGAAAAAATTAAAAAAGAACTATTAAATTATAAAGTTAAGCCAGATTTAAATGAAAATAAAGATTTAGTAGAAAATTTGAAAAATTTAAATAAACAATTTGAAAAAATAAAAATTCAAAGCGTTATTAAGGATAAAAATAAAAATAAAATTAAAGACAAAAAAATCAGTGATTTTATAATTAGAGAACAAGTTCTAAGCGATTTTCCGCCTAAAGAATTAAGAAGTGTAATTGATCAAGGAAAAAAAGATATTAAAAAAGGTATAATAATAAGTATTTCTACTTTTGAGGAAAAAGTTGGAGTTGCTGTTGGAGTTACAAACGATCTTATTTCAAAATATAATGCAGTTGAATTTGTAAAAATTGCTTCTGAAATACTTGGTGGAAAAGGCGGGGGCGGCAGAAAAGACTTTGCTCAAGCGGGAGGAACCAATACAAATAAAATTGAGGAAGCTTTTAAAGCGATAACTGATAAAATTAGTTAAGTTTTTTTTTAAGATTTGAGTCTATTGCTTCTAAAAATTGATTAGTTGTTAAAAATTTTTGATCTTTACCGATTAATATCGCCAAATCTTTAGTCATAGAACCGCTTTCAACAGTTTCTATACAAACTTTTTCAAGAGATTGAGAAAATTTGATTAATTCTTGGTTGCCATCAAGGTTCCCTCTATGAGACAATCCTCTTGTCCAAGCAAAAATAGAAGCTATAGGGTTTGTAGATGTTTCCTTTCCTGCCTGGTGCTGTCTATAATGTCTCGTTACAGTCCCATGAGCAGCCTCTGCTTCAGCTACTTTACCATCAGGTGTTCTAAGAACACTAGTCATTAAACCCAGCGAGCCATATCCTTGCGCAACAGTATCAGACTGAACATCTCCATCATAATTTTTACAAGCCCAAATATACTTTCCACTCCATTTCATTGCGCAAGCAACCATGTCATCGATCAATCTATGTTCGTAAAATATATCTGCTTTCTCAAATTTATTTTTAAACTCATTTTGGTAAATTTCTTCAAAAATGTCCTTAAATCTTCCATCATAAGCTTTTAAAATTGTATTTTTTGATGAAAAGTAAACTGGCCATTTTCTAACCAGACCATAATTCATGCACGCTCTAGCGAAATCTTTAATAGAATTATCTAAATTATACATAGATAGAGCAATACCAGGGCCATCAAAATTAAAAACTTCATGTTCTATTTTATCTTTTCCATTTTCCGACTCCCATTTAACTGTCATTTTTCCTTTTCCTGGAACCTTAAAATCAGTAGCCTTATATTGATCTCCAAATGCGTGTCTTCCAACTATTACACTATCAGTCCAATGAGGAACTAATCTTGGGACATTTTTACAAATTATTGGCTCTCTAAAAATTGTTCCTCCAACAATATTTCTTATCGTTCCATTAGGAGATCTCCACATTTTCTTTAATTTGAATTCTTTGACTCGTGCCTCATCTGGAGTGATAGTTGCACATTTAACTCCAGCTCCATATTTTTGAATTGCTTTAGCACAATCTATTGTTACCTGATCATTAGTTTTATCTCTATTTTCAATACTCAGATCGTAGTATTTTAGATTGATATCTAAATAAGGTTTAATGAGTTTGTTTTTGATAAATGACCAAATAATCCTAGTCATTTCATCGCCATCAAGCTCAACTACTGGGTTTTTAACTATAATTTTTGCCATAAATATAGATTGATTAAGCAGGATTTTTATACATATTAGGAAAAAAATTAGCAAACTTAAAATTATGTTTAATACAATTTTTCCAAATATTCACAAAGAAGGCTATAAATTTTTAGCTATTTCTATAATTGCAACATTTTTAGTTTTGCTTTTTTCAAAGTTTCTTGGCTCAATTTTCATTTTACTTACTATCTGGGTTTATTATTTTTTTAGGGATCCTGAAAGAGTGTCAATAAATGATGATAAGTTCTTAGTAAGCCCAGCTGATGGTATTATTTCAGGAATAACAGAAGTTGAAGGCCCAGCAGAATTAAACCTCGAAAACAAAAAATTTACAAGGGTAAGTATATTTATGAATGTGTTTGATTGTCATGTAAATAGAATGCCATCATCAGGAACAGTTGAAGAAATTTTTTACAAACCTGGAAAATTTTTAAATGCATCTCTAGATAAAGCTAGTGAGGAAAATGAAAGAAATTATTATAAGTTAAAAACTGAAAAAAATGATGACGAAATTATCATAGTTCAAATAGCCGGTCTAATAGCTAGACGAATAGTTTGTGAAGTAAATAAAGATCAGCAATTAAACCAAGGTGACAGAATAGGAATGATAAGGTTTGGAAGTAGAGTCGATCTTTATTTTAACAATAGAAAAATTTTAGCTAAAGTAGGACAAAAGACTACAGCAGGTGAAAGTTTAATAGCAGAAAGTTAAATGCAAACAAAAAGAACCTTTAAAATAGTTTCATCAAAAAAAACTCGTTACATATTACCTAATATACTTACCTTAGTGGGGGTTTGTTTAGGAATAAGTTCAATAAAATTTTCTTTAGATCAAAATTATTCATTAGCTATAACATTACTTTTAATTGCAGCAGTATTAGATGGACTAGATGGTAGAGTCGCTAGACTAATTGATGGTACATCAGAGTTTGGCAAAGAATTAGACTCCCTTACTGATTTTGTTAGCTTTGGAATTGCTCCTGCATTTATTTTATATTTCTGGGAATTAAATAATTACGGAAGAATAGGTTGGGCGATTACTTTATTATTTTCAGTGTGTTGCGTTTTAAGATTAGCAAGATTTAACTTGACGAAAACAAATCACGATCAAAAATGGAAAATAAACTTTTTTGAGGGAGTGCCTTCCCCGGCTGGAGCTATATTAGTACTGTTACCTTTGATTTACGATTTATCTAATTTTAAAATTAATTATGATGTTAAAATTTTGACTCCTTACTTAGCAGTATTTATATCATTCTTATTAATCAGCAAAATTCCAACCTTTTCTTTTAAAAAAATCGCTGTTCCGAGAAAACTAACAATTTTTTTATTTTTAGGAATAGGTATAACCTCAATATCTCTAATATTTTTTACTTTTGAAACTTTATTAATTGGCGGATTAATTTATCTATTACTAATCCCTATTGGAATTTTCTTTTATAGAAAAAGTAATTTTAACAAAACATCATTAGAGGACGAGCATGAAGATATTTTATAATGAAAAAAAACAAAAGTTCAAAAAGCTGGATTATAAAACAACACAGAGATCCTTTTTTTAAAAAATCAAAAACTTTAGGCTATCGTTCTAGATCTGCTTTCAAACTCATAGAGTTAAATGAAAAATTTAAATTTATTAAAAACAATTCAAATCTCTTAGATATAGGTTCTAGCCCAGGAGGCTGGTCTCAAATTGCCTCATCTATTATAAAAAATGGGAAAATTGTAGCTGTAGATAAAAAACCTATGAAAGAGGTTAAAAATGTTATTTTTTTTCAAAAAGATTTCACAGATAATGAATTACAAAAGGAAATAAAAAAAACTTTCGGGGGTAAAATTGACATAGTTGTGTCTGATATGGCTTCTGAAACCACAGGAAATAAGAGCTTAGATTGCATACGTACAAATTTATTGTGCTCTGAAGTTATAAATTTTTCTATATCTATTTTAAAACAAAGGGGGATTTTGGTGTCTAAAGTTTTTATGGGAGAGGATTTTTTAGAGATAAGAGAATTAGCTAAAAAGAAATTTAAAAACGTAGAATTTTATAAGCCAAAATCAAGTCGTAGCGAGTCCAAAGAAACATATATACACTGCGAAACATTAAACACTTTATAAAATTTTAAAATTGTATATAAGTTTATATGGAGCCAATAAAAGAATCACTCACTTTTGACGATGTTTTACTAGTCCCTAGATATTCATCTATATTACCTTCTGAAACAAATCTTAAATTAGAATTAGGCGGCAACTTAAAGCTGAAGGTTCCTTTTTTATCTTCGGCCATGGACACTGTGACCGAGTCTCGAATGGCAATAGCAATGGCCAATTCCGGTGGTTTAGGAGTAATTCATAGAAATCTAGATATTAAAACTCAAAGCAAAGAAGTAAAAAAAGTAAAAAAATTTAATATGCTAGTTGGTGGCGCAATAGGGACAAGTTCTAAAGATTTATATAGAGCAAAATCACTTTTGGACAATGGAGTGGATTTATTAGTTATAGATACTGCTCATGGGCATAGCGAAAAAGTTTTAAAAACGTTGTCCAAAATTAAAAAGATAAATTCTAAAATTCCAATATGTGTTGGAAATATTGCATCAGGCGAAGCTGCAAAAAAATTGTCTTTGGAAGGAGCTGATATATTAAAAGTTGGAATTGGTCCTGGATCAATTTGCACAACTAGAATGGTAGCTGGAATAGGAGTTCCACAAATAAGTGCTATTATTGAAGTAAAAAAGAGTTTAAGAAACAAAAAAGTGAAAATTATTTCTGATGGAGGAATAAAGTTTTCAGGTGACATAGCCAAAGGATTAGCAGCAGGCGCTGATGCAATAATGATGGGGTCAGTATTTGCTGGCACTGAAGAGAGTCCTGGAAAAAAGTTTAAATATAAAAAAAAATTTTATAAATCATATAGAGGTATGGGTTCAATAGGAGCTATGGCGTCAGGATCATCAAATAGATATTTTCAAAAAAAACAAAGAGACAAGTCAAAATATGTTGCCGAGGGTGTTGAAGGAAGAGTTGAATTTAAAGGTAAAGTTAGTAAAATTATTTATCAACTACAAGGAGGGCTACGTTCTTCTATGGGATATATTGGTGCTAAAAATATAAAAGAAATTCAAAAAAGGGGTAGATTTGTAAAAATTACAAAAGCAGGATTTTACGAAAGCATGGTACATAGCGTTGAAACTACCGATAACTATAAAAATTTCAAATTATGATTAAATTTATCTGCAAAAGAGTTTATTTAATTTTTCTGTTTTTATTTTTTTCAAACATTTTATTAGCAGAAAATAATTTTTTTCTTGAAGGAAAAAGACTATTTGATCTTAAAAAATACAAGGACTCTAAGCTAGAATTCGAAAGAGATATTGTTTTTAATCCAAAAAATGAAAAATCTTATCTTTATTTAGCTAAAATTTTTAAACAAGAAAAAAAGACCGATTTAGAGGAAAATAACTTAAATACTGTAATTTTAATAAACCCTAAAAATGAAGAAGCTATTTATTTACTAACTCTTCTAAGTATAAAAAAATCAAATTTTGATAAAGCTAAAGATTTAATCGATACTTTTGATAATATATGTGTAAAAAGTTGTTTTTTAAAAGAAGAATTATTAAGAGAATTAGAGACTTCCTCAAAACAATAAATGGATGAGAATAAAAATAAAGATAAGATTATAATAATAGATTTTGGTTCTCAGGTAACTAAATTAATTGCTAGAAGAATTAGAGAATTTGGAGTGCTATCCGAAATAATTACACTGGGCGAGCTTAAGTATATTAAAAATTTTAATAGAATTAAGGGTATAATTTTATCAGGGGGACCAGCTACAGTCACAAATAGAAATTTTCCAAATATTCCCAAAAGTTTGTTTTTGAGAAAAATTCCAATTTTGGGAATATGTTATGGCATACAATTAATAGCGATTAATTTTGGAGGAAAAGTAAAAAAAGGAAAAAAAAGAAGAGAATTTGGAAAAACAGCTTTATTCAAAAAAAGAGAATCTCTTTTAACAACAAAATTTTATAAGAAAAGCGCTCATAATGTTTGGATGTCTCATCAAGATTTAGTTACTAAAATACCTAAAGGTTTCAAAAAAATTGCATCTACTAAAGAGTCTCCACTAACAATTATCGAAAATAAAGATAAAAAAATTTATGGAATTCAGTTTCATCCTGAGGTTACTCATACAAATAATGGAGATATCTTAATAAAAAATTTTATTTTCTTGATCTGTAAAGCAAAAAAAGAATGGAAAATTAAATCTGAAAAGAAGAGAATAATTAATGAAGTAAGACAAAAAGTTAAAAACGACAAAGTTATTTGTGCTTTATCAGGTGGAGTAGATAGTAGCGTCGTTGCTTTATTAATGAATAAAGCAATTAAAAAAAATCTCATTTGTATAATGGTAGATACTGGATTAATGAGAAAAAATGAATTTGTACATACATACAAAACATTTAGAAAAAAATATAAATTAAATGTTAAACTTATTAATGCATCAGAAATATTTTATCAAAAACTAAAAAATGTTAGTGATCCAGAAAAAAAAAGAAAAATAATAGGTAAATTATTTATCAAAGTTTTTGAAAAAGAATCTAAAAAAAATAAAAAAATTAAATATCTGGCGCAAGGAACTTTATACCCCGATATTATCGAGAGTAAATCGGCCACGGGAAGCAAGTCTTCTAAAATTAAATCTCATCATAATGTTGGTGGGTTACCAAAAAAAATGAATTTAAAGTTAATAGAACCTCTCAAAGAATTGTTTAAAGACGAAGCAAGATTATTAGGCAAATCTGTAGGTTTATCCGAGGAGATAATAAATAGACATCCTTTTCCTGGACCTGGCCTTGCCATTCGTGTTTTGGGTAAAGTAACACCTAAAAAGATTAAAATTTTGCAAGAGATTGATAATATTTTTATCAATGAATTAATTAAAAATAATTTATATAAAAAAATATGGCAAGCCTATGCAGCTTTGTTACCAGTTAAAACTGTAGGGGTAATGGGAGACTCACGAACTTATGAATATATTTGTTTGATTAGAGCGGTTAAATCAGAAGACGGAATGACAGCTGATTATTTTAATTTTAAAAAAGACTTTTTAGATAAAATATCCAATAAAATAATTAATGGTGTAATTGGTATTAACAGAGTGGTATATGACATAACGTCGAAACCACCAGGTACGATTGAACTTGAATAACTAAAAAAATTTTAATAGCTATTTATTATATGAGCAATGAAACATTTGAAAAGAAGGATTGGTTTACGCTAATCATTTCTAAAGTTAAACAAAATAAAAAAATTCTTATATATTTAAGTTTAACAGTAGTAATCGGTCTTTTTATAATACTTTTCTTAGAAAAAAGAAAAAATGATCAAAATATTGAAATATCAAAAGAATTTAATAAAGCTAAAATATTAATAGAAAATGAAAAAAAAGAAGAGAGCTATTTTATCTTAAAAAATATAATAAATAAAAAACACAAATTTTATTCACCGTCATCACTTTACTTAATCTTAGATTTTGAATTAGAAAACAATCAAGAAGAGATAATAAGATTATTTGATAAAGTAATTTCTATAAGCAAGATAAAAGATGAAGATAAAGACCTTATAAAAATTAAAAAAGCTATTTTTATGTCCAATTATTATGGAGAGCAAGATCTATTAAAAGTTCTAAATCCAATAATTGAATCAAAATCAATTTGGCGATCAAGTGCTTTAAAAATTATAATTGATTATTATTCAATTAAAGGAGATCAACTTAAAGTAAATGAATACAAAAAAATTTTAAATAATAATATTAGCCAATAATTACAAATGAAAAGGATCGTTAGTTTTCTATTTTTAATATTTATTCTTTCTAACTGCTCTTTTGATAATAAATCAGGCATTTGGAAAGAAGAATCAAAAATTAAAAAAAAAGCTGAAAAGCAAGATAAAAAAAAAAACTTAAAAAGTGTTTTTGAGGTAAATAAAATTTTTAACGAAGAGGTTAATCTAATACCTGGAAAAAAAATCAAAATAGATAATATTTTAAAAAATGTAGCTTGGTCAGATAGATTTTTTGATTCAACAAATAATATTTCAAACGTTCATTTTTCTAATGAAAAATATGTAGTTTTTAAAAGTTCAAAATTATCTAAACATCATATAAAACCTAATATTCTGTATTACAAAAATAATATTATTTCTTATGATCACAGGGGAACAATTTTTGTATATTCAGATTTATAAAAAAAAAAAATTTTTGAATACAACTTTTATAAAAAAAAATATAAAAAATTTAAAAAAGAAATCAATATTGTAATTAATAATAATAATATTTATATTTCCGACAACTTAGGATATATTTACAGTATTAATATTGAATCACAAAAGTTAATTTGGGCAAAACGTATAGGTATACCTTTTAGATCTAACATAAAGGTTGTGGGCAATAAATTATTTTTGGCTGATCAAGACAATAAACTTTATTGTTTCAATACTTTGAATGGAAAAAAAATTTGGGAATTTGCTTCAAGTCTTACTGATCTAAAATCCAAATTTAGGAATAATATAGTTGTAGACACTAAAAATAATAATTTATTTTTTTTAAATACCAGCGGAGAGCTCTATTCAATAAATTATTTAAACCAAGCAATAAATTGGTTTTCTAATTTAAAAATGAAAAGTTTAAAAAAAGAATCACGAATATTTCTAGGTTCGCCACTAATATTAAAAAACAAACATCTTATTGTGTCTAATAGTTCCTCTATATTTAAATATGATGCTTTATCAGGCTCTATAATTTGGGAAAAAAGTATTTCTACTAATTTAAAAGGAGTTTTAACAAAAAATAATCTATTTTTATATTCTTCAAATAATTTACTTATTTGTTTAGATTTAAACGATGGCCAAGTTCTATGGTCTAAAAACACAAACAAACAAATCAAAAATTTATACGGAAAAAAGCTTTACAATAAAATTAAAATAATTTCTAAAATTTCAATAGTAGATAATAAAGTTTTTCTATTTTCTAAAGAAGGTTATCTTTTAACTTTTAATTACAAAAATGGAGAAATTGAGTCTGTAAATAGAATCTTAAAATCTGGCTTGGGAAACGATCCTATTTTTGCTAATGGCTATTTATACTCCTTAGATAATAATAATCGTCTTTTCCAATTTAGGTAACTAATTATTAGATTTGCTACTTAACAAGGATAGTTGAGTAATTTCCTCTTCATCTAATGTGTCTGATTGTGGAATAGGGTAATCGCCTGTAAAATAGTGATCACTTAGCTGAGGATAGGTTTTGTTTCTTTCATTGTAACCTAGAGCTTTATATAAACCTTCTATGCTTAAAAATTTTAACGATTTAGCATTTATATAACTGCACATTTCTTTGTTATTTTTATTATGTGCTAAAAGTTCTTTTTTAGTTGGCATATCTATGCCATAAAAATCTGGGTAAATTATTTCTGGACAAGCAATTCTTACATGAACTTCCTTAGCTCCGGCATCATAAAGCATTTTAACTATTTTATGACATGTAGTTCCTCTAACCAATGAATCATCTATCAATATTATAGATTTATTTTTAAGCATAGTTTTAGTAGGATTGAGTTTTAATTTTACTCCTAAACTTCTTATATTTTGCGCGGGTTCAATAAAAGTTCTGCCAACATAATGATTTCTGATTAAGCCTAACTCAAAACTTTTCTTTGTAAATTGACTATATCCCATTGCCGCTGGTACGCCAGAGTCTGGAACAGGAACAATTAGATCTGCATTTATATCCGATTCTTTTGCTAATTGTTTTCCAAGATTTTTTCTGTATTCGTAAGCGCATTTACCGTTAATTATACTATCTGGTCTAGCAAAATAAATGTACTCAAATACACAAGGTCTAGCTTTCCGTTTTGGAAAAGGCTTTACGCTTGTCAACGTATTATTTTCAATTATTACAATTTCTCCATTTTCAACTTCTCTTATAAATTTGGCTCCAACAAGATCTAACGCACAAGTCTCGGAGGAGAAAATGTATGAGTTTTTTAATTTACCGATAACTAACGGTCTTATACCAAAAGGATCTCGAACTCCTATTAGCTTTTTACTTGTAAGCATTACAAGTGAGTAAGCACCTTTAATTTGAAACAAAGCATCAATTATTTTATCAACTATTTTCTCTCTTTTTGATTTAGCTATTAACTGAACAATAGTTTCCGTATCGCTTGTTGTTCTAAATATTGCGCCGTCCTTTACTAATGTCTCTCTTAATGTAATCGCATTCGTTAAATTTCCATTATGAGAAATACTTAAACCTCCTCCAAATAAATCAGCGAAAAATGGTTGAATATTTCTAAGCGAAGTTTCTCCGGTAGTAGAGTAGCGATTATGACCAATTGCGAATTTGCCGGGTAATTTTTTAATAGCGTTTCCTTTTGTAAAGTTATCACCAACTAAACCCTGTCTTTTTTCAGAATGAAAGTTTTTTTCATCGAATGAAACTATACCGCATCCCTCTTGTCCTCTATGTTGTAAAGCGTGAAGCCCCAAAGCTACTAAAGCTGATGCATCTGTGTGGTTTGATATACCAAATACTCCGCATTCTTCTTTAAGCTTATCAAGTTTAAATTTTTTCAATTTTTTCTTTCGTTTTATCTAAATCATCTATTTTCGGAAATTCATCAATTAAAATCCTACTTCCCTCAGAAACAAAATTAAATGTTATAGATTTATTTAATTCTATACTCCAATTATTAAAAGGATAAAACCAATTTACTATTGAAAATAAACACACTGAAACAACATAACCTTTAAATAATCCAAAAACCAACCCGAATGTTTTATCCAAAGGACCAAAACCAGTCCATTTCATTGAGCTAGTAAAAGCTTTTCCGATTAAAATAGTTAAAAATAAAGCAATTATATAAATTGCTATACTTAATCCAATGTTGTTTATAAATGGGGAATCAATATATTCAGAAACCCAAGGTTGTAATTTTGGTACTAAAAATATTGTTAATACTAAAGCTACTATCCATTTCATGAATGAGATAAAACTTAAAGTAAAACCCTTAATAACACATTGAATTACCGAATAGATCATTATTATTGAAAAAAAGGCATCAAACCAACCTATATCATTAATGATATCACTCATTTTATATTTCAATTTTTCCAAAGGGTTTAAGAATTAGAATTAACTTAGGCAATAAAGTTAATACTGAAATTAGGGCGAGCAACATAGCTATTCCCGTAAAAATTCCAAAATAAATTGTAGGTATAAAATTAGATAAAACTAAAATCGAAAATCCAAAAACAATTGTTATAGAAGTATTTAAAATTGCAATCCCCACTGTGTTATGACAGCGATCAACTGTCAATTTATAGTTATTAATTTTTTTAAATTCTTCTTTAAATCTATAAATATAATGAATACTATTATCAACAGCTATACCTATAGTAATAGCAGCTATTGTTATTGTCATCATGTCAAGAGGAATGCCTATAATTCCAATAATTCCTAAAATAAAAAAAGCTGCCATGAAATTTGGTATCACACCAATTACTGATAATGTAAAATTTCTAAATAGAATAAAAAACATTGCTGAAATTCCTAACATTACAATACCTAAAGTAAGAATTTGAGATTTAAATAGACTTTGCAATAAGTTATTAAATAAAATCAAAACTCCTGCTAGTCTATATTCATCTGTGCTAAGTTTTAATTTTTTATTTAATTCATTATTAATTTTATTAATTAAGTCGTTTCTTCTTAAATCTTTTAAAGAGTCTTTAATTCTGACGCTAATTCTAGCTTCATTATCTTTAACAGAAATGTAGGGACTAATAACTTCTTTTTTAAGTTCATTTGGTATCTTGCTATACAAAACTGCTATTTCTAAACTTTCTAATTTCTTACCATTAAGATCTTCCGCAACACGAATTATAGAACCAAAAGATAAAACTTTGCCAATTTCTGGCAAAGAGTCCAAATAATCATGGACTTTTAATATTTTATCTATTTTATTTCTTGTAAACCAATAATTTGTCTCATCTTGCTTTTCATCTCCACCCCAATCTAATTCATCATCATCTTTTTTTTCTTTTTTACTAACTGGAAATTTAATAATTATATCTAAAGGCGTAGTTCCTCCTAATTGATTGTCTATTTTTTTCATACCTTTGTAAATTTCTGTTTTTTTATCAAAATAATTAATAAAACTATTTTCTACTTCTAGTTTAGATATTCCAAAAACACTTAATATGATAATTGAAATTGTTAAGCTAAAAATAGCTACGGTATTTTTTTTTGAAAAATTAGCTAAAGCTGTTGTAATCTTAGATCTCTCAGTATCTTTGACTTCAACATCATCTTTACTTGTAAAAATATTTAATAAAGAAGGAAGCAAAGAGAAAGTTACCAATATTGAAACTATTAGTCCCAATGTCATCATCCAACCAAAGTCAATAATTGGTTTTATGTCGCTAAATATTAATGATAAAAAAGCACATACCGTAGTTAAAACAGTATAAAGTATTGGCATAAACATTTTTTTACATGTTTCAAAAATTGCCTCTTTATTATCAAGATTATTAAATTCTTTTTTTAATTGCAAAAATCGAACGGTCACATGAATATTCATTGCCATATTGAGAATAAGCATTAATGCAATAAAGTTTGATGAGATAACTGTTACCTTCCAACCTATTAAGCCTAATAAACCCACCATTATAGTCACTGAGGCTGCGCAGCCAAGAAGAGGCATAATCACCCATTTGATACTTCTAAATATTAACCAAAGGGTTCCAACTATAAATAAAAAAACTCCAATTCCGAAAACTATAATGTCATTTTTAATGTATGACATCATGTCATCAGCAATCATAGGAATACCGCCTAAGTGTATTTTAGCATTTTCTGAATATTTGTTTATTACTTCTCTTATTTCTTTTATATTTTGATGATTTTTTTGATTGTATAGATCTTTGTATTTTTCATATTCTTTTAAAAATAATTTATACTTTTTTTTGTCTTCTTTTGTTAAATTTTTTTCCAATGAGCGATCAAAATAATCATTTTTTATTTTGATATAATCATTCATTTTTTTATCTTGTTTTATATAAACAACTATCCCTGAAGTTTTTCCATCTTCACTAATTACGTAATCTTTGTAAATTGGGCTATTTAAAATTTCATCAAAACCTCTTTTTTTATCTACATCTGGATAGGAAAGGGTCTTATAGTTCTTAAGCCTATCCATAAGGGGCTCATCTGTACTTTTTAATAAAGGAACATCAATTATAGTAACAACATTTTCAACCCAGGATAATTTTTCCAATTTTGATTTAAGAAATTGAAGATTAATTATTGTCTCTTCATCGGTAAAATCTGAAACTGGTGAATATGTTAATACTAAAAATTCTTTTGATCCATATCTTGCGCTTACTTCTCTAAGATATTTTAAATCTTTATCTCCCTCTAGTAATAATGCATCTGAAGATGCGTCTAAACTAAAGTTTTTCGAAAAATATATAGAAAATGATATTAATAATATTAATAAAGATAGAATAGTTTTAGGGTATTCTATCACAGTTTTTTTATAAATTACTGAGAACATTATTTAATTCAGATATATATTATATTTTAAATAACTAAAGACTTAAATTCTAATTATTATTATTTCGATCTTTGAATTTAGTATACATACCCTCAAATTCAACGTGGACTTTACCTGTAGGACCATGTCTTTGTTTGCCAATTATGATATCCGCTAATCCTACAATGTCATTCATTTTGGATTGCCATTCTGCATATTCAATAGATCCTGGCTTTGGTTGTTTTTTTTCTAAATAATATTCCTCTCTATAAACAAACATAACCACATCAGCATCTTGCTCTATAGATCCTGACTCTCTCAAATCTGATAACTGAGGTATTTTATCATCTCTTTGCTCTACTGCTCTAGATAGTTGAGAAAGAGCGAGGACAGGAACCGAAAGTTCTTTCGCTAAAGCTTTTAAGCCTTGCGTAATTTCTGATATTTCTTGAACTCTTCCATCATATCTATTTGAATTTGTTCTCATAAGTTGAATATAGTCGACTATAATCAAATTTAATCCAAACTTTCTTTTAATTCTTCTAGCTCTGTTACTTAAAGTAGAAATTGATATTGCTGGTGTTTCATCTATATATAGGGGCAATTCATAAATATCCCTAGAAGTTTCAATATATCTGTTTAGTTCCTCTTCAGTGGCTTTACCTCTTCTTATATCGTTCGATTTAATTCTTGATTGTTCAGAAAGTATTCTTGTAGAAAGTTGTTCTGAAGACATTTCAAGAGAAAAAAAAGCTATAGATGATTTTTCATTATTATCATGAATTTTTTTTGCAGCGTAATAAGCTATATTTGTTGCCAATGCAGTTTTCCCCATCGAGGGTCTACCGGCAATAATGACCAAATCTGATTTATGCAATCCTCCTAATTTTTCATCTAATTCAGTTAAACCTGTAGGCACCCCAACTATTCCTTGATCATTCTGTCTTGCTTTAGTAGCCATTTCTATTGTTTGATCAAGAGCTTGATTAAATTTTAAAAAAGATTGTGAAAAATTACCTCTTTCTGCTAAATTAAATAAAGATTTTTCGGTATCTTCAATTATATTCTCGCCAGTTTTATTTTGCTCGTCATTTTTTGATTCCTCGGCTAAATTTTCAGAGATAATTATTAGTTCCCTACGCACATACATTTCATGGATAATTTTGGCATAGTCGATGGCTTGTTTGATAGAAGAGGAAAACCTTGTAAGTTTTACTAAATAATCTACCCCACCAACTTCAGCTAAGCTTTCATTAGTCTCAAAATAATTTTTCAAAGTTATTGGATTAGCTATCATTCCTTTACTATTTAGATTTTCAATTACCTCATAAATTTTTCTATGACCTGGATCAAAAAATTTTTGAGAGTTCGTTATGTTTGATATTTCATCAATTATATCGTTATTAACCAGCACAGATCCTATTAAAGCTTGTTCAGCCTCTAAATTTGAAGGTAATTTTTTTTCTTCGCTATTGCTGATGTTTAGTCTAATTTTTTCCACTTTGTGATATTAATTAAAGATTTTTAATTAGATAGCCAAAAGTTACGCACTCTTTTTTCAACCTGTGGAAAAGATTTAGATCAAAAGTTGTTTTATTGAGAGTCTATTTTTTCAACGAGGACTGTAACGTTAGCAGTGACTTCAGAGTGAAGATTAATATTAATTTTATATTTTCCTAATTTGTTGATGTCTTGTTTTAAATCAATTTGAGAGGGATTTATCTCAACTTTAAGATCTTTTAAGAATGCGCTAGACACCTCCTTAGGTTTAATCGATCCATATAAGTCACCATTATCTTTTGCTTCTTTATTAAACTTTAAAGTTTTGTTTTTAATTTTTAAAGCTAGTTTAATAAATTCTTGTTTAATTTCATTATTCTTTTTATTTAATTCATCTTTTTTTTTGTTAACCAAATCTATATTCTCTTTATTAGCTCTTAGTGCCTTGCCTTCTCGCAAAAGATAATTTCTACCGTAACCATTTTTGACTTCAACTAGATCACCAATTTTTCCTAATTTAAATATATTTTCTAACAATATTACCTGCATGATTATATTAATCCTAAAATTTTTGCTTTTTTGATTTCATTATTTAATTTTCTTTGTTTGCCCTGCGATACAGAAGTTATACGCGAGGGTAAGATTTTATCAGTATCGGAAATATATCTTTTCAAAAGTTTAACATTTTTATAATCTATTATTGGTGCATTTTTATTAGATAAAGGACACTTTCTAGAAAATTTGGAATCTGATTTTTGGAATAAACTAAGTTTATTTAAAGGATTTTGGTTTTTTTTGTTAAATTTTTTATTTTTTCTTTTCATTTTCTTTTTTAAAATATTCTGTATCTAAATCCAGTTTTTTATATTTGATTGTCAAATGTCTTAGTACAGATGAATCAATAATTATATTTTTTTTAATTTCATCTATTGTTTTATTATTACCTTCAAATTTATAGTGTATGTAAAATCCTTTATTGTAATTATCAATTTTTCTCGCAAAATTTAACAGGCCCCACTTTTCAACTTTAATAACCTTACCCGACGAGGCGTTTATAATATCATTGTATTTGGCTTGAACTTTCTCTATTTCAGTTGAGGAAAGATCTTGTTTTGCTACCAAAGTATGCTCGTAAAAATTCATTTTGCTGTCAATAACTGGTTATTTTATTTATATTAAAGATCGGTTTTATACTATTATAAAAGACTCATTTCAATAGTAATAATATATTTAAACCTTTTTAGAATATGAGCGTTAAAATCGATATCATACTACCAAACTACAACAAAGAAATGTATTTGAATGAAACTATAGACTCGATTATTAACCAAACTTATGAAAATTGGAGATTGCTACTTATAGATGACTGCTCAACAGATAATTCAAATAAAGTTATAAAAAAATATGAATCAAATAAAAAAATAAATATTATTTATTTAAGAAAAAATATGGGTGCTGCTTTTACAAGAAATTTAGGATTAAGATTGTCCACTTCAGATTATATCGCATTTATGGATGCTGATGATAAATGGGCATCAAACAAATTAAAAGATCAAATTGATTTCATGCAAAAAAATAATCTCTTTTTTACATATACTGACTACACTCCTTTTTATACAAAAAACAATAAAAAAATATTTAAAAAAAGAATATATTGCCCGAATTCATTTAATTATGATCAATTTATAAATAATAGCTCAATAGGGACAAGTACAATGATTTTATCGCGAAATATTATTGGTGTTTTGAAGTTTCCAAAAGTAAATACGTTAGAGGATTTTCCCTTTAAATGTAAGTTATTAAGGAAAAATAAAATGGCAATTAAATTTAGTCAAAATACAACTTTTTACAGAATTACAAAGGGCTCCTTAGGAGGAAATAAATTAAGAAGTATATACTGGCTTTGGTATATAAACAGTAAATTTAATAACTTGAATTTCTTTAAAAATTTGAAATCATTAATAAGCATCTCAATTAACTCAATTAAAAAATATGGATTTAAATAGTTAAATAATGAAAGCTTTATTATTTCCAGGTCAAGGTTCTCAAATTGTCGGCATGGGCTTAGAATTTTATAAAAATTTTCAGACAGCAAAAGATATTTTTATAGAAGCAGATGATAGTTTGAATTTTAAAATATCTGAAATTATTTTAGAGGGCCCAGAACAAGAACTAAAACTAACTCAAAATACTCAACCAGCAATTTTAACTGTTAGTTACGCAATATATAACGTTATAAAAAAAGATTTTAACTTTAACTTTGATGATTTTAAGTATTATGTAGGGCACTCACTTGGAGAATATAGTGCACTTGTTTGCTCGGGATCTTTAAAATTTAAAGATGCACTATATTTATTGCATGAAAGAGGTAAAGCAATGCAAGAAGCTGTGCCTCTAGGAAAAGGGGCTATGTTAGCAATTCTCGGATCTGATATTGATGAGATAGAAAATTTACTAAATAAAATAAAAAATAAAGGAGTCTGTGAAATTGCAAATGATAATGCCAATGGACAAATAATTGTAAGTGGAGAGGTAAATTTAATTAATATGTTGCAAGACACTCTTAAAGAAAAAAAGAAAAAAGCTATCTTACTTCCAGTAAGTGCTCCATTTCACTGTTCTTTAATGAAAAGTGCAGCCGAGAAAATGAAAACCAAAATACTACCTGTAAATTTTAATAAACCTAATATAGACATAATTAGCAATGTAACAGCTCAACCTGAAAACAATCCAGAAAAAATTAAAGACTTATTAGTTGAACAAATATATTCAAGAGTTAGATGGAGAGAAAGCATCATTAATATGTCTAAAAATAATATTAATGAATTTATAGAGATTGGACCTGGAAAAGTCTTGTCAGGTTTGTCTAAAAGAATTATAAGAGAAGCTAAGGCAAATAGCATCAATACTATAGAAGACATTAAAAATAATTTAAAATGACACTTAAAAATAAAAAAGTTTTAATTACGGGTGCCACAGGAGGCATAGGCGGTTCTCTAGTCAAAAAGTTTTTATCTCTCGACTCTGAAATCTTGGGAACAGGTACTAACTCAGAAAAACTTGAAAAACTTAAATCTGAATATAGTAAAATAAAAGTAAAAAAATTCGATATTTCATCTCATTCACAAATAGAAAAATTTATAGAAGAAGCTTCAGAGGAATTGGGTGGATTAGACATACTTATAAATAATGCTGGAATAAACAGAGATAACTTATCACTTAGAATGAAAGAAGATGAATGGCAAAAAGTAATTGATGTAAACTTAACATCAACATTTTTATTATCTAAATATGCAATAAAAAAAATGCTTAAAAGTGGTTCGGGTAGAGTTGTTAATATTACATCTATTGTAGGTCACACTGGTAATATAGGACAATCAAACTATGCTGCATCCAAAGCGGGAGTTATTGGAATGTCTAAAAGCTTATCTATCGAATATGCCAAAAAAAATATTACAGTGAATTGTGTATCACCTGGATTTATAGTTACAGATATGACTAATAAAATACCTGAAAAAATAAGATCAATATTAATTTCTAAAATCCCAATGGGTAAGTTGGGTTCAGTTGACGACGTCTCAAATTGCGCAGCTTTCTTAAGTTCAGATGAGGCTTCTTATATAACAGGCGAAACTATACATGTTAATGGCGGAATGTATATGGCTTGACAATCATAATGAATTCTTTAATAAGAAAATTATCAAATATTCAAAAATAGGAATTAAATGTCAAAAGAAGTAAGTGCAAAAGTTAAGAAAATAGTCGCTGATCACTTAGGTGTAGATGAAAGCAAAGTAACGGATGAAGCTAGTTTTATAGATGATCTAGGAGCTGATAGTTTAGATACAGTAGAACTAGTTATGGCTTTTGAAGAGGAATTTGGATCTGAGATTTCAGACAGTGAAGCCGAAAAGATCCTAACTGTTGGAGATGCGATTAAATTTATTGAGAATAAATCTTCTTAATATAAAAACTATTGCAAGATTATAAATGTTAAAAAAAGATGATAGTATTATGGTTATACTTTCATCACCCTCGGGCGCAGGTAAAACTACGATAAGTAAAAAAATTCAGCAAAAATATCAAAATTTTAAAATTTCAGTTTCTCATACAACTAGAAAACCAAGACCAAATGAGGTCGAGGGAATAGATTATTTTTTTTTATCAAATGATCAATTTAAAGATAAGATAAAAAACAACGAATTTTATGAGCACGCAAAAATCTTTGGTAATTATTATGGTACTTCAAAAAAGTCGGTTATTGATTTATTAAAAAACAAAAACGATGTTTTGTTTGATATTGATTGGCAAGGAACACAACAACTATCTAAACATAGCGAGCTCAAACTTACAAAAATTTTTATATTACCCCCAAGCAAAGAGGAACTAAAAAAAAGATTAATTCAGAGAAACCAAGATAAACCTGAAATAGTATTAGAAAGACTTGATTCTTACGAAAATGATTTGAAGCACAAAAATGATTATGACTATGTTGTAATCAATGACAATTTAGAGATTTGTTTTAAAAAAGTTGAAGAAATAATTCTGTTCGAAAAAAGCAAAGTGTAATTTTATAATTTAATTTTTATATTTTTCATAAAATTCAGTAATTTTATAATAATGATCTTCTTTTAACTGATTTGGCCGAAGAGATAAATTAAGATTAAATTTGGTAATAAAATTTGAAGAATTATCAAATAATTCTAAAAAACCTTTATTGATCATTTTTCTTTTTTTTGAAAAAAATACTTGTGTTACTTTTTCTAGATTATTTATATCTTTAATTTTATAATTTTTATTAGTAATTGGTTCAAAGACTAAAACAGTCGAGTCAACTTTAGGTTTTGGAAAAAAACAATTTTTAGAAACTTGAAAACTGTCTGAAACTTTAAGTTTCCAATTAGTAATTATTTTAAGTCTTCCATATTTTGAAGTATTGTATTTTGCCAAAATTCTTTCGGCTACTTCTTTTTGAAACATAAATATGAGTTTATCGAATTTGGGAGGCCAAAGTTTCAACTTAATAAATTTAACTAGAATTTGAGTTGAAATATTGTAAGGCAAATTACCATATACTATAGTATTTTTATTTATTTTATTTTCTAATTTTATTTTTAAAATATCATCATTCAATATTTCAATTTTTTTTTCTTTTTTGTATTTTTCATTTAAAAATTTAGTTAAATTTTCATCTTTTTCAATCAAGATTAGTTTTTTCGGTTCACAATTAACAATCTCATTTGTTAAATTTCCTGTCCCTGGTCCAATTTCTATTATATTCTTATTTTTATTATCAGTTAGAGAGACAATTTTTTTTATAACATTTTTATCAATTAAAAAATTTTGACCTAATGATTTTTTAGGAATGATCATTTACACTTTAAAAATAAAATCAATAGCTTTAATTAAACTCAACGGATTAGCTTTGTTCTGACCAAAAATATCAGTTGCAGTGCCATGATCAGGAGATATTCTTAAATAATTCAAACCAAGAGTTATGTTAATTGCGTCAAATCCATACAAAGCTTTAAAAGGTGCTAAAACTTGATCATGGTACATTCCAACAATCACATCATATTTATATTTTTTTTTATTTAAAAAAGCTGTATCAGCGGGCAGGGGACCAATTATTTTATATTTTTTTTGTTTTAGTTTTTTAATTGCAGGAATTATAAATCTTCTCTCTTCTGAGCCTGGTTTAACTTCATCATTATGAGGATTTAAACCTAGTACAGCTATAGTCGGTTTCTTTTTAAAAAAATTAATATAAAAATCATTAATTATTTGAACTTTTTTTTCAATTAAATTTTTATTTAATTTTTTTGAGACATTTTTTATCGAAATATGAGTGGTAATTGGTGATACAGAAAACTTATTGTTGTAAATTAACATAACTAAAGCATCCTTTTTATTATTTTTTCTTTCTAAAAATTCAGTTACTCCAAAATTTGATTTGAATACTTTTTTGTCTATAGAACAATTTATAAATCCTTTTATTTTTTTTTTGTTAGAAAGTTCATGAGCTTTATTTAAACAATTTATCACATATTTAGAGTTATTATTTATGTTCAATATTTTAAGATTTTTAGAATTTGGAGTAGAATTAACAGTATTAATTTTTTCTAGAGGTAAATTTATTTGAAGTTTTTTAAATTGATTTTTTATTAAAAGATAATTTCCAATAATAAATATTTTCTTCTTATATTTATTTTTAATTTTTTTCCACGATTTAGCTATTATTTCAGAATTTACACTAAAAGGTTCACCAGCTACTATTGCAATTTTATTTTTCATTGAAATTTAATTAATGTAGCATTTTGTATATTCGCAAAATGAGATTTTGAAAAAAGATTTAACTTTTCCTCTTTCTTTTTTGCTATGACTTCTTCCTTTATTTTTTCCAAATCCAAATTATTGTTTTTTATCGATTTAGTGGACTCAATTTTAAGTATTACTATTGTTTCTTCATTTTTTATTGGGTCAGTAAATTGTCCTGAACTAATTTTTTTTAACTCTTTAAGATAAGGTTTTGATAAAATTTCTTCCTTAAAGAATCCTATCCGCCCACCCTCAGAAGCAGAACTCGAAATGCTATGGATTTTAGCAGCCTCATTAAATCCATTCAGTTTGATTGTATTGTAAACTTCCTTTAAATATTTCTCATTATATTTGTTTTTAGAGATTTCTATTTCTGATAACTCATATTCAATATTTGCTTCTTTTGTTTTTAATCTTTCCGCAATGTCGTTTTCAACTTCAATAGTATTTATGTTTATTTGATTTTTGTAGATAGAATAAATCAAAGTTTTCCACTTTAATTCTATTTTAGTTTTTTCTAAAAAAGTTTCATAATCTATTTTATTATTTAAAAAAATTCTTTTAAGTCCAGCCCTATCTGTTTGAAATGCTTTAGTAATATTTAATATATAGCTTTCTAGTTCTTCTTTAGAGTAATTTTCAATATTATATTTTTTTATTTCATTTTTCTTTATAGATATTTGAATTAAAGATTTTAAAACGCCATTTTTAACTTTATCAATATTGCTTTGATTAATTTGTCTTTTTGTAAGAACAAGAAAGGTATTTACTTCATTTTCTAAATCTGAGTTTGTTATAATTTCACTTCCTACTTTAACGATAATGGATGAACTAATATTTCCTAATGCTGAAGATAATAAAATTGAATTAAAAAAGAATATTAGAAAAATATTAAATAAATTCAAACTTTTCATTTGCTTAATTTCGGACTATTCACATCTCCAAAAGGTAATATTGAGATAGTAAACATTATTGAATTGTCAGGCTCTATATCACGATCAGTATAAAATTCTCTTCTAAAAACTAAACCTGCTTTTAAACAATCATTAAGATATTCGTAACTTAAGTTATAAAATTCTGCAGAGTCAGTCATTAAGTTTCTTTTAGTTTCAAAAGAAAATTTGCTAGAGTCATTCATCGTTATATCAAAGCCTGTTTTAAGATGTTCCTCTTTACCTATATGGTTTCTCTTTTCTAGATAACTAATATTAAATTTAGTATTTCCCAATGCATAATTTCCATCTATCTCATTATAATTTATCTCTTGATAGTTTTGATCTATAGAAAATTTATAATCAAAAGTAGTATTTTCTCCAATATAAAAATTAGTCTCTCCTACAACATCTGAAAATCTCTGGTCCAAAGAGGAAGCCGAGGGAATATCTTGATTCTCTCTCTCACTTACAACTTGACCTATAGCAAATGAAAATTTTTCTTTTCCTAAAGTACCATCTTTATTCAAATCATTTTTTTTATACTCTACACCAAAAGAAGTACTAAAACCGTTTTCTATAACGTCAATTTCATTAATCTTATTTATGTCAAATAAATTTGAGTAGTTAAGAAAAATATCTTTATCTACATTTCTCATATGTCCAGGAGCGTATCTAACTAAAAGTTTTGGAGTTAATAAATAATTACTTCCTTTTGAAAAATCATTTTTATAAAGCCCTAGTTTAGCCAAGTATCCCATTACACCTGACACCTCAGAAGAAAGTTCATCTGTTTTATACTCAGAGGTATTTTTGGCGTTATAATTAACTGTCTTTACCTTTCCTATAAATTGATTGTTTAAAGCGTTACCTAATATCCAGTTATTTGACTCCCAATTTATATCGTTAACAAAAAATTCGGTTTGTTTATTTACATCGTAATTTCTTACTCTAAAATTTGAAGTTAAATCAAATATCCCGTATTTTTCATTTACTGCTAAATTTTTTTCAAAAGTTAAGTAAGGGAGAAGATATTCATATTTAGATCTGTCCTCTTTTGTTAGATCGTCGAAAGCACTTACAGTTGCTCCAAAAAAAAGATCTTCACTTTGATAATCATAGTTAATTGCATTCTCTAAAACGTTAATATCTTTGTCTGCTAAAGCTGAATCAATATCGTAAACTTTTAGATAAGTGTCATTGGTAACTTTTTGCAATTTTACCTCTAATTGGCTAGCAGCATTATCTTCAGTTTCAAAATTCATATTAAACCTTGAAAAAAAGTGACTTTTCGAACCCCCAGATTTTTTAACTGAAGTATTTTTGTATCCAGGTGTATGTCCAACATCTACAATTAAAAAAGAATTTTTAAAGTCTCTTCTATATTCCGCCAACAATAAAGGATTTTCCGAGTAGTATAATTTAGGCGTAATTGTCAAATCTCTATCTTTAGCTATTGCCCAATAATATGGAATAGATATTCCAGAACCCAAATTTTTGCTATCAGTAAACGATGGCATTAATACACCCGATCTTCTATCTACCGTTGGATCTGGATGGGAAAAAATTGGAAAATAAAAAATTGGGAAATCATAAATCTTAAGCGTTGCATCTTTATAATATATTGTTTTCTCAGCAATATCGTGTTCGATTTTTTCTGACTGCAAAATCCAAGGTGGACATTTTTCCTCACCTCTATCTTTGCAATAAGTGAATACTCCTTTGCTTATTTCACTTTTTTGCTTTGTAAGAACCATCGTATTTGCGAAAAATCTAGGCTCATTATTTTTATTGATTTTAATATCTTCTTGGTCAAGAAAGGCCTTTACATCTGAGCCAACAATTTTTTCTTTTTTTTCATCTATATAAATTTCAGAAAAATAATATTTATTATTATTTATATCCTGTATGTTAATATTACCTTTTGAAAAAAACATATTTTTATTTGTAAAATAATTGAACATCTCGACAAAGATTTTGTTACCATCTTTATCTACAATTATTGTTTCATTATTAGATGAAATAATTTTATTTTTACCGTCATAAGAAATATTTTCTCCCATTATTTTATATCCTTCTGAGGTGATGATTTCAGTTTTTCCAAAAGTATTTATTAGTTCATTTAACTTATTGTATTTAGCTGACTCAGAAAATAATTTATTATTTTTTTCATCCTTTGCTTCGACATTTCCTTCCAAAGTAATAACTTCATTTTTTTTGTCTACACTCATTTTGGAAGAATTTATTTCTAATTCTTCAGCCATCAATGATGATTTATAAATAAAAACGATAAAAAATATTAAATAGAAAATAAAATTATTTCTCATTTATTTGTAAAATTCCTATTGAGCAAAAAAGACTGATTGCTATTACTGGTATCCATACTGCTAATGTTAAAGATATCCTATCTGTTTGCCCTAAAGCAACAGAGAGGTCTTTAAAATAGTATATTACTACGCAACATATGATTGATATAAATATATAATAAAGGTTTTGTGGCTTGTTTATAGAACTTACAGTAAATATTGAGGCTAAAACTACCATTAGGAATAAAAATACAGGTAATGAAAAAAAGGTATTAATTTTCTCATTAAGCAATTTTTCAGAGTAGCCTTGATTACTAAGATCTTTATATTTTGTAATAAGATTAATAAATGAAATAGTATCTAAATTTCTATAGAGCTTGTTTAACTTTTCTATATTGTAAATAGAATAAATTTTTTCAGCTTCAACAAACACTGAATTATTTTCATCATTTTTCAGATCAAATTTATGAACAGTTTCTAATGTCCAAATATTATCTAAAATATTTGCTTTTTCAGCCTCAATTCTTTTAGTTATCTCATATTTTTCTTTATCCAATTCGTAAATAGATACGTCTAACAAAAAGTTTTTTTCTACTTTTTTAGCAGTAATAATTCTTAGGTTATCTTTGTAAATTTCCTTAATCCATACACCATTTTTATTAATAGAAACAAGGTGATCTACATCTTTAGAATATTTAGCTTTAGTTTCCTCATAATATTTAACCATTGAAGCTGTCAGAGGATTTACTACCATAACAACAGCTACTCCAAATAAAAAAGCAGTTATGGATAATATTGAAATTATTTTAAGATTTGAAAATCCAAATACTTTTAACGAGAGCAAGTCACCACTGGATTTAATAGAAATTAAATACCACATAGATGCAATAAAAACTACAAACGGAAGCAATTTTACAATCAAATTAGGTATATACATAATTGTAAGTATAAAAGGTAAGCTTGTATTTTGATTCAGATCTTTGAAAAATTCAATTTCTTCGAAAAGATTAAAAATAACTCCAAGACAAATAAAAATCAATGTCACGTTTATAATTATTTTTAAAAAACCAAAAGTTAAATATTTATTTATAACGTTGTTCATTTAGTTCTCTCATACGTTAGGCTTCTTAATAATAATAAATATATTATTGGAGTTAAAACTAGAGGTACGGTAAAATATAAAATAGTATTTATTTTAGATAAACCTGAATATCTAACTAAAATTTCTGCCAAAATAAGAATAATAAAACTGAAAGCAAAATAAGAATAATTTCTAAAAAATTTGAATTTTCTTTCTCTTTTCTGAATTAATAAAAAACAACATATTAAAGAAACCAAAGGAATATAGAAAGGCATACCAATTCTTCGAGACATTGTTGCTATTACCTCTTTAGGACAATTTTCTAGAAAATTAATATTAAGAGAAATTTTTTTTGTAACACAGTTTGCTAAATCAGATGTAGTTGTTTCTTGTACTTTTGGAGCGACGATTGATCTAGGTTTAAGCGCATCTACCAAGATTTCGGTTTTTTTAAAACTTACATTGTTCAATTTACCATTCTTGTCTTGGGTTTGTATAAGACCATCGACTAAAACAAGTTTTTTATTATCTATATATCCTTTTTTTGCAATAACAGTAGTGTTAACAGTTCTCTCGTTTCCAGCGACTAAACCTTTTAAAAAACCTCCTTCATCTCTTATAAAAATATTGTTCATTTCATTATTAATATTTTTGTTGCCAATGAACATTGTTAGATCTTTAAATGAGTCACTAAAATCATTAGTCTTAATTACTGAAGACATCGAGTCAAAATCCGATAATCTTATTATTTCTCTAGATTTGTTTAAGGAATTTGGAGTAATAAAAGTTGCAAATAGAAGTTGAAAAATAAGTGCTAATAACGATACGAAAAAAAACAGATTTACTAATCGAATTTTATTTACACCTGTTGTCCATAATATAATAAACTCATTTTGTCTTTCGAATTTAGCAATAGATATAACTAAGGATAAAAGAAATGAAAGGGGTATTAGCTTTGTAATTATACTCGTTATATTTAATAGGGAAAATAAAAGATAAGTTTTTATAGAGTGTCCATTTTCTACTATTAAATCTAAAAAATTAACTGCTCGTACCGTCCAGGCTATTGCAGTAAATGCAAACAAAATAATGATAAATGATTTGATTATTTCTATAGTAAAGTACTTATAAATTTTGTTTTTTAGCATTTGATTTTGTTGTATATATAATTAAATCAACTATTAAGAAAATTCAATCAATGGTTTAATTATCACAAATTTTCCATTGAATTCTTACATATTTGGTCATATATACCTTTCAGTTCGTTATTGAGAGTAATTAAAAAATTATGTCTATAAAAATAAACTATTCAAAAAAAACAATTAGTAAATCTTCGGCTAATCTAGTTTTATTTTCTAATGATAAATTCAACATTAGTGGTTTAAAAAAAAACCTTTCTAACTCTGAATTTTCTTACATAAATGATTTATTAAAAACTAGCGATTTAAAAAAAAACTTATTTGTCTTTGAAGTTAATTCAAAAAAAAAGATAGTTTTAGTATCGATTAAAAATAACTTAAAAAACTCGGATATAGAAAATTTAGGAGCTGAATTTTATGGACGTGTAAACTTCGGAAAGAATAGTGAGTATTTCATAATATCTGACAGCATAGCAAGTAAGTATAATAATTTTTTAGGTCATTTTCTTCATGGGCTAAAATTAAAATCTTATGAATTTAAAAAATATAAATCAAAAAAAGAATCAAGAATTATTTCTATAAATATAGTTGGAAATAAAAATAAACCATCAGCTCAAAATCAATTAAAATTCCGTGCTTTAGAAGAAGGAACTTTCTATGCAAGGGATTTAGTTTCAGAACCAGGAAATGTTTTACATCCAGATGAATATGCAAAAAGATTAAGCTCTCTTAGAAAAAATGGTTTAAAAGTTAATATATATGATGAAAAAAAATTAAAAAAACTTGGAATGAATGCTCTACTTGGTGTGGGCATGGGAAGTGTTAGAGGATCATATCTTGTAACAATGGAATGGAATGGAGCAAAAAATAATTCTAAACCTTTAGCATTTGTAGGAAAGGGAGTTACTTTTGACACTGGAGGTTATTCATTAAAACCAGCAAGATTTATGGAAGATATGACATATGATATGGCTGGCTCAGCTGCCGTAGTTGGTCTAATGAAAAATCTGGCATTAAGAAAAGCAAAAATAAACGCCGTAGGTGTTGTAGGGCTTGTAGAGAATATGGTTAGCGGAGTTGCTCAAAGACCCGGAGATATTGTTAAATCTTATAGCGGTAAAACTATAGAAGTATTAAATACAGATGCTGAAGGTCGATTAGTTTTAGCAGACGCATTAACTTTTACTGAAAAAAAATTTAAACCAGAATTTATTATTGACTTAGCAACTCTAACTGGTGCAATTATAGTTTCTCTGGGATCAGAATATGCCGGACTTTTTTCTAACAATGATAATTTATCTAGACAAATCTTGAATGCTGGTGAAAAAGTTGAGGAGAAACTATGGAGAATGCCTCTTCATAAAAATTTTGATAAACTTATAGACTCAAAAAATGCCGATATGCAAAATATTAACTATGTTGGAGGAGCAGGTTCAACTACAGCAGCTCAATTTTTGCAAAGATTTATTTTAAATAAAACTCCATGGGCTCATTTAGACATTGCTGGTATGGCTTTTTCAAAATATGGTGGAGCTTTAAATTCAAGAGGAGCAACTGGTTTCGGGGTAAGATTATTAAATCAACTAATAGAAGAAAACTACGAATAAAAAGTGGAACAAACCCTATCTATAATAAAACCAGACGCAGTTGAAAGAAATCTTGGTGATGAAATTAAAGATATTTTTATAAAAAATCATTTAAAGATAAAAGATAGTAAAAAAATTCATATTTCGAAAGAAGAAGCCTCTGAATTTTACAAAGTACACCAATCGAAACCCTTCTATGACGCACTATGTTCTTACCTTTCTTCAGGACCAATAATAGTAATGATTTTAGAGGGAGAGAATGCAATTAAAGAGAATAGGAGATTAATGGGTGCTACAAATCCCAAAGAAGCTGAGGAGGGAACAATAAGAAAACTATACGGTATTTCTATAGACAAAAACTCAGTACACGGATCAGACTCATTAGAAAATGCAAAAAAAGAAATTAATTTTTTCTTTAAAAATTAATATTGTAAAAATATTCTTGTTATAGCCTCAGAGTAAGCGATATGTTCCATTTTTTGTGTTTTTTTCTTCAATGAATCGATGTTTTCATTTTTAGATATCTCAAAAGATTTTTTTAAAATAATTTTTCCAGAGTCGAGTTTTTCATTAACAAAATGAACTGTACATCCCGCCTTTCTTTCTTTATTTTTTAAGATTCTTGCAAATGTGTTAGTACCCTTGTATTTTGGCAATAGAGAGGGGTGAATATTAATTATTTTACCCTTAAAATTACTAATAAAATTTTTAGAGAGTATTTTCATATAACCAGCAAGGCAAATAATAGAAATATCTTTTTGATTTAAAATTTTTATTAATTGATTTTCATAATTGGTTTTATTTGTATTTATAATTATAAAAGGTATAGAAAATCTTTTAGCTAAATTGATCCCTTTCGCATTCTTTTTATTAGAAATAACTAACTTTATATTTATAGGAAAATTATATCTTCTTGAATTTTGAATTAAAATTTTTAAATTTGTTCCAGTTCCAGAAATAAAAACACACGAATTTTTTTTTACCATTTCATTTCATTTATTAAATTAAATCTTTTTTTACCTTTTGAAATATAACCAATCTCAAAAGGAGAATTATCTTTTTTAAAATATTTTTTTATCTTATTAATGTTATTTTTTTTTATAATTATGCAAAATCCGATCCCACAATTAAAAGTATTTAGCATTTCTCTATCAGAAATATTTTTTCTTTTTAACCATTTGAAAATATTTTTAATCTTAATTTTTGATAAATCTATATTAATACATAGATCTTGAGGAACCGATCGCGCCAGATTTTCAAACAAACCTCCTCCTGTAATATGAGCGGCAGAATTAATTAAATTATTCTTACACAAACCTAATATTTCTTTAGTATAAATTTTTGTGGGTTTTAATAATTCGTTTTTTAATCTCTGTGAAACTTTATTTTTTTTTAAAACTGACCTGACCAAAGAATAACCATTAGAATGTATACCGTTCGATGGAATACCTAAAATTATATTTCCGCTTTTGACATTTTTTTTATTTAATACTTTTTTCTTAGAAACCACACCTACTGAAAAACCAGCTAAGTCAAATTTATTTTTTTCATAGATCCCAGGCATTTCTGCAGTCTCGCCACCTATTAATTCGCAATTGGATTGTTCACATCCTTTTAATATACCCTTTAATATTAATTTAATTTTTTTAAGATTTAATTTTCCAACGGCTATATAGTCTAGAAAAAATAAAGGTTTAGCACCTTGAACTATAAGATCATTCACACACATTGCCACTAAATCAATTCCTATAGTATCAAATTTGTTGAATTTATTTGCCAATTCTATTTTTGTACCCACCCCATCAGTACATGAAACTATTAATGGATCTTTAATTTTAATTTTTGTTAAATCAAAAACTGAACCAAATGCCCCAATATTATCTTGTTTGTTAATTTTATTCTTTTTTCTGACATTTTTTGTTGAGATTTTAGCTATATGTTTTACAAATTTATTTGCAAGAGCAATATTTACTCCGCTTTTTTTATAACTATTTTTTGTTTTTTCCATTAATAAAATGATAATTATCTAAAAAATGAATAAAATTATTTTTCCACTACTCATAATAGTATTTTTATTAAAAACTGGAAATGTTTTTTCAAATATTAATATTTTTCATGTTGATAATATTGTAGTCAACACCAAAGGCAATCTTAATAAAGAACAACTTCTAAACAATGCTTTCAGAAAAGGTTTTGATAATCTTGTTAAAAAAATTCTACTGAAAAAAGATCAAAACTTAGTTTTAAGCACTAGCATTGACGATATAAAGAAGATGATATCAAACTATCGAATATACAGTAATGAAGATTCTAATAAAAATGAATTTAAGATAAATTTATCATTTGATAGACAAAGAATGAATAATTTTTTTTCATTGAAAGGAATATCTTACGCAGATTTATCAAAGACTAGCCTTCTGATATTTCCTGTTTTAGTAGAAAAAGATAATTTTTATATATTTTCAAATAATTTCTTTTATAAAAACTGGAATATTAAAAATGATGAAAAAGAAAAAGAAAATGAATTTGTAGAATATATAATACCAATAGAAAATTTGGAGTATGTTCAAATTATACAGCAAAATAAAAATAGTTTAGAAGCTATAGATATAAATAAACTATTATCAGATTATAACGTTGAAAATTATGTTTTTTTGGTAATCAGACCTCTTAAGAAAAAAACAAATGTTTTTTTAAAAGCAAATATTTCAAATAATAATATTGTAAAAAATTTCGAAGTTACTAATTCTCTTGATATTGATAGAATATCTAATTTTGAAAAGACAAGAGGAAATATTAAGAGGGAAATTGTAGAAATACTAAAATCACAAAATTTAATTGATATTAGAACGCCATCTTTTTTAAATATATTTGTAGATATTAGAAAACAGGATGATTTATTAAAAACCAGATCAGTCCTAAAAAAAATCAAATTAATAGAAAATTTTTATGTGCTAGAATTGAACAAAAACTATGCGAAAGTAAGAATAAAATATTTTGGTAAAATAGAAAAAATTAAAAATAAATTTAATGAAATGGGAATAGAACTAAAAAATTTAGATAATCAATGGAAAGTAGTTATAAAATGAACCAGTTAACTTTAAAATTCCCGTTTAAAGCCTCTTATTATAAGAACGACTTTTACGTATCATCAAATAATTTTGAAGTTTACAAACTACTTGAAAGTTGGCCAAACTGGCCAAGCAAAAACGTTAATATTTTTGGTCCAAAGGGTAGCGGTAAAACTCATTTAGCCAATATATTAAAAAAAAAAATTAATTCTTTTATAATAGAAGCCAATGAATTGAAAAATGAAACTTTACAAAAAATTAAATCAAGAGAATGTTTAATTATAGATAATTATAATAATAATATTGAAGAAAAATTACTATATTCGGCTTTAAATCAAGCTAACCAAGAAAATCAATATGTTGTAATAAATTCACATGATTCTATTAAAAATTGCGATGTAACTTTAAAAGATTTAAAATCTAGGTTCGAAAGCTTTGTAGATTTGGGAATAAAACTTCCTACAGATGACTTATTAAGAGTTATATTAACTAAATCCTTTTCTGACAAACAAATAAAAGTTAATGTTAAATTATTGGAATATATTTTAAAAAATATTGATAGATCTTATGAAAAAGTCTTTGAATTCATAAAAAATATAGATTCCGAGTCTTTATCTACTGGAAAATCGATTAACATTAATTTAATTAAAAAAGTGCTTAAAAAATGAATAAATTTAGATCACATAACTGTTCAGAATTAAGAGAAAAAGATATTGGAAAAAATATTAAGCTATCGGGTTGGTTACATAGAAAAAGAGATCACGGAAATTTACTTTTTATAGACTTGAGAGATCATTTTGGCATCACACAATGTGTAATAGAAAATAAAGATAAAAATTTTAAGACTTTAGAAAAATTAAAACCTGAGTCAGTTATTTTAATAGAGGGAAAAGTAGTAAAAAGAACTAAAGAAACTGAAAACAAAGATTTAGAAACAGGATTAATAGAAATAAAGATAAATAATTTTGAAATTCTTTCTGCAGCAGACGATCTCCCCATGCCCGTTTTTGGGGAACAAGACTATCCTGAAGAAATTAGACTTAAATACAGATTTATCGATTTAAGACGAAGGGAAATGCATTATAATATAGAATTAAGATCTAAAATAATTTCTTTTTTAAGAAATAAAATGATCGAAAATAATTTTTTAGAGTTTCAAACTCCAATTTTAACAGCATCTAGCCCAGAGGGCGCCAGAGATTTTTTAGTACCAAGTAGAACCCACCAAGGTAAATTTTATGCTCTGCCTCAAGCACCTCAACAATTCAAACAAATGGTCATGATATCTGGATTTGACAGATATTTTCAAATTGCACCTTGTTTTAGAGATGAAGATGGAAGAGCAGATAGAAGTCCGGGAGAACATTATCAACTTGATTTGGAAATGGCTTTTGTTGAAAAAGAGGATATTTTTGATGTAACAGAGCCTATATTTTATGATTTATTTGTAAAATTTGGCAAAGGGAAAAAAGTTAATAAAACACCATTTCCTAAAATTACTTACAAGGAATCTTTAAATAAATACGGAACAGACAAGCCAGATCTTAGAAATCCTATAGAATTGGCTGATGTTACTAATCTATTTTCTTCTGACCAAACAACATTAAAAATTTTTAAGGAAAATATTAAGAAAGGAGGAATAGTTAAAGCTATTCCTGTCCCTAATACCAATGCAAAACCAAGAAGTTTTTTTGATAATTTGAATAATTGGGCAATCTCTGAAGGAGCTAGTGGTATGGCTTATATTACGTTTGAAAAAAATGGAAATAAGGTTGTTGGAAAAGGGCCTATAGCAAAATTTTTCTCGGAAAAAGCTATATCTGAATTAATGAAACAATGTAAATTAACAGAAAAAGATTCTGTTTTCTTTGTATGCAACCAACCTTCAGAAGCAATAAAATTTTCAGGTATCGCTAGACAAAAAATCGGAAATGAACTTAAATTAATTGATGAAAAAAAATTTATTTTTTGTTGGATAGTAGATTATCCTATGTACAGTTATGACGAAAAAGAGAAAAAGTTGGATTTTAGTCACAATCCATTTTCTATGCCTAAAGAAAAAATGAGTGAATTTGATAAAAAAGAGCCATTAGATATTTTAGCCCACCAATATGATCTTGTTTGTAATGGCTACGAATTATCATCAGGCGCGATTAGAAATCATGTTCCAGAATACTTATTTAAAGTTTTTGAAAAAGTTGGATATTCTAAAGAGATGGTTAAGAAAAATTTTAAAGGCATGATCAAAGCTCTTTCTTATGGTGCTCCTCCTCACGGAGGAATGGCTCCAGGCATAGATAGAATTGTCATGCTTTTAGCTGGTGAAAAGAATATTAGAGAAGTTACGTTGTTTCCTTTAAATCAAAACGCTCAGGATTTATTAATGGGAGCTCCTTCAGAAGTAAGCAACAATCAATTAAAAGAGTTAAATATAAAACTTGGAAACAAGAAACCTAATTCTTAGTTTTAAGATTAATACGAATATCGCTTAAATCAACAAGTTTTTCCTCGTAGTTGCTTCTAACAAAACCTTTTGAAGTAATATTTTTTACTATCTTTAAAAATTTATCATCAGTTGAGTTATTATCAACACTTGTAGTACTAGCAATAGATGGAGTATGAGCTAATTCTTCTTTACCCAAATACGAAATTGCTAATTCTCTAAACACATAATCCAAAATAGATGTTGCACTTAAAATTCTATCATTGCCTTCTACTTTTCCTGAAGGTTCAAATTTTGTATCAATAAACGCATCAACAAATTCATCTAAAGGAACGCCATATTGTAGTCCCAAGGAAATAGCTATAGCAAAGTTATTCATTAGTGCTTTTACTAATTCTCCCTCTTTATTCGTGTCTATAAAAATTTCCCCAATTTTTCCATCATTATACTCACCTGTGTGAAGGTAAATTTTGTGATCTCCTATAGAAGCTTTTTGAATATATCCTTTCCTTCTATCAGGCATTTTAAATCTGTTACTAATTTTTCCTTTAATTGTATTTTTTAATTTAGGGTCATTTACTGTTTTATTTTTTGTGCTAATTTCATTTTCAATAATATCTTTTTTTGACTCGATTGTTGTTTCTTTTAAAGAGTCTTTGCTTACGATCCCTCCCTCGATTTTTCGTGTTTTTCTATTATTCATTTTGACATCAATAACTTCTACATTACCATCATTTCTAGTATCAATTTTTGAGAGCTCTTGGTCATTTAACTCATTTAATTTATGTGTAGTTTTAAAAGTACAGGTATAAAAAGTTTCAACAATAAATTTTTTCATATGATTTCAGGAATCTGCCTCATTGTAGATATATATTAAATATAGTAAGTGTCTATAATATAATGATACACTTATTAAGTGTGTGGATTTTAAATTAAAAAAAATATGATCAACTTAAAACAAATTTTTGTTTGGTGGCACAGACAAACCTTTGGAACTTTTTTAAAAACTTTATTTTTTGGGAAGTTTGTTGGTCAGGATAAATTTGGCAATAAATATTATAGGAGCAAAAAAGATGAAAGATGGGTCGTTTATTCAGGCAGTGTAGATGCTTCAAAAATTACAAATGACTGGTTTTTATGGATGCATTATACTGTAGATAAAACCCCGGACAATGACGAAAAAAAATATACTTGGCAAAAAGCGCACTCTGGAAATATGACTGGGACAAGTAAATCTTATAAACCAAATACAATTTCAAAAAAGAAACAAAAGAAAAAATATGAAACTTGGAAGAATTAGTTTATTATTGGTTTTAATTACCTTTTTTAATTATAAACTTTTCGCAGACGATAAAATTACAACTGTACCTTTAGTAAATCTTGAGGAACTAGAACCAAGCTATGAGGAAGTTGAAACTGAAAGCACCGAAAATTCAAATTATAAAAATATTAAGATTAAAGAAAAAAGAAAAAAAACATCTTCAGAAAAAAATACTATTATAAATATTTTAGGCTTAGATAAAATTACTGCAAAGACTACAAAAATAAATATAAAATTAGGAGAAACAAAAAAATTTGGTTTATTAGAAATTAAAGCTATTAAGTGTGGAAAAATAGATGCTGTTGAAGAAAAAGGAGAGGCAGCTTACATTCAGGTTAAAGATTTGTCAGATAACCAAGATGAAAAAGTATTTGTTTTCAATGGGTGGACTTTTTCTTCTAGTCCGTCTCTAAGGCCTATTGACCATCCTGTTTATGATATATGGTTAGTAAGTTGCGAGAATGTTTAATAAAATTTTTCTCTACTCATCCAGTTAGTATCAAAGTCTGAGTCTATAAATTTTTTATGATTAAGTATTTTCTTATGTAAATCTACAGTTGTAGTAATTCCTTCAACTACAAATTCATCTAAAGATCTTAATGTTCTCTGAATTGCCTCTGTTCTATTTCTTCCTTTACAAATAACTTTAGCTATTAAACTGTCATAATAAGGTGTTATTTTACAACCTTGAAAAATTGATCCATCAACTCTTGTTCTAAACCCAGAGGGTTGATGACAAACTTTGATAGTGCCCGGACTTGGTTGGAAATTTTTGGCTGGATCTTCTGCGTTTATTCGACATTCAATTGAATGACCTCGAGGATCTATATCACTTTGTTTTAATGCTGTATCTCCAGAAAAAGCAATCCACATTTGTTCCTTTACAATATCAATTCCTGTTTGAACTTCAGTTACCGGGTGTTCTACTTGAACCCTTGTGTTCATTTCTAAAAAATAAAATTTTCCCTTTTCGTAAATAAATTCTACAGTTCCAGCACCTTCATAACCAATTTTTTCTACCATTTTTACCGTTTTCGAAAGCAAATCTTTTCTTTCAACATCAGTCAAAACCGGGCTAGGGGTTTCCTCTATCAATTTTTGATGTCTTCTTTGTACCGAACAGTCTCTTTCGCCTAAATGTACAGTTCTATTTTTCCCCGACATTATTTGAACTTCTATATGTCTTGGATTTTTGAAATATTTTTCAATATAAAGTTCATCATTTCCAAAATATTTTTTAGCTTCTGATTTAGCAGTAGAAAATAATTCCTCTAATTGGTTTTCCTTCTCCACAATTTTCATTCCTTTTCCGCCACCACCGCCTGCAGCTTTAATTAAAACTGGATAACCTATATCTAAACATATTTTTTTGGCGTCTTGATAAGATTTTATGGCACCTTCTGAACCTTCGATAACTGGCAAGCCATTTTTTTTTGCAATTCTTTTTGCTTCTATTTTATCCCCCATCTTACTTATTAAATCTGAGCTGGGACCTATAAACTTAATACCATGTTTGGTAACTACGTCAGCAAATTTTGCGTTTTCAGATAAAAATCCATATCCAGGATGTATTGCTTCTGCGCCGGTCAAATCTACTGCAGACATCAGGGCTGAAATATTCAAGTAACTGTTTTGGGGTTGATGTGAACCTATACAAACACTTTCATCTGCAAGTCTCACATGCATAGAGTCAGTATCAACATCTGAATGAACAGCAACTGTTGAGACTCCCCATTCTTTACAAGCCCTTATAACTCTAACAGCAATTTCACCTCTGTTAGCAATCAAAACTTTTTTAAACATTTTTACTTAAGAAGAACTAGAGCCTGACCAAACTCTACTGGTTGACCGTCGTTTACTAAAACTTTTTCCACAACTCCATCATTTGTTGAGGCCACATGATTCATTGTTTTCATGGCTTCTACAATCATTACGGTTTGACCTTTTTTGATTTTATCACCAACGTTAACAAATTTTTTTCCACCTGGTTCAGGAGCTAAATATGCTGTGCCAATTATAGGCGACTTAATTCTTATTCCAGTTTCATCATTTCCGCTTAACACCGCTTTGTTACTTGGAATTACCGTGCTACCCCTTGACGATTCTTGAGATTTCAAACCTTTTGAAACTTTAATTTTTTTGTCACCTTCCTGATATTCAAGTTCAGTCAGTTTAAATTCATCCAAGCTATCTACAAGTTCTTTAATTAATTTTTTATCTATTTTCATTTTGTTAAAATTTTTTTCATTGCTTCTAGAGCCATAATATATCCACCTACACCAAAACCACAAATTATACCTGTTGCAGTTTTACTGATAAGTGATTTATGCCTGAATTCCTCTCTGTTGTAAATATTAGTTATGTGTAATTCTACAATTGGAATTTTTAATATCATTAGAGCATCTCTAATTGAAACCGAAGTATGTGTGTATCCTGCAGCATTAATTATCAATCCGGAATATTTGTCTCTACTATCCTGAATAAGATCAACTAGTTCGCCTTCAACATTAGATTGCTTAAAAGCTAAATCAATATCATTTTTTTTTGCGTATTTTAAGCAATCAGCCTCTATATCTTTTAAAGAAACATTGCCATATTTCTCTTTTTCTCTTTCGCCCAAAAGGTTAAGATTAGGACCGTTAATAACAATAATTTTATATTTCATTGTTTCGATATAAGATAAATAATTATCTGAAATATGGCAAAAATACAATTAAATGGTAAAAAAGTTTCAATTAGGCAAAAACTTTCAATATCTGATCTATTGAGGAAACATAAATTAGATACTAGTAAAATAGCGGTAGAGATTAATGGGGTAATAATTGATAAGGCTAAATATAAAAAAAAAATATTAAAAAATAACGATAGGATTGAAGTAGTTCATTTTATAGGAGGAGGATAAAAAGTTTTGAAAAAAGATGTTTTTAAAATAGCTAACAAAATTTTTAAATCTAGATTAATTGTTGGAACCGGTAAATATAAAAATTTTAAGGAGACAGCAGCTGCAGTAAAAAATTCAGGGGCTGAAATAGTTACTGTGGCAGTAAGAAGGGTAAATATTTTAGATAAAAAAAAACCAATTTTAATGGATTACATAAATCCAAAAAAAATAACTTACCTACCTAATACTGCTGGTTGTTTTAATTCTGTGGACGCATTAAGAACATTGAGACTAGCTCGTGAAATGGGTGGTTGGAAAATGGTAAAGCTAGAAGTTTTAGGAGATAAAAAGACTTTGTTTCCCAACATGATAGAAACTATTAAATCAACAAGAATTTTAGTTAAAGAGGGCTTCAAAGTTTTAGTATACTGTAGTGACGACCCTCTTCTTGCAAAAAAATTAGAAGATATAGGTGCCTCAGCGATTATGCCACTAGCTTCCCCGATTGGATCGGGACTTGGAATTCAAAACAAAGTTAATTTGTCTTTAATTATAAAACAATCAAAAGTCCCAGTCATAGTAGATGCAGGTATTGGTACAGCTTCAGACGCAACAATTGCTATGGAGATGGGATGTGATGGAGTTTTGATTAATAGCGCCATAGCGAAAGCTAAAAATCCTATTTTGATGGCAAACTCATTTAAAAATGCAGTTATTTCTGGAAGACAATCTTTTATCGCTGGAAGAATGAAAAAAGAATTCTTTGGTTCACCAAGTTCTCCGACTAAAGGATTAATTTAGATTATTTTTTTCTAACCCAGAGCGTACGAGGTGAAGTTTTAAAATTCTTTTTAATATTTTTTTTTAATTTTAAGTTCTTTTTTCCCTTAAATGGTTTTTTCTTAACCTCTTTAGTTTTAATTTTTGTTTTATTGATTTTATTAAGATTTTCAATTTTGCTTACAATTTTCTTATTCTTATTTAATAATTCAATACTATACTCTGGGATAAGCATTTCTACTTCTCCAAAAAGTTCAATTTTGAAACCATACTTTTTTTGGAAATATTCAATTTCTTTTTCAAGAAAAGACTCTATATAAGCTTTTATTTTTTCTGGAATATAGGCGTTAATTGATTTTATTTTATTAGTAAAGGCCAACATTTCAATTTTTTTTATAATTTTAAGTGAAAAAGACTCCATCGATAAACTAGTTTCCCATTTTATTGAAGCTTCTCTTAATCGTTGTCTAGTCATTTCCAACAATCCAAAATTACTAATTCTACCAATTTGTATTCTTGCTCTATCTTTTTTTACACTTTCGCGCATTTTTTTTTCTACCATTCTTCTATTATAAAAATTCATCATATCAATGAAATCGATAACAATTAAACCAGACAAATCTCTAATCTTTATTTGTCTACCTATTTCCTCCGCTGCTTCTATATTGGTGTTGAGCGCAGTTTTTTCGATGTTAATACCTTTGATAGATTGTCCTGAGTTTATATCTATTGCAATTAGCGCTTCCGTTGGGTTAATAACTAGATAACCACCAGATTTTAGTTTTACTACTGGTTCGAATATATTGTTGAGTTCTTTTTCTATACCTGAGTCATGAAATAGCGGAATTTTACCTCTGTATTTTTTAACAAACTTAACATTTTTTGGGACTAGTTCTTTCATGAATAATTTGGCTTTTTGGTATCCTTCATTACCTTCTACATAAATATTTTTTGTATCGTTATCATACATATCTCTTAAAGCTCTTTTAACTATATCTCCCTCTTCATAAATCAGTGATGGAGCATTGGACTCTACAGCTTTATCTTTAATTAAATCCCAAGTACTAATTGTATTATTAAAATCTTTCTCAATTTCATTTTTAGTTTTATTTGCTCCAGCTGTTCTTACGATTATTCCCATACTTTTTGGTATTTCGATTTCATTTAGTATATTTCTTATTTTTTTTCTATCCGAGGAATTCATTATTTTTCTAGATATTCCGCCTCCTTTAGCTGTATTCGGCATTAACACAATATATTTTCCTGCTAGAGATATAAAAGTAGTTAAAGCAGCTCCTTTTTGCCCACGCTCTTCCTTAATTACTTGAATTAAAATAACCTGTCCTGGTTTTATTACTTCCTGTATCCGATATTTTTTTACACCATATGTATTTTTAAGTTTTTCTCTTTTGTGACTATGAATATTTTCATTGTTTTTATCGTTTGTTGAGTTGACTTCTTCATTATTACTATTTTCTTGATCTTTTATATTTTCAGAATTATTTGAGTCCTCTGTATTAGTATTTTTCAGTTCTTCCCTAATTTTTTCTTCAGCTTCTTTTAATTTGTCTTTATCCTCTGTTGGTATCTGGTAGTAATCTGATTGGATATCATTAAAAGCCAAAAAACCGTGTCTAATTCTTCCAAAATTCACAAAAGCAGCTTGAAGAGAGGGCTCGACTCTACTTACAACACCTAAATAAATATTATTTTTAAAATTTAGCTTGTTTTTATTTTCATACTCATACTCTTCGATAGATGAGTTTGATTTAAGAACGACTCGTGTTTCATCAGGATGCGATGCATCAATATATAAATTCTTTTCCATTTTGAATGAATTCCTTCAGTGATAATTTTTGATTTAAGTAATTTGAAATTTTTCATATGCTAATTATACAAAATTTTTGAAGAAATAGCACCTCTTATAAACTATCAAATATGCCATAAGATAGCCAAAATTAGAGCTATATCTTAATTATGAATGACTAAATTTTTTAATTACACTATTAAACTAGTTATTATTTTTTCAGTTTGTTTTGTATTACTTATTTTCTCTGCCTTTTGGTATTTTTCTTCTGGGCTTCCAGATTATAAAAAACTTTCAAAATATCAACCTCCAGTTTCGAGCAGAGTGTACGCGGACAATGGAGCATTAATTGCTGAATATGCTATAGAAAAAAGATTATTTATTCCTTACAATTCTATTCCAAAAAAAGTGATCAACTCCTTTTTATCTGCCGAAGATAAGAATTTTTTTAAACATCCGGGAGTAGACGCTAAAGGGATATTAAGAGCAATGATCAATAATCTTACTAATATAATTAATGATAAAAGGTTAGAGGGAGCGTCTACTATAACCCAACAAGTAGCAAAGAATTTTCTGTTAACTAATGAAGTTTCTCTAAAACGAAAAATTAAAGAGGCCATTTTAGCTTTTAGGATTGAAAAAGCTTATTCAAAAGAAAGGATTTTAGAGCTTTATCTTAATCAAATTTATTTAGGGGAAGGAACTTATGGAGTGGCAGCTGCAAGCTTAGAATATTTCGATAAATCCGTTAAGGAATTAAGCTACTCTGAATCTGCATTACTCGCGGCATTGCCGAAAGCACCAAGTAGGTACAATCCTTTCAAATACCCTAAAATTGCAAAAATTAGGAGAGATTTAGTTTTAAATAATTTAAACGAAAATGACTTTATTACAAAAGACGAACTAAAAAATTTAAAGAAAAGTTCAATTAATTTAAAAAAAAGAAAAATTAAAATAATTAACGAAGCTAATTCATATTCTGAAGAGGTGAGAAGAACTATTAAAGAAAGTTATGGTTTTAAAAAATTATATGAAGAGGGTTTTTCTATTCAGGTTCCATTAGACGTAAATTATCAAATAAATGCTTTAGAAGCTTTAAGAGAAGGAATAGAAGCATACGATCGAAGGCATGGATGGAGAGGAGCTATAACTAACAAATTAACTGATAATAATTGGAAAGAAAAACTAGATAAAACAAAAATAGACTCGTCTTTAAATTGGGTTTTTGCAGAAGTAATTAATGTAACTGAAAGTCGTTTAGCTATTAAAATTTTAGAATCCAAAGAAAAAAATTTTATTAATAGTGATAAAATTAAATGGGCAGTAAAAAAGGATATTTATAAAAATTTTAATTTAGGAGACATCATATTTGTCAAAAAAAATAAAAAAAATAAGACGTGGGAACTTAAACAATATCCGAAAGTAAACGGATCTATAGTAGTTTTAGATCCTTTTACAGGAAAAGTTAAAGCACTTGTGGGTGGTTTTAGTTATCAATCAAGTGAATTCAATAGAGCTACACAAGCAAAAAGACAACCAGGCTCTGCTTTTAAACCTTTCGTTTATGCAGCAGCTTTAGAAAATAAATATTCTCCTAATTCAATAGTTTTAGACGCACCATTCATTGCTGAACAAGGAATTGGACTCAAAAACTGGAAACCAGAAAACTATGGAAAAAAGTTTTATGGACCTTCTACATTAAGAAAAGGTATAGAGTATTCAAGAAATTTAATGACTGTGAGGATTGCTGAAGATTTAGGATTAAAACAAATATTAAAGCTATCAAGAGAATTAAATATATATGACGATATACCTGAGCTACTATCAGTCTCATTAGGTTCTGCTGAGACAACACTTATAGATCTAACCGCAGCTTATGCTTCTTTTGCTAATGGAGGAAAAAAAGTAAAACCAATTTTAATTAACAGAATTCAAGATAGACGAGGGAAAACTATATATAATTCAGATAAGAGAACGTGTATTGGATGTGATCGATTTTCTGAAAATGAAAATGATTTACCTAAAATAAAAAATAATTACAAACAGGTAATAAGCGAAGAAACTGCGTATCAAATTAACTCGATATTAGAAGGAGTTGTTCGAAGAGGGACAGGAAAAAAATTAAAAGATATGGGTGTACCGTTAGCAGGAAAAACAGGAACAACAAATAACAATTTTGATGCTTGGTTTATAGGTTTTAGCTCAAATTTGGTTATAGGAGTTTATGTTGGTTTCGATAATCCAAAAACTTTAGGAAAATATGAAACTGGTTCAAAAGCTGCCTTGCCTATTTTTAAAAATTTCATACGAGAAGCACTTTACAAAGAAGATTTTAAAGATTTTCCAATTCCCAAAGATATCTATTTTGCCCCAATTAATTATGATACAGGAAGGAAAACCAGCTTCGATGATCCAAAAGCTATTATTGAAGCATTTAAATTGGATGGTATAAAAAAAATCGAAAATGATAATTTCGATATAAACACCAATTATGATAGAATGATCAAGTTTAGGCAATTTTATTAATGAATATATTTAAAACAAAAATAGACTTAGCTGAAAAGTCTTTGGAGAATATAAGGAGGTATCTTTGAGAAAGAAGATATTTCAACTAAAGTTAAAAATTTAAACTCGTTAATTTCAAAAGAAGATTTTTGGAAAGATAAGAATAAAGTAAAAAAAACTTTAAAAGACAAAAAATTATTTGATAATATTTTATTAGCTTTTAAAAATTCTAAGTCAGAAATTCAAGATATTAAAGACTTATACAAATTAGGCACAGAAGAAGACAATCAAGATGTATTAACAGATTGTGCTAATAAAGTAGAAAAAATTTTTCAAAAAATTAAAAAAAATGAAATTAATTGTTTTTTATCAGGAGAAAATGACTCTTTAGATATATATCTAGAAATTCATGCTGGAGCTGGTGGGACAGAAAGTCAAGATTGGGCTGAAATGTTAAGAAGAATGTACTTGAAGTGGTTTGATAAAAAATCTTTCAAATATGAAATTATTAGCGAACATCGAGGAGAAGAAGCAGGAATAAAATCATCAACACTCAAAGTTTCTGGTGAATATCTTTATGGTTTAATGAAAAGAGAGTCAGGCGTGCATAGACTGGTAAGAATTTCTCCATTTGACAGCGGAGCAAGGAGACATACAAGTTTTGCAAGTATTTGGATTTATCCAGCTGTAGATGACGAAATTAATATTGATATAAACGAAAAAGATCTACGGATTGATACCTATAGATCTAGTGGGGCAGGAGGACAGCATGTGAACACTACGGATAGTGCAGTGAGGATTACTCATTTACCTACAAAAATAGTTGTGCAGTGTCAGAATGAAAGATCTCAACATAAAAATAAAGAAACATGTTATAAAATGCTTAAAGCTAGATTATATGAACATGAATTACAAAAAAGAGATGAAGAAGCTCAAAAGGATCTTGTTAGCAAAACAGATATAGGTTGGGGACATCAGATTAGGTCATATGTCCTTCAGCCTTATAGATTAGTTAAAGACCTCAGGAACAAAGTAGAAAACACTAATCCAGAGGATGTTCTTGATGGAAACATTGATCAATTTATAGAGAGCGGTTTATTTAAATTTTAATGAAAAAAATTGTAATTAGTTTATTTGGATTATTAATAATATTTTTTTTATCAGCTAGTATTTTTTTATCTATAAAAGGATATGAAACTACGAAATTTAATAATTTAATTTCGGAAAAAGTAAAATCTGCAGACGACAATCTTGAGTTAAATGTTAAATCTATAAAAATTAAATTAGATTTTAAAGAATTTAAGATTTTTTTAAGCACAATAAATCCTCAAACAAAATATGGAAATATAAATTTACCAGTATCTCAATTTAAAATTTATTTTGATTTTTTTACTATTTTTAAAAAAGAGCCAAACATTGAAGGAGTAAATATTGTTTTTGATGATCTAAATATTTCTGAAATTAAACAGCTGATACTCAGAACGAAGCCATCGAATATTAAAAGTTTTATTTTAAATAACGTCTCAGGTGGAAAATTAAAAGGATCAATCAGATTAAGTTTTTTGAATAATTTTGAAGTAGTAGACTATCAAGTCAAAGGGAGTCTAAAAAAAACAAATTTAAATTTGTATGATAAAATTAAATTCAAAAATACAAGCTTTAATTTTGCAATAGATAATAATATTATTTTAATAAACTCTTTGAAATTAAACCTATATGGAATTCCAGTAACAAACGGAACTATTAATATTAAAAGAGATAAAGGTTTTGTAGTCGAAGGAAATTTAAATACTAGAGTAGAATCAGACATTAAAAAATTAACAGAGTTAGTTGATTTTTTTCCTAATACAGATTTTTTAAACAACGATATTTATTTGGAAGGTGATTTTTTAAATAAATTTAAAATTACTTTTAACAAAAACTTAAAATTAGAAGACTATACTTATAATTTAATTGGAAACTCTGGAGATATAAAAATAATTCTAAACAATGAAATTAAAAGCTCTTCATTAAAAAATAGTATTAAAGAGATATTTCTTTCAATAAATAAAGCTGAAGTAGATTTTGCTAAAAATAAAAAAACTAACGTTAATTTTGAAGGCACCTTTAAAACTAATAAAGATAGAAAATTTCAAAAACTTAAAATCAAAAGCAATATTGATAAATCGAAAGTTAAGCACAACATTGTAATTGACTTTAGTGATCCTTTTTTTATTGAAATATTAAATTACAATAAAAATGAAGACAAAATAGCAAATATTTCAACTGAGTTTTCAATAAATAAAAAAGGAACTTATATTAATTACCTTAATTATAACGAGGGAAAAAGTTCTATTAATATTAATAATTTAGAAATAAATAAAAAAAATAAAATTAAAAAATTTAGCAACATCAAAGTAAATACTTTTAACAACAAGATGGAAAACAATAATTTTAATATTATTTACAAAGATAAAATTACAATTAAGGGTAAAATCTATGACTCTTCAAATTTGATTAAGAATGTTGCAAGTCAAAGCAAAGTTAGTGTATTTAATCAAATTAATAAAGAAATTAGGATAAGTTTTGAAAATATTTTAACAAAGCTTTCAATACCTTTAAATAACTTTAATCTAATAGGTAAAATTGAAAAAGGAAAATTTACCAAAATATCATCTAAAAGTGAATTTTCTAAAGATGAATATTTAGATATATCCTTAAAAAAAGATCCAAATAGCAATAAAAAAGTATTAGAAATTTATTCTGGATTAGCCAAGCCTTTACTTGCAGACTTTAATTTTTTTAAAGGAATTGAGGGAGGTCAATTATTATTTAACTCTACTTTTGACAATGAAACTAGCGTGTCTAACTTAAAAATAAAAAATTTTAAAGTTCTCAATGCGCCAGCTTTCGCAAAACTGCTCGCCCTTGCAGACCTTAGTGGCTTAGTGGTTCTTTTATCTGGAGAAGGCTTAAGCTTTGACTCTTTAGAAATTAAATTTACCGATGATGAAAAAATCAGAAATGTAAAAGAAGTTTATGCAGAGGGACCCAGTATAACAGTTTTAATGGAGGGTTATATTGAAAACAAGTCAGGACTAACAAGTCTAAGAGGTACAATGGTTCCTGCAAAAGAGATCAATAAATTAATTTCTAAAATCCCAGTATTAGGAGATATTTTAATTGGCAAAGAGGTTGGAGAAGGAGTTTTTGGAGTAAGCTTTAAAATGAAAGGTCCACCAGGTAAAATAAAAACTACAGTCAATCCTATAAAAACTCTGACACCAAGATTTATTACGAGAGCGTTAGAAAAAAGAAAGAAAGAGAATAAAAATAATTAAGCACTTTTAATTATGAAATGTTTCTTTTTTCCATATGATATTTTTATATAATCAACTCCTTTAAAGTCATTTTTGCTGACTATTTTTTTTTCATCCTGAATTAATTCATCATTAATTTTAATACCATTACCTTTTATAGCTCTTCTAGCATCACTTTTAGATGTAACAATATCGCTAGAAGATAGTAGATCTAAAATATTTATTCCTTTTTCAAGCTTGTTAGAAGGTAAAGTAATTTCTGGCAAATTCTCGCTTATACCAGTTCCATGGAAAGTTTCTTTTGCAGTAGTTTCAGAAATTTTGGCATCTTTTTCTCCATGTAATATCTTAGTGGTTTCGTTTGCTAATAATATTTTTAACTTATTAATATCATTTTCACTGTTTATTTTATTTGATAAGATATTTATATCTATTTCAGTAAAATATTTCAGAAATTTTTTAACGTCTTCATCAGCTGTGTTTCTCCAGAATTGCCAGTAATTATATGGAGAGAACATTTTTCTATCTAACCATATAGCTCCCTTTTCAGTTTTACCCATCTTTGCACCTGATGAGAGAGTAATTAAAGGAGTTGTAAGTCCAAATGACTCTTTCTGTAAAATTCTTCTAATTAATTCAACTCCATTAACTATATTACCCCACTGATCTGAACCTCCCATCTGCAAAATACAATTATGTTTTTTAAATAATTGGTAAAAATCATATGCTTGCAAAATCATATAATTAAACTCCATGTAGCTAAGCGATTGTTCTCTCTCTAAACGAAGTTTGACGCTATCAAATGTAAGCATTTTATTGATTGTGAAATGTTTTCCAACATCTCTCAAAAAATCTATGTATTTTAATTTTCCTAGCCAACTATAGTTATCTACAAAAATAGGTTTAGTTTTTTTACTTTTAGAAGCTAATAGTTTTTCAAAGGTTTTTTTTATGCACGATATATTTTTTTTAATTTCTTTTTGTTTTAAAATTTGTCTAGTCGAATCCTTTCCTGAAGGATCGCCTATAAGAGTTGTGCCACCTCCTAGTAAGACTATTGGCTGATGTCCGTGTCTTTGTAAAAGCCGCAAAATCATGATCTGCATCAAACTCCCAACATGAAGGCTAGGAGCGGTACAATCAAAACCTATATAAGCTGCTATTGATTTTTGAGAAGAAATTTTTTCAAGCCTTTCTAAGTCTGTGCATTGATTTAGAAAGCCTCTAGAGGTCATTTCTGATAAAAAGCTATTTTTCATAGAACTTTATGTGCTAAAGCTACTATTATACAAATATTGCTATAAATAAATACAAATATGTCTCAAGATTATACATCTCTTGGTTTAATGAGCGGAACTTCTGGCGATGGAGTAGATGCCTCGATTATAAAATCTGACGGAAAATCTAAATACGTAGGCATATTGAATGATTATTTTAAGTACAATAAAGAAATTTACGAAAAAATTCATAATTTAAAGGAAAAAATACATAAACTTACCGATCTTCAAAAATGTTCAAAAGAACTTAAATCTTTAGAAAAAGAAATAACCATGTTCCACGCAAAAGTTGTAAATAATATTTTAAGAGATAAGAAAGTAGATATAGTAGGTTTTCACGGGCAAACAATTTACCACAATTCTCAAGAAAAAGTTTCGAAGCAATTAGGAAATGGTGCTTTGCTTTCTCAATTAACAAAAAAAGATGTAGTTTACAATTTTAGATCAAATGATTTAAAAAATGGGGGAGAAGGAGCTCCATTAAGTCCAATATTTCATCAGCTAATTGCGACTCAAAACAGTTTAGATTTGCCAATTTGTATTTTAAATATAGGGGGTATATCTAATATTACAATTGTAGGAGGACCTTCCGGCACTTTAAGTTTAACAAGTAGAGATATAGGTCCCGGTAATTGTTTAATAGATTCCTGGGTAAGAAAAAATTCTGATAAAAATTTTGACAAAGATGGAATTTTAGCTTCTCAAGGAACCAGAAACGAAATTATTTTTGAACAAGCACAAGAATTGTTTTCAAATAGGCCCAATCAAAATACACTATCTTTTGATGTAAACGATTTTGATGTTTCTTTTGCTAGAGGACTTTCTTTAGAGGATGGAGCAACAACATTAACTGATTTTACGGCAAGAATTATTGGTTCAGCTTTATTTTCACTTTTATCAAACGTGAAAAATAAACTTTGGAAAGTATTAATTTGTGGTGGAGGTAGAAAAAACAAAGTTTTAATTGAAAAAATAAAAAAAAATACTTTACAAAATATTATAATCCAACCAATAGATGATTACGGGATTGATGGAGATTTTGTAGAGTCACAAGCTTTTGCTTTTCTGGCTATCAGATCAATTTTAAAATTACCAATTTCTTTTCCTGACACAACAGGATGTAACAAGCCTACTTTAGGTGGCGATATTATCAAATTTAAATAAGAGCTGTTTTATCTTTAATATACTTTTCGATTTCAGTTTTTAAGTCTTCTTCTCTTTCTTTAAAAAAATGATTAGCATTTTTAACTTTTGAAAAAACTACTTCTATACCTTTTTGACTTTTTATTCTTCTATCTAATTCTTCAATACTTTCTTTTGTAACAAGTTCATCGGTATCACTATATATAACTTGTCCAGAAGTCGGGCAAGGAGCCAAGAATGAAAAATCATAAACATTAGGTTGAGGTGAAATAGCAACAAAATTATTTACTTCAGGTCTTCTCATAATTAGTTGCATACAAATTAAGGAACCGAAAGAAAAACCAGAAACCCAACATTGGCTGTAATCTAAATTTTCTCTTTCTATCCAATCAAGAGCAGCTGCAGCATCTGACAGTTCTCCTTGACCATTATCAAAAACTCCATCACTTTTACCTACACCTCTAAAATTGATTTTGATAACAGAAAAACCATTTTCTACAAAAACATTATATACTGTTTGTACTACTTTATTTTTCATTGTACCTCCGTATTGAGGATGAGGATGTAGTACTATAGCAACTGGAGATCCAAATTTTGGATTTTTATAATACTTTCCTTCTAGTCGTCCAGCCGGTCCAGGAATAAAAACTTCAACACTTTTTGGTTTCATTATTAATAATGATAATTATTTTCAAAAAAAAAATAGTTTTATAGCACGTTTTAGCGCGTCAATTTTTTTTTTTTAAACCTGACTATTTTAGTAAGAATTATAAGAAATAGTGCTATAATATTAAGTAATTTATGAAACTAACAACCAAAGGTAGATATGCAGTAATGGCTATGGCAGACTTAGCCTCTTATAGTGGAAAAAAACCAATAAGTTTGTCTGAAATTTCAATAAGGCAGAATATTTCTTTATCTTATTTAGAACAGTTATTTTTAAAGCTTAAGAATAAAAATTTAGTCAAAAGTATTCGAGGATCTAATGGCGGTTATATTTTAGAAAAACCCGCTTCAGAGATTAAAATAGCTAATATTATTTCTGCGGTAGATGAAAAAATTAAAACTTTAAATTGCAAAAAAGAGTCTAAAAGGGGATGTAACAATAAATCTACTAAATGTATTACTCATAATCTTTGGGATGATTTAGAGCAGCATATTAATAATTTCTTTGAGAAGGTAAAATTAGAAGATTTAGTTAAACAAAATAAAAGAAATAATTTATGAAAAATTTTAATGTAGACACAAATCAAGAGTATAAATACGGTTTCACGACAGATATTGAAAATATTAAGGCTCCCAAAGGTCTAAATGAAAATACTATTAAATTTATTTCTAAAATCAAAAATGAGCCAAAGTGGATGTTAGATTGGAGAATGAAAGCTTTTAATAGATTAAAAAAATTAAAAGAACCAAATTGGCAAAAACCTAAATATCCTAAAATAGATTATCAGAGTCTTTATTACTATTCTGCACCAAAAAGCGCTTCAGATAAACCAAAAAGTTTAGATGAAGTAGACCCTAAGTTGATTGAAACTTACAAAAAACTTGGCATACCTCTGCAGGAACAAAAAAGATTGAGTGGAGTTGCGGTAGATGCAGTATTTGACTCTGTTTCAGTTGCGACGACGTATAAAGATGAACTTACAAAAAAAGGTATAATTTTTTGTTCAATATCTGAAGCGATTCAGAAACATCCTGAGCTAGTTAAAAAATATTTAGGGACAGTTATTCCTTTGACTGATCATTATTTTGCTACATTAAATTCTGCGGTTTTTACAGACGGATCTTTTGTTTACATACCACCAGGAGTTAGATGCCCAATGGAGCTATCTACTTATTTTAGAATAAATGCTTCCGAGACTGGCCAGTTTGAAAGGACATTAATTATTGCGGATAAAGGGAGTTATGTAAGTTACTTAGAGGGTTGTACTGCACCTATGCGAGACGAAAACCAGTTACATGCAGCCAACGTTGAGTTAATAGCTCTCGATGATGCAGAGATAAAATATTCTACAGTTCAAAACTGGTATCCTGGTGATAAAGATGGAGTGGGAGGTATCTACAATTTTGTTACTAAAAGAGGAGCCTGTAGAGGAAAAAATTCAAAGATATCTTGGACTCAAGTCGAGACTGGTTCAGCAATTACATGGAAATACCCTAGTTGTATTTTGCAAGGAGATAATTCTGTAGGAGAATTTTATTCTATAGCCATTACAAATAATCATCAAAAAGCTGATACCGGAACTAAAATGATACATTTAGGAAAAAACACAAAAAGTAAAATTATATCTAAAGGTATTTCAGCTGGTCGAGCAGACAATACTTACAGAGGTATGGTTGATATAGGAAGAAAAGCTAAAAATTCTAGAAACTATACTCAGTGTGACTCTCTGCTAATGGGAAACAAATGTGGTGCACATACGGTTCCTTATATAAAAAATAAGAATTCTTCATCGACCGTTGAGCATGAGGCAACTACATCAAAAATAAATGAAGAACAGTTATTTTATTGTAATCAAAGAGGTTTAAATCAAGAGGAAGCTGTTAGTCTTATAGTTAATGGTTTTTGCAAGGAAGTACTTCAACAATTACCTATGGAATTTGCCGTAGAGGCTCAAAAATTAGTAGGCATTAGTTTAGAAGGTAGTGTGGGTTAATGTTGGAAATTAAAAACTTAAAAGCCTCTATAAACGAAAGAGATATACTTAAAGGCTTAAATATAACTATTAAACCAGGAGAATTGCACGCTATCATGGGGCCAAACGGATCAGGAAAAAGCACCTTAGCTAATGTTCTCTCAGGGAAAAATGGATATAAAATTTCAGGAGAATTGAAGTATAAGGGTGAAAATCTCATAGAAATCCCGGTAGACGAGAGGGCTCAAAAAGGAATTTTTTTAGCATTTCAATATCCAACAGAAATACCAGGTGTAAACACAAATAATTTTCTTAAAACTTCTTTAAACAAAATTAGAAAAGCTAGAGGAGAAAAAGAAGTTGACACTCTGTCATTTCTTAAAATTATAAAAGAAAAGTCTATTGAACTTGGAATTGATGAAAAAATATTGTCAAGGCAACTTAATGTCGGGTTTTCAGGTGGGGAAAAGAAAAAAAATGAAATTCTACAAATGAAGATTTTAGATCCAAATCTAACAATATTGGACGAAACAGACTCTGGTTTAGACATAGATGCACTCAAAACTATTGCTAATGGAGTTAACTCTTCTAGAGATAAAAAAAAATCTTTTTTGGTAATAACTCACTATCAAAGATTATTAAATTATATAAATCCAGATTTTGTCCATGTTCTATCAGATGGTAAAATTGTGAGATCTGGTCGTATGGAATTAGCTGAGGAATTAGAAAAAACAGGTTATAAAAAAATAAACTAAAATGCTAGAAAATTTTAAAATCAATTTGAAAGAAATTGATAAAATAAAAAAAATATCAAGAGATGAAAAAGAATTTAGAATAAAAAATTTAAATTATTTCAATAAAGTCGGCTTTCCTGATAAAAAAATTGAAGATTGGAAATTTTCAGATTTAAAAGGAATAATCTACAAAAACTTTGATAAACTAAATATAAAAAACATTAATTCAAAATTTAAAAACGTTGATCTAATTAATGATTTTGACCACAACTATATTACACTAGTTAATGGAGAATTAAATGATATTAACTTTAAGTTTGAGGAGAAAAAAAATTTAAAGATTAAATCTTTTTATAATGATAATTTTTTAGATAGAATACAAGATAACCCTTTGATCAATCTTAATCATGCATTATCAAAGAATGGATATTTATTGGAAGTAGAAGAAAATTATAGATTTAAAAAAGTTTTAGTAATCTATAATTTGTTTACTGAAAATTTAAGAGATAATATTCTTAATAGCAGAAATAAGATTAAGATAGGTAAAAATTCAGAGCTGCACACAATTGATTTAGTAATAAATAAATCAAAACACAAGTTCATAAATAATGTTTACGAAGATATTATTTTAGATAATAACGCTGTATTTAAAAATATTTGTATTCAAAATGAAAAAAGTGAGGGATATTTTCATAAATTTTCAAAAAATACACTTGCCAGCAAATCTAAATATTCTTCTTTCATTTTTCCTTCAGGATTAAAGTTTAATAAATTTGATTTAGAATTTAATTTAGAAGGTGAAGAAAGCGAATGTAATTTACAAGCTGCTTCTTTTTTAGGCAAAAATGATCACCAGGAGATAAAAACTAGAATAAATCATTTTGCTCCAAATTGTAAAAGTTATCAAAGAGTAAAAAATGTTTTAAATTCTGATGGCAAAGGGGTTTATCAAGGAAAAATTTTTGTAAAAGATATCGCTCAAAAAACCAACGCATACCAGTTAAGTAAAGCAATGCTTTTAAGCGATGATTCAGAATTTGATTCTAAACCTGAATTAGAAATTTATGCAGATGATGTTAAATGTTCTCATGGCTCTACTTCTGGAAGCATAGATGAAGACTCTATTTATTATTTAATGACAAGAGGGTTAAACAGAAAAGAGTCGGTCAAATTATTAGTTAATGGTTTTCTTAATGAAGTCATTGAAATGATTAAAAGTAATACTATGAGAAAATTTGTCAAAAGCAAGTTGGAAAGACATGTTCATGGATATTAAAACAATTAAATCTCAATTCCCTATTTTTAAAAATAAGATTAACGGAAAGTCTCTGATATATCTAGATAATGCTAATTCATCTCAAAAGCCTAAATGTGTGATAGACAGAATTTCAAAATTTTATTCAAAAGAATTTTCAAATATTGGAAGAAGTGTTCATTCTTTAGCTGTTACAGCAACTAACAGGTTTGAAGAAACAAGAGATTTAATGAAAGAATATATTAATGCAAAATCAAGAGAAGAAATAATATTTACAAAAAATGCTACTGAAGCAATTAATTTAGTGGCATCAACGTTTGGCGAAAAATTTATAAATTCAGGTGATGAAATTTTAATAACAGAATTAGAACATCATGCTAATTATGTCCCATGGCATTTTTTAAGAAAAAAAAAAGGAGCTATTATAAAATTTGCAAAATGTAATGACAAAGGAGAAGTAAATGTTGATGAAATAAAAAAATTAATTACTAATAAAACAAAAATTATTTCAATTACACACCTGTCAAATGTTACTGGTTATATTATGCCGATAAAAGAGATTGTAGATTTAGCTAGTGAGAAAAAAATTCCAGTATTAGTAGACGGTTGTCAAGGAGCACCACACTTAGAAATAGATATGCAAAAATTAGGTTGTGATTTTTATGCAATTTCATGCCACAAAATGTACGGACCAACTGGAGTGGGTGTTTTATACGCTAAAAAGAAATGGCTAGATGTGCTACCTCCTTATCAAGGTGGTGGAGGTATGATTGAAGAAGTTAAAAAAGATAGCATCACTTTTCCTGGAAGCCCTACAAAATATGAAGCAGGAACTTTACAAACTGCAGAAGTTGTAGGTTTCTCCGAATCGATAAGATTTATAAAAGATGTTGGTATAAAAAAAATCATGCAACATGAAAAAGAAATTTTGGAATATGGTCTGGAACAAATTAAAAAAAATAATACTGTCAGAATTATTGGTGATCCAAAAAACAGAGGTTCAATAATTTCTTTTACAATTAAAGGGATACATCCACACGATATAGCAACAATTCTTGATGAAGATGGAGTGGCTATAAGGGCAGGTCATCATTGCTGTCAAATTTTGCACGAAAAAATGGGAATAGCTGCATCTGCAAGAGCATCTCTAGGTATTTATAACACTAAGGAAGATATAGATGTATTAAGTAGTTCTATAAAAAAATGTAATAAGGTATTTAATACTTAAATGGATATTAAAGAATTATATCAAGAAATAGTTTTAGATCATGGCAAAAATCCAAGAAATAAAAAAAAATGTCATGGGTTTAACAAAGATGCAAAAGGACACAATCCTCTTTGCGGGGATAAAGTTCATGTTTTTGTAAAATTAGATAAAGAAAAAAAAGTTGAAGACATTTCTTTTGAGGGAGAAGGCTGTGCTATTTCAATGGCTTCAGCTTCAATTATGACAGAAACTATAAAGGGCAAAGAATTTAATGTAGCAAAAAAAATCTTAGAAAATTTCTTAAATATGCTTAAGGAGGGCTCTAAAATGAGTATAAATAGTTTAACTGAAGATGAAAATACTACCATGATGTCTCTTTCTGGAGTAAAACGATTTCCTATGAGAGTTAAGTGTGCTACTTTAGCTTGGCATACGTTTATACATGCTGCTGAAGGAAAAGAAGAAACAGCTGTCACTGAATAAATTAATATGAGTGATTTAAAAGAAAAAATTATTAAAGAAATTAAGAAAGTCTACGACCCTGAAATACCTGTAAATATTTACGAATTGGGACTTATTTATAAGATAGAAATTGATGATAAGAATGTAGTTAACGTAGATATGACACTAACTACCCCTAATTGTCCTGTGGCAGACAGTTTGCCAAAACAGGTTAAGGAATATATATTGAAAGTAAAAGGCGTTTCCGATGTAAAATTAAATCTTGTTTGGGACCCTCCTTGGGACAAATCAAAGATGTCGGAAGCAGCAAAATTAGAGTTAAATTTATGAGTGAGCAAGTTATAAAATTAAGTGAAAATGCTGCTAATAGAATTAAACAAATAATGTCTCACGCAGATAAAACAACTATTGGCGTAAGGGTAGGAGTTAAGTCAGGTGGTTGTGCAGGGCTCTCTTATATAATGGAATATGCTAAAGAGGTTAAACCTAATGAAGAAGTGGTTGAAGACAAGGGAGTTAAAGTTTTAATAGATCCTAAAGCAATAATGTATCTTTTAGGAACAGAAATGGATTATAAAAAAGAGGAATTTTCCTCACAATTTGTTTTTAAAAACCCAAATGAGACAGAACGTTGTGGATGTGGAGAGTCTTTTAAGGTATAATAACCATTATGAGAGATACTAAACATTTAGAAAAGTTTGCAAGAGAAAAAGAAGCTAAAGAAAAGGAAAAAAAACTTTTTAAAGATGTAAAAAAATCTGTTGAAGCTGGAGCCAACGGAACTCTTGAGTACACGATTAAAGAGGGCGTGAATAAAAATAAAATAGCAGATCAAAAGATTTTAAAAAATAAAAGTTAATATTAGCCGCTGTAATACATCTCAAACTCAATTGGATGTGGCGTATGCTCGAACTTATAAATTTCCTCAAATTTTAGCGCTATGTAAGCATCAATTTGATCGTCAGTAAAAACAGAACCTTGAGTTAAAAATTTTCTGTCTTTATCTAAATTTTCCATTGCTTCTCTTAAAGAACCACATACAGTTGGGATTTTTTTTACTTCATTTTCAGATAATGTATATAAATCTTTATCTAGAGATTTTCCTGGATCAATTTTATTTTTAATTCCATCAATACCTGCCATAAGCATTGAGGCAAAAGTTAGATAAGGGTTTCCGGCTGCATCAGGAAATCTTACTTCACAACGAGCTGCTTTTTTACTTAAAGTTATAGGTATTCTGCAAGAAGCAGATCTATTTCTTGCTGAGTAAGCCAGTAGAACTGGAGCTTCAAATCCTGGTATTAATCTTTTATAACTATTTGTTGTTGCATTTGAAAAAGCGTTGATAGCTTTAGCATGTTTTAAAATTCCACCTATGTAATAAAGTGCGTTTTGAGATAATCCTGCATACTTATCTCCAGAGAAAACTGGCGTACTGCCTTTCCAAATTGATTGATGGCAGTGCATCCCTGAACCATTATCTCCTTTAACAGGTTTGGGCATAAAAGTAGCAGTTTTACCAAACGAATGAGAAACCATTTGCACTGCATATTTGTATAATTGTATGTTGTCTGCTTGATCAGTAAGAGTCCCAAAATACATACCTAATTCATGTTGACTTGGAGCAACTTCGTGATGATGTTTTTCAACTTTAATTCCCATATCTCTCAAAG
>CACJZK010000002.1 GCA_902597875.1 uncultured Pelagibacteraceae bacterium
CCAAGAATAGATAGTCATTATGGATCCGCAATAACTGGAAGTCAAAGTATAATGGATGCAAAATTTAACTAACAATGAGTGTTTACAATAAAAATTTGGACAAAAATAAAGCAAATTTTGTTCCTCTGACACCACTTTCTTTTTTACAAAGAGCTAGAGATATTTATCCAAATTATGAAGCGTTAGTTTACGAAGATAGAAAATATTCTTGGAACGATGTTTATATAAGGTGTGTTAAATTTGCTAGCGCATTAAATAAAATTGGCATAAAAAAAGGCGACACTGTTTCTTTTTTAGCTTTTAATACCCCAGAAATCTTTGAAGCACATTATTCTGTTCCTATGACTGGCGCTGTACTTAACACAATAAATATTAGATTAGATGCTAAAACAATTTCTTACATTCTAAACCATAGTGAAGCAAAAGTTCTTGTTGTGGATAGACAGCTACATAAAGAGGTAAAAAAAGCATTAGTTTCGTTAAATAAAAAAATTACCATAATTGACATTCAAGATAAGTATGCAGATCAATCTAAATTAGAAAAAATAGGAGATTTAGAGTACGAAGAATTTCTAAATACTGGAGATGAAAATTATAATTGGAAAATGCCAGAAGATGAGTGGGATGCTATTTCATTAAGTTATACATCCGGTACTACAGGCAATCCTAAAGGTGTTGTTTACCACCACAGAGGATCATATCTTATGTCAACGGGAAGTGCTGCTGCTTGGAACATGCCAAATAGGTTAAATTTTTTAACAATAGTTCCAATGTTTCATTGTAATGGATGGGGTTATCCATGGACTGTTCCAATGTTAATCGGTCGTACTATTTGTTTACGTAGTATCGATGTCAAAAAAATATTTGAACTCATTGAAAAACACAAAGTCACTCATTTTGGAGGAGCTCCAATAGTATTAAATATGATTACCGGAGCGCCCGAAAATATAAAAAAAAAATTAACAAATCGAGTTTATGTATTAACTGCTGGGGCGCCACCTCCAAGCATTATATTTAAAAAAATGAAGGCTCTTGGTTTTGAAGTAATGCATGTTTATGGTTTAACTGAAACTTATGGTCATGTTACTCAATGTGCTTGGAACGATGGTTGGAATAATTTTGAGGAAGATAAGCAAAATGAAATTAAAGCACGTCAGGGAGTGAGATATCCTAATACAGAAGGAGTTTTAATTATGAACCCCGATACTATGAAAGAGGTTCCAAGAGACGGCAAAACTATTGGGGAAATTATGATTAGAGGAAATATAGTAATGAAGGGTTATTTTAAAGATAAAGATGCTACTGAAAAATCTATGAAAGGAGGCTGGTTTCATACAGGTGACTTAGCAGTTATACATCCAGATGGTTATATTAAAATTCAAGACAGGTCCAAAGATATAATAATTTCTGGAGGAGAAAATATTTCCTCCATTGAGATAGAAAATACATTAGCAAAACATCCTTCAGTTTCAATAGCTGCAGTTGTATCTAAACCCGATGAAAAATGGGGTGAGGTTCCTTGTGCATTTATTGAAACAGTTAAAGATAAACCTGTAACAGAAAAAGAACTGATTTCTTTTTGTAAGGAAACTTTAGCAAGTTTTAAAGTTCCTAAAAAAGTTGAATTTTGTGAATTACCAAAAACTTCGACTGGTAAAATTCAAAAATTTGAACTTAGAAAAAAGGCCAAAGAATTAAGTTAATTTATTTATATGTCTAAAATAAAGATTGATCTTTTTTGGGAACTAAATAAAGGTGAACTTTTGCCTGGTAAATACTCTAATAAACATGAAATAATTTTTACATCTGATAAAAGAATTTCAGCCGATTCCGCACCAGATTGGAACGGTAAAGAGTCAAATGTTAATCCTGAGCAAACTCTTGCTGCTTCTTTAAGTAGTTGTCATATGATGACTTTCTTAGCTTTAGCAGCCAAGATGAAGTGGCAAGTTTTAAGTTATAAAGATAATGCTATAGCAACACTTGGAAAAAATTCTAAAGGACAAATGTCCGTAACCCAAATTGAATTAAATCCTAAAGTTCAGTTTTCAAAGGGCTTTTCAGTTAAAGAGGAAGAGATGAAAAAAATACAAGACAGAGCACATAGATACTGTTTTATTGCTAATTCTTTATCTCAAGAAGTAAAAGTTTTAATAAATTAAAAATAATGAATAAATTAACCAATAAGGATATTTTAAAAACTTCACTAAATTCAGATGGAATTTTACGTCTTTCTCTAAACAATCCGAATAACCAAAATACTTTATCAGAGGATATGATGTTAAATTTACAATCTGCTTTAAACGAGTCAATTCAGGATAAAAAAACTAGGGTTATTATAATCTCGGCAGAGGGACCTATATTTTCCGCTGGACACGATTTAAAAGAGTTAAAAGCTAAACGTCAAAATTCCGATAAAGGTAAAGCTTATTTTAATGATGTTATGACAAAATGTTCTAAGTTAATGCAAACAATAGTTAAAAATCCTAAGCCAGTAATAGCTGAAGTTGCAGGTGTAGCCACAGCAGCTGGATGTCAATTGGTTGCTAGTTGCGATCTAGCGTATGCTGGTAAATCCTCTAAATTTGCGACGCCTGGAGTTAATATTGGTCTATTTTGTTCAACTCCAATGGTAGCTTTATCCAGAAACATAACAAACAAACATTCAATGGAAATGCTTCTGACTGGAGATTTAATTTCACCTTATAAAGCTGTCGAAATTGGATTAATTAATCAAGTAGTAAATAACGAATCTCTTCAAAAAACTGTTCTAGATGTAGCTTCAAAAATTTCAAAAAAGTCAGCTATGACATTAAAAATTGGTAAAGAGGCTTTTTATAATCAGTTAGATATGAATTTATCTGATGCATATGAGTATGCTTCTAATGTAATGGTGCAGAACATGCTTAAGATTGATGCTGAAGAAGGAATAGATGCATTTATAAATAAGCGAAAACCCAAATGGAAAGATCAGTGATTAGTTTTTAATCGTAAAGTGGGGGAAATTAATTGATTTTAGAAGTAGATAATAAAAAAGTTTTTGCTACAGATGGAGGTAATGTTTTTGACAAAAAAAAACATACAATAATACTTTTACATGGAAGCGGACTTTCAAATGTAGTTTGGTCTTTAACTGATCAATATTTATCAAATCAAGGATACAATGTTTTAGCGTTTGATTTACCAGGACATGGTAATTCAGAAGGTGAGTGTTTAAAAAATATAGAGGATATGTCTGAATGGTTAAATAAAACATTAAAAAAAATACAAGTAACTGAATTTTCTATACTAGGTCATTCTCAAGGTTGTTTAATAGCCTTAGACTATGCACACAAATACCCTCAAAATTTAAAAAATCTAATATTTGTTGGTGGATCGTTTGCTATTCCTGTCAATCAAGATTTAATTGATTTGGCACGATCAGGTGACATGAAAGCGATCAACCTAATGATGAAATGGGGTTATGGCGACTCTAAAAGATTCATCGGAGGGAATCCTGTTCAAAAAATTGTTAATTCACCAAGAGAGGTAAGCGATGTTTTGTCAGTTGATTTAATTGCTTGTAATAACTACAAAAACGGTATTAAAGCGACCAAATCAATAAAATGCCCTACACTTTTTATATTCGGAGAGATTGATAAAATGATAACGCTTTCAAAAGGAAAGGAGTTTGCCTCACTTGTTCCTAATTCTAAAACTCATGTAATTAAAAATTGTGGTCATATGATAATGTTTGAAAATGCCTTTGAAATGAGAGAAAAGGTTGTTGAATTTTTAAAAAAATGAAAACTGTTATTACAAGATCTAGGCGTTTGAGGGGTACTCCATTTACTTCGAGACTCGAAAAACAAGGTGTTAAAAGTTATACAATTTATAATCATATGCTTTTACCAACAACTTTTTCTACACCAGAGGAAGAGTACGTTCATTTAAAAGAGCATGTTCAAGTTTGGGATGTTTCAGTGCAAAGGGAGATAGAAATAACAGGCGAAGATTCCGACAAGTTGATGCAGCTAATGACTTGCAGAAATTTATCTAAATTAAAAGTTGGTATGTGTTATTACGTGCCTCTTGTAGACTCGGAAGGAGGAATGATCAACGATCCTTTGGTCTATAAATTAGAAAATAATAGATGGAGGGTATGTATAGCAGATTCGGATGTATTATTATTTGCAAAAGGAATTGCTAGTGTAAAACAATTCAAAGTAAACATTTTTGAAGCAAACGTAAATACACTTGCAATACAAGGAGCAAAATCTGATAAATTTATGTCAAAAATATTTGGAAAAAAAATAAACGACTTAAAATTTTTTAGATATGATTTTTTTAATTTCAATAACAATAAATTTTTAATTTCAAGATCTGGTTTTTCTAAACAAGGGGGCTTTGAAATTCATATTGATAATATAAATGCCGGGCTAGATCTTTATGATTATTTTTTTAAAATTGGAAAAGATTTTAATTTAAAACCAGGTACACCAAACCACCCTGAGCGTATCGAGGGTGGTTTATTATCATATGGGAGCGATATGGACATTAATGACAACCCTTTTGAATGTGGATTTGATAGATATATAGACTTAGAATCAGATATAGTATTTTTAGGTAAAGAAAAATTAAAAGAAATTAAAAAAAAAGGAATTAGAAGAAAACTTATGGGTGTAAAAATCGAAACTAATTTAATAAATCTTTCAGCAGAAATTCCTATATTTAATTTAGATGAAAAAGAAATTGGTAAATTAAGATCAGCGGCATTTTCTCCTAAATTCAAAAAAGTAGTTGGTATAGCTATGATTCAAAAGGATCTATGTAAGGACTTACAGAAATTTAAATTAAAATTAAATGGCAATTATGTATTCGGAGAAGTTTGTAATTTACCAATTGTATAAATGAGAAAAGCAAAAATTTATATACCAACTAAAACTGCTATGCAGTCTGGTAGAGGTAAAGTTAAAAAATGGGTATTAGAGTTTGAAACAAAAGACCCAACTATAAATCCCTTAATGGGCTGGGAATCTTCTGAAGATACAATGGGCGAGGTTAGATTAGAATTTTCTACCAAAGATAAAGCAGTTGATTTTGCAAAGAAAAATAATATTAATTTCAATATTATAGAACCCAAAAAAAGAAAATTTGTTATCAAATCATATTCGGATAACTTTACTAAAAATTAAATATGTGGCGTAGTTTTTTTACTGATAAAAAATGGTTATTGTGGTCTTGGGGTGGATTTCTTTTCATAATACTATCCCTATTATCTCAGACTTGGATAGATGTTAAAATAAATGAATGGTACAAGGGTTTCTACGACCTTCTTCAAAAAGCACCAGAAAGAGAGCTTTCAGAATTTTATGATGGAATATTGTTATTTATGAAATTAGCGATTCCATATGTAATTATTTATACAATAACTAATTATTTTACACGTCTATGGGCCTTTAGATGGCGCGAAGCAATGACTTTTTCATATATGCCTTACTGGAGAGCAGTTGATGCAAAAGTAGAGGGAGCATCTCAAAGAATACAAGAAGACTGCATGAATTTTGCTAAAATAGTTGAAAGTTTGGGCTTGCAAGTAATTAGAGCTATAATGTTATTGATAGCCTTTATACCTATTTTGTGGGGTCTATCCTCTAACGTAGTTATACCTTTTTTTAAAGATATAAGCGGTTCATTAGTCTGGGTATCATTAACTGCTAGTTTAGGAGGTTTAGTAATTAGTTGGATTGTTGGTATAAAATTACCAGGTCTTGAGTATAACAATCAAAAAGTAGAAGCTGCATTTAGAAAAGAATTAGTTTATGGTGAAGATGATAGAGAAAATTACGTTCGACCCCCGACAATTCTACAACTATTTACTGGTATAAAGTTCAATTATCACAGATTATTTTTACATTATGGATATTTTGATTTATGGCTCATTATGTATAATCAATCTATGATAATAGTACCTTACTTATTAATGGGTCCAGGACTATTTACTGGTGCTATGACTTTAGGTGTTTTAATACAAACCTCAAGTGCATTTAGAGAAGTACAAAGTAGTTTTTCATTATTCTTGCAAAACTGGACAAGAATTACTGAACTTAGATCTATCTATAAACGTTTGATGGAATTTGAAGAAGCTATCAATTTCAAGAAAAAGATTAGAAAAGTTAAAAAATCTGATGTAAGAATATAATGGAGATCTACCTTAAACTCCTCGATGTTCTCTTTCCAGTTTTTTTTATTATTGGTGTTGGCTACTACCTTGGACTAAAAGATCCAAAATTTGACACAAGGTTCATAACAAATTTTGCTGGAAATATAGGTACACCTGCTATGATTTTTTATACTATTACAACCACAGGAGTTACCCTAGCTGTATTTATAGAGTATTTTATATATGCTTTAATTGTAATCGGTGGTTTTTCACTAGTAGGTCTGGCTTTTTTATTTTTTTTAAAAAAAGATGTAATTAGTGAACTTCCTCCACTAATTTTGCCTAACACAGGAAATATGGGTGTTCCAATATGTCTATTTGCATACGGAACAGCTGGTTTAGGTGTCGCTTCTGCAATTGCTTCAGTAATAATTTTACTTCACTTTACAGTAGGGGTATTACTTGCCAAAAAAAGTTTCTCATTACAAATTTTAATAAAAAATGTTCCAATTTATGGAATAATAATCGCTATCATATTTTTATATTTTGAATGGGAGGTTCCAGGCTTTATTGAAAACACAACTTTTCTTTTAACCTATACGACTATTTTTTTAGTTTTAATGTCTTTAGGCATTGCCTTATCCAGATTTAAAGTAGTTTCTTGGACACACGCATCTATATTAGGAGGTGTAAGAGTTATTATTGGACCTATTATAGGTTTTTCCCTTATTAAGTATTTAAATTTAGAGGGTTTCCCGGCTGGTGTTTTGTTAATTCAATCCTCTATGCCGAGTGCTGTACTTACTTATTTGGTTGGTTCAATGTATTCAAAGAAGAGGGTAGTGGATAGCGTCGCAAGTGTAATTGTTACCTCTACTTTAATGTCTTTAATTACGATACCAATTGTTGTTTTTTACAGTCTTAAATTTTTTCAATAAAATCAATGGCTTACAATATATTCTTAAAGCAATACATTAATATTTGCAATTATAAGATTTCATAAAAGCTTATTAAATACTTATCTATCAAAAAGTAGCTAAAAATGTAGGTTTTTAAACATCAAAATACCAATATTTGCAAAGAAACTAGATAATCTAGAAATATTGATATAGTTAATTTCTAGAGCCTTGCAATATAAGAATATAGTGTTTAATCGGCCATAGATAGCTAAATTTTAAGCGAATGCATTTAGTTGGTACAACTGAAAGGAGAAAGAGTAAAAAATCAGGTAAATTTAACTAAATAAGCTAGAATCGTTGTTATACAACACTTTTTCAGCTATTTTTATTGTATTTAGCATGACTTTTAGAACCTTTGTTGGCACCAACAAAAATCAAAGTCCATGCTGGTTTTTCGTTGAAAAGTTTAAGGCTATGTTTGTCTTCTGCTTTTCTAAAACCTATATAACCTGGTTTCCTTGAATACGAGCCTTTATTTGTAGTTTCTAAGTATCCACCCTTTAAAATTACAGTTATATAAGACCAATAATGGTCATGTAAATCGCCTAAATCACTTTTAAGTATCTTATGTATGAAAATATTGAAAGGAAACCACTTGGGTCGTTTCCTAAATAATGGATAATACCTAATCATAAAGGGTTTTGCTTTGTCATAATCAGGCCAACTAGGACCTCTGTCTAAAATTACTCTTTTCCGATTTCTAAAAAACATTTTTTAAGTCTAATAACTATTTATAATTTTTCAAATTAATTTATTTTTGCATGTTTCAATTTAAGGTTGACAGATTTTTATCCATGATGTATATTTCCGATAATTAATGGTTATCGGAAATAATTATGAAAAACTTAATTTCAGACATAAAAAGCTTAGAATTAGAAACATTAAAAAATTTAAAAAGATCCAAAGCTTCAAATACATTAAGGGCGTATAAATCTGATTATAAAGATTTTTCTACATTCTGCGTAAAAAATGGATTTAATGCCTTACCTTCAGAACCTAAAATTCTTGCTTTATACATAACGCACTTGTCAAAAACATCTAAATTCAGCACTCTTAAGAGGCGTTTAGCATCAATAAGCGTAATCCACAAGATGAAAGGTCACTATATTGATACAAAGCATCCTCTTATAATTGAAAATTTATCAGGAATTAAGCGTACTAAGGGTACTAATCAAATAGGCAAAAAACCTATATTAATCAATGACTTAAAATTAATAATTAATGCTTTAGATCAATCTAATGAAAAATATACAAGAAAATTAAGAGACAAAACAATTATATTAATAGGGTTTTCTGGAGGGTTCAGACGTTCAGAGTTAATTTCAATAGAACGTGAGGACATAGAATTCGTAAGTGAAGGAGTTAAGATATTTATAAAAAGGTCAAAAACAGATCAATCTGGTGAAGGTATGATGAAAGCTATACCCTACTTTGATAACGAGGAATATTGTCCAGTTAAACATTTAAAATTATGGATTACTCAATCAAATATCAAAAATAATAAAATTTTTGATATATCTGATAAAAGTGTTGCTCTGATTATCAAAAAATATGCAAATTTGGCAGGGTTAGATGGGCATAGGTATGCAGGACATAGCCTAAGGTCTGGTTTTGCTACTTCAACAGCAGAATCTGGTGCAGAAGAACGAAATATAATGGCCATGACAGGACATAAAACGACACAAATGATAAGAAGATATATAAAAGAAGCTAATCTATTTAAAAACAATGCTTTAAATAAGATAAAAATCTAAATTTTTCTAACAAAAAAATTTAAATAAAATATTTTTAATTTACATATAGTTAAATCAACAAAATAAGAGAAATTTTTTTTTGGTTCAGAAAGAGGAGAAATATATCTAGTTTTAGATCTTAAGTAATGTTTTTTAAAAAATTTTGAACTAAAGCCCCATTTTTTTAAAAAGACTTTTTCACCTTTGTTTTGTATTAAATTCTTTTTTTTTCTAGTTGTGATTGAGCTGAAGTGGTAAACTTTACAATCATTAATACCCTTAAAGATTCTAACACCCTCATTCCATAATTTAATATTAAAATCTGGATCTGATGTTATACCAGGATTAAATTCTTCACTGAAACCTCCAACTTTATTCCATAATTTTTTATGGACTAGATGAGGAGCAAAATGAGTTCCTTGATGATCATAAAAGTTTATCTTTTTATAATTATTTAATAACTTATTTTCATCAAAATTATCAATTGTTTCACCACAATTAAATTTTATATGACCTGAATTAGGTTCTATCATAGTGCCAGATAAATAAAAGTTATTATGATCAATTTTTTCTAATTCATCAATTAAATATTTATCCCACAGAGGGCAAAAATACATATCGTCATGTGAATATAGAATATAGTCTTTTGTTGAAAGTTTAGTTGCTAAATTGATAGATGAACATAAACCAATATTACTTTTTGAATATGTATATTTTAAATTATTTAATTTTGCATGGTCTAAGGTGCCATCTGTACCTTCGTTTATGTGTAAAATAATTTCATGTATTTTAGATGAATTTTTTTTAATACTATTTAGACATAGTTTTAAATAATCTAAGTTATTATAAGTTGGAATAATGATGGAAAACATTATTTATCCCATAAATATTTCTTTTTATCTTTTATATCTAATGTTTTATTTACAATATAATTAGCAACTAACGTAGAATTAAAATATTTAAGATATTTTTCTTTCCCTTTTTTTCCTATTAATTTTCTAAGTTTTTCATCTTTTGCTATCCTCTGTATTTTTTCAGATAAATCATTAATATTTTTGTAAAATACCATTTCGTCATCATTAAAAAAATCTCTGTAACCTGTTTTTTCATCAATTAAGGTTACTAGGCCATTTCCAATTATTTGAGTAATTCTATCACTGCTGTAATATTTTATGGGTTCTCCCCTACTCAAATTTAACCCCATTTTAGAATTTGAAATAGTTTTAAAATAATGATCAGCCCAAATAGGCTGCACTTCTTTTAAACCATATATGTCAAATTTAATGTCATTTGTGACGTTCATTAACTTTTGTATAAACAAAGCTCTTTCATCGAATTTTCCAGACTTTAAAATACCTCTATGTACTCCATGACTTAATGCAAAAAACACATCCATATTACAACTCTTTCTAAAATTTTCTAATATTTCAAAAGATGAGTCACTTGGATTTGGTATATAAAAGTTTTCATTGTTCTTTGGAAGAAAGTTTAATACATCAGGACTTGTTGTTAAAAAATTAGTGTCTATAAACTGACACTTGTCTAGAACTCTATCTTTGTTTCTTTCATAATCTGGACCTCTCTTGTTTAGTGGATCAAGAAACCATTGAGATATTCTTAGGGAGGGATAATCATCTTTTAGATCAGACAATGTTTCAGGAAATATAGAGTCAGCATGTCCTAAAATTAAAAGGTCCGGTTTATAATTATAGCAAGTTTTTTTTAATTTATCATTAAGAGACTTGGATCCTTTAAAATCTTTAAAATTTTTATAATATCGCAATATATCTCTATCACTGAATTCTAAAATACTGTGTCCTAATCTTATAAAACCATTATTAAGTCTTCTGCCGGTGTTAAAAAAAAGTCTGCCATCATGGCGTTCATTAAAATTTGTTACATGTAAAATTCTTAATTTTTTATTCTTATTAATATTAAAATAATTAAGATCATTAAGCTTTTCTGATCTGCATTGATCTATGAGGCTAGAAACAAATTTGTTTGTTAAGTAAAAATTCTTGTGAGATGATTTTTGTAAATTTTCTCTTTTTCTCTTGTCTACAATTAATCTTTTAATTTCTTTATATAAAGTTTTTACAGAAAGATCTTTTAAAATAACTCCATTTGTTATAGTTTCCGGTAAACCTCCTTTATTACTTATAATTACTGCACATCCACTCGAAGAAGCTTCTAAACTTGTTCTGCCAAAAGGTTCTTCCCATCTTGAGCATACTACTGCTATACTAGTATTTTCATAAATTTTTAATACTTTTTTATGTTCTAAAAAACCATGAATTTTTAAGTGCTTGTGATTAAAATAAATTTTATCTCTTGCTTCGTCTCCGACGACTGAAGCTCTCCAGTCTTTAAAGTTATTTAAAATTTTAATAATTGTATTTCCAAATATGTCATACCCTTTTGCCTTATTAAGTTTTCCAACAAAAGTTATAAGATTTTTTTTATTTTTAATATTAAATTTACTTTTTTTTGCCGATTGAAAAATGACAGACAGTTTTTCGCTATTTATAAATTTACTTTGCATTCCTTCTACAAATCTTTTCTTAGACCAGTTACTATTAAAAAGTATTTTATAAGTATTTTTTAATAAAAACTTTCTTTCTTTAATAGTTTTCGAACCTAGCATTGTTAAAGGGTCGTTATGAAAATATAGAATGTAATTTCTTTTTCCAATTAAAGGAATCAAATCATATAGATAATTTGGTCTATTATGAATTTCTATTAAGTCAGATTTTTCGTTCAATTCTATTTTAGTAAATTCTTTAATGTATTTTTTGCTTTGACTGGTAAATCTAAGCTTTGATTTGTTCAAAGGTATATTTACGTAATTACACTTAAATGTTTTTTTATAATCTGTATTACCATAGACTATAATTTTTTTTTTGAATTTACTTTCTTTTACTGTATCATTTACAAACAATGATACGGCACCCGGATATATTGGTGAAAAATTTTCTTTATATGGTAACAGAATTGATATTTTCATATCTTAAGTGTTTTAATTTTATTTCTTAAACTTCTATTTTTCTTTATATAATATTCTCTAGAAATTGCTCTACTTTTTGAAGCTAATTTTTCCTTGTAAATTAGTCTCCACTTTCTTCCTCTTGTAAATTTTGCTCCTTTTCCAGAATTGTGTAATTTGATTCTTTGTTTTAAGTCCTTTGTATAACCAACATATGTTTGAGGTTTTTTACCCGATGATTTGAGCATATAAACATAAAAACTCACCATGTAGTTTGTAGAATCAATGTCTTTTTAATAAGTTTTCTTTATTTTGAAAGCTCTGTTCATTTACTGATAAGAAATACCCAAATGAGTATACTTAACGTTTAAATAATCTTTTATAGCCATAGATCCACCTTCTCTTCCGTATCCCGTTTGTTTTATTCCTCCAAAGGGAGCTTCTGCTATAGCTACTACGGGTGTATTTACAGCTACTGTACCAGTTTCCATAAGTTCAGAAGCTTTATGTGCTTTTTCCATGTTGTTAGTAAATATGTAGCTTGCTAAACCTAAATCATTATTATTTGCTCTTTTAATTACTTCATCAAAATTCTTAAATGAAAGAATAGGAACTAAAGGTCCGAAAGGTTCCTGATTCATAATTGTGAAATTATCTTTTACATTGTCAAATATTGTGGGTTCGAAAAAATAACCTTTATTAAATCCTGCTGGTCTTTGGCCCCCACAAAGAACCTTTGCTCCCTCTTTTTTTGTAATTTCCACTAATTTTTCTATCTCGTCTAATCTCTTTTTAGTTGTAAGTGGTCCCAGAATTGTATCTTTATTCATACCGTCTCCAATTTTTAATTTTTTTGTTTTTTTAACCATAAGCTCAGCAAAACTATCTTTTTTACTTTCATGAATATAGAATCTGTTGGGTGAAATACATACTTGACCATTGTTTCTAAATTTAGCTGCAATAGCCATATCTGTAACTTTATCTAAATCAACATCATCAAAAACTATAAATGGAGCGTGGCCGCTTAGTTCCATTGTTACTCTTTGTACTTTGTCAGCAGCTTTTTTTAGAATTAATTTTCCTACACGAGTAGAACCAGTTATAGATACTTTTTTGATTATATCTGAAGATAAAAGTTCATTTGATATAAAAGCTGGATCTCCAGATAAAAGGTTGACAACACCAGGAGGAACGCCTGCTTGTCTGCATATATCAACTAATTGCATTACGCAGCCAGGAGTAATTACATCTGGTTTTACTATTACAGAACAACCTGCTGCTAGAGCGGTTGAAATTTTTCTTGATGCAAGAATTATAGGAAAATTCCATGGTACTAATGCCGCTACAACTCCTACAGGTTGATAATAAATTTGAATTCTTGTATTGGGAAATCTGCTTTGTAGTGATTGTCCATAAATTCTTTTGGTTTCCTCAGAATTCCATTCGAAAATGTCTCCTGCTCCGCCTATTTCACCTGCAGCTTCAGTTAAAGGTTTTCCCACCTCTAAGGTAAGCCATTTTGCTAAAGTATCTACATTTTTTCTTATTAATTCAGAAATTTTTCTAATGACCTTAGCTCTTTCCCATGGCGAAGTATTTTTCCAAACTTCCAAACCTTTTTCAGACGATATTAAAGCTTTTTTTACATCTGCAATATTTGCTTTTGATGCTTTTCCTATTATTTCTTCGGTAGCAGGATTGATAACATCGTAAGTTTCTTTGCTAGAAGACTCTTTCCATTTGCCATCTATAAATTGTCCAAATTTATTATACATCAATTTATTATATCATAAATTTAGTACTAAAACATTATTTGTAAGATTTAACCTGATGAAATTGTTCACCTAATTTATCAATACTAAGTCTTACTTTTTCTCCGCCTTTAAGGAAAACAGGTGGTTTCATATTTTCACCAACACCTGGGGGAGTACCAGTACAACATATATCACCAGGTAGTAAAGTCATACAGTGACTCATATAAGAAACTAAAGATTTAATATTAAATATCATTTCTTTAGTGTTACCAGTTTGCATTTGTTTTCCGTTTACTTCTAACGTTAAATTTAAATTTTGATACTCTGGTAATTCGTCGACTGTTAATATGTAGGGCCCGATTGGACCAAATGAGTCAAACCCTTTACCTTTATCCCAAGTTAACCCTTTGTTTTTTTGAAAATTTCTTTCTGTAATATCATTAACGAGAAAAAAGCCAAGAACATAATCTAGAGCGTTATCTTCATTTACATATTGAGCTTTTTTTCCAATAACAAAACCTAATTCAACTTCCCAATCAGTATGTTTTGAATTTTTAGGTATTATAATATCGTCGTTAGGCCCAGCGATACAGCTTGTAAATTTTGAAAAAATTATAGGCTCTTTAGGTATAGGTAAATTTTGTTCTTCTGCATGATCTTTATAATTTAATCCTATTCCAATAAACTTTGCAGGATTTGATACGCAAGCACCTATTCTTTGAGATTTGTCAATAATGGGTAGTTTGCTTAAATCATTTTTTTTTATTTTCTCAAGAGTTTTAAAATTAAGTGTATTTGGGTTAAAATCATCTATTATGGAAGATACATCTCGATAGTTATTATCTTTATCTATAACAACCGGTTTTTCCTCATTTAAATTTCCTAATCTACATAATTTCATAAAATTACTTATTCTTTGGCGGTCCCACGGGGAATCGAACCCCGATTAGATGATTGAAAACCATCTGTCCTAACCGTTAGACGATGGGACCTTATTTATTTTGTCTTTATTAACAGAAATATCATCGATAATAAACTCTACATTTTTTTCACCTCTCCACTCATTTAAAGTTAGTTTTCCTGCTATGTTGAAGGGTTTTATATTTTTTTTTAAAAGATATTGGCCTAAATCGTTATCTACAGCATTAAAAGCTATTGTTTTTATATTAGAGCCATCTGAGCCCAAAAGAACCGATTTAATATGTTTCTCTGCGACAATTTTGGAATTTAAGATAGTTAAATTCTCGATAACAAATTTAGGCTCTGGATTACCAGAACCAAATGGTGACAGGTAATCTATTTTAGAATAAAAATTCACGTTAAGAGCTGAGGGCGAAACCACCGAGTCTATATAAAGATTTTTTTCTTTATATAAATTTACTTGTAAAGAATTAAAAATTTTAAATATATATGCCTTAAACTGCTCAATTTTATTTTTTGAGATTGAGAAACCCCCAGCCATTTTGTGACCTCCACCTTTTAATAATATTTTCTTTTGAACAGCACCTATAATTACTGATCCTATATCAAAACCCACTATTGATCTTGCTGAGGCTTTTCCAATATTGTCTTTAATTGAAATTATTATTGTTGGCTTGTTATATTTATCTTTAATTCTAGAAGCTATAATACCAATTATACCTTCATGCCAATTGTTTCCGCTCAAAACTAAAATAGGATCAGATAAATTTAAATCATTCTTTAAAATATTTTCTAATAAATCATTTTCTAATAATTGTCTTTCTTTGTTAAATAAGTTTAATTCCGAAGCTAATTTAAAACTTTGTTTAGCATTTTTATTTAATAAAAGATTTGCACCATGAGAACATTTGCCAACTCTTCCTCCAGCATTAAGTCTTGGGCCAATAATGTAACCCAAATGGTAAGTTGACGGATTACTTTGAACTTTGCAAATATCTAAAAGGGTTTTAAGACCTAGATTAAATCTATTATGAATAATTTTAAGTCCTTGTTTTACAATAGCTCTATTTAATCCAATTAATGGCACTACATCACAAACTGTACCTAATGATACTAAATCTAGAAAACTAATTAGGTTTGGCTCTGTCGTACTATTTTCAACAAACCAATTTTTTTCTCTAAGTTTTTTATTTAATGCAACTAGAAATAAAAAACACACACCAACAGCACAAAGATAATTTAATTTTGACTTATCATCAAAACGATTTGGATTGATTATTGAATGTGCTTTTGGTAATGAAGTTTCTGATTGATGGTGGTCAAATATTAAAACATCTATATTTTTATTTTGAGCGTATTCAATTGGTTCATAAGACATAGTTCCACAATCTACTGTAAATATCAAATTAACTTTTTTATCTATTAAATTTTTAAAGCCATTTATAGTAGGTCCATAACCTTCTGTTCTACGATCAGGAATATAAATTTCAAAATTATGATTAATTTTTTGAAAAAATTGACCCAATAAGGCTGTTGAGGTTGCTCCATCAACATCGTAATCACCGAAAATTCCTATTTTTTCTTTTTTTAGTATAGCTTGATAAGTTCTTTCAACGGTTTTACTCATATCTTTTAATACATCAGGATTAGGTAAAATATTTTTTATAGTCGGATTAAGATAATTTTGAATTTCATTCTTATCTAAATTTCTTACAGCTAGAAGTTTAGAAGTAATTTCATCTAAATAAAAATTTTCCTTAAAATAACTGATGTCATTTTCATCGAATTTCTTTAAAATCCAATTTTTTCCACTTACCGATGAAGAATTCATTTTTTGTGTACGTTAGTAACTTTTTTTATTGTTTTTGTGCTTTTGTGAAGGGCAAATGTTGAGGCTTGAAAGGAGTCCCCTTTATCTATAATTCCTTTAACCAAATCACCATCGGTTACAGCAGTGGCACAAAAAATTACATCTCCCTTAACCATCTCATCTAGATAATATTTTTTTTTAAGGTTTTTAACTCCAAGTTTAGTTGCTCTTTGGCTTTGTTCACCATCTAAAACTAACCGAGTTTGCATCTGACCGCCTAAACAGCTTAAAGCTGCACCAGCTAAAACACCTTCGGGACCACCTCCTATACCCAAATAAATATCATTTTTTGAATTTTCATCTATTACAGAAATAACTCCGCTAACATCTCCATCTGAAATAAAATTTATATTAACTTTCATCTTTTTTAGGCTATCAATTATAGCTTTGTGTCTAGGTCTATCCAAAACACATGCAAATAATTTTTCAGGTGTTGTATTTTTTGCTTCAGCTAATAAAGATATATTTTTTTCGACTGAATTATCAAGGTCAATTAAGTTTTTAGGAAGATTTGATCCTACAGCTATTTTTTCCATATAGGTATCTGGTGCAGATAGTAAGTTCCCTTTTTCGCTAACAGACAATACAGAAAATGCATTAGGTAAGTTTTTAGCAACAAAATTAGTTCCTTCTAATGGATCCAAAGCTATATCTAAAGCTTGACCAGCATTAGATCCCACTTTTTCTCCAATATAGAGCATTGGTGCTTCATCCATTTCACCTTCTCCGATTACAACTGTTCCCTTCATTTCGATTTTATTTAATTCATCTCTCATAAAATCTACTGCACCTTTATCAGCTGCTATTTTATCTTTTTTTCCAATAAATAAAGAGGCGCCATAAGCAGCCTTTTCAGTAACTTTGATGAATTGATCTAAATATTTTTTATCTATAGTCACTAAATTTTTTCTATTCTTATCAATTTTGGTTTTTGTATTAAGTAATCTTTTTTAGATAGTTGATTAATAGATTTAATCAATAAAACATCTTTTACTTCGTGTGTTATGATTACAATTGATGAGTTTTTTTTAGATTTAAATGGGTTTTGAATAAGTCTTTTAATTGATACTTTGTTTTTAGCAAGAGTTTTAGTAATATTAGATAAAACACCGTGCTTGTCTTTCACGTCAATTCTCAGATAAGCTGAAAATTTTTTATTATCAATATTTTCAAATTGAATTTTTTTTCTTTTATTGGCTGAAATCATAAAAGGCGGTCTTACTTTTCCTTTTATAATTGATACTATATCTGAAACTAATGCAGAAGTTGTTGCTTGAGGACCTGCCCCTTCTCCTTGAATTACTGTCTCACCCACTGGGTTTCCTTCAATTATAACTGCATTTAAAACTCCATCTATTTTTGCAATATATGACGACTTCTTTATAAGATACGGATTTACTCGTTGAGTAACCTTTTTATGTTCTAAGTGCGAAACTCCTAATAATTTTATTTTATAACCTAATAAATTTGCATTATTAATATCTGTTCTATCAACTTTATTTATGCCCTCCACTGAAATGTCTTTATTATTAATATATGAATTAAATGATAGAGCTGTAAGAATTTTAAGTTTAGATGCTACATCATCACCATTTAAATCAGAGATAGGATTTTTTTCAGCGTAACCAAGAGATTGAGCTTTTTTAAGCGCGTCTCTAAATTCTAAGTTCTGTTTATCCATTGAAGTTAATATAAAATTAGAGGTACCATTGAAAATGCCATATATTTTATTAATTGAATTTGCGACTAAACCTTCTTTTAAAGATTTGACTATTGGTACTCCGCCACAAACTGCGGCCTCAAATTCTAAGCTTACTTTGTTTTTTTCGGCAATTTTAGCTAATTTATCTCCATATTTAGCAATTAAGGCTTTATTTGCAGTCACAACATTTATTTTGTTTCTAAGAGCAGAAAATACAAGATTCTTAGCAGGTCCATCCGCACCTCCAATTAATTCCACAATTATATCAATATTTTTCTTTTTGGTTGCATCAAGATAATTCTTTAACCATTTTTTTTTAGGGATTGAGAATTTTCTCTTTTTAGATTTATTTTTAGCAGAAACAAAAACTATATTTGGAATCATATTTGTTTTTTTTGTAAGATAATTTTTATTTTTATTTAAATATTTGTATAGATAGGAGCCTATGTTGCCAAGACCAACAATTGCTATATTAATTTTATTTTTTTTCATACTAATATTTTGATAAATTTGGATAACTTTTTTCTTTACCTTCTTTAATTAAATATTCGGAAATTTCATCTATATCACATTTTTTTAGATCTAAACAGAGTTTGTGTGTATCGACATATACAGTTTTTGTTTTTTTTAATTTTATTTTTTTATCATTTGTTTTGCTTAATTTATCAGTCTTTTTTTTATTAATTTTAGATAATTTTTTTTCTCTCTTTTTTTTCTCTTTAATATTTTTCTTTGCTAGTTTTCTTCTTTCTTTTATTACTTTCTTTTCTTGTTTAGATAAGTTTTTAATATTATCATCTTTGATAGGAATATTGCTTTTCAAAGATATATCATTTGATGTGCTAGTATTTATTTTAACTAAGTTAATTGATTTATCTATATCTTTGTTTAATAATTTAACTTCTAGTGTTAAATTTTTAGAAAAGTACTCATCTGCTTCTTTTTTGTCTATACATTCTCTATCTCCGCAAATATAAACAAATTTGCTACTAGAACAATTAGTTAAGAATAATAAAATAAAAAAAAACAATAAAAATCTCATATAAGACCAAGTGTTTCTCTAAATCCATAAATAATATTCATGTTCTGTATTGCTTGACCAGAAGCACCTTTAATCAGATTGTCAATAGCCGAAAATATAACAAATTTTTTTTTGTCTCTAGTTTCGCATACTGATATTTCACAATTATTTGTATCTATTACGTTGCCAGTACTTATAGGATTATTTAACTTCATTATTTTTATAAATTGATTATTTTTATAAAATTTTACTAATTCACTATGTAATTTTTTAATACTTTGACCCCTGTTTTTTTCTATATATATGCAAGATAAAATCCCTCTAAACGTCGGTATAACATGAGGATTAAAAGTATATAATACTTTTGATTTTGTGTTTTTTTTAAATTCTTGATCCATTTCAGACATATGTCTGTGTTTTTTAATTCCATAAGCAAAAACTGAATTGTCGATATTTTTGAATTTAAATTTCTTTTTGAAGTTTTTACCTGCACCTGAAAATCCGGATTTTGAATCAATAATAATATTTTTGGGTTTGAATAATCTTTTTTTTAATAATGGAATAAGAGCTAACTGAATTGATGTTGGATAACAACCAGGGTTAGATATTATTTTATATTTTTTAATGTCTTTATTCACTAACTCAGGAATTGAATAAATAGAGTCACTAATTAAATTTTTTGCTAAGTGTTTTTTTTTATACCATTTTCTATAATTGTTTGTATCATTTAATCTAAAATCAGCTGATAAATCTATAAACTTTAAATTTTTATATTTAATTGTTTTTTTAATAATTTTTTGAGCTCCTCCGTTAGGTAATGACAAAAAAATTAAATCAAGATCTTTCCAAATTATTTTTTCTAATTTAGAAATTTTAGGTAATTTTGCCTTAATTCTTTGATCAAATTTTTTTATGAGTTTGCCAATATTTTTTTGAGCACAGAGATACTTAATACTCGCTTTTGGATGTTTTGAAAGCAAATAGACTAACTCAAGACCAACATAGCCTGTAGCACCAATAACGGCGATATTAATTTTTTTAAAAGACATAGAATCTTATATCACTGAAAAATAAATTAATAAATTTAAATGATTTAACGTTTTGAAAATTGGAAGCTTCTTCTTGCTTTTCTATGTCCGTATTTTTTTCTTTCAACCACTCTTGAATTTCTAGTTATAAGTTTTTCTTTTTTTAATCCTTTTTTAAGATTCTCCTCATGAATTACTAAAGCTCTGGATAATCCATGAATAATAGCACCTGCTTGTCCTGAAAGGCCTCCACCTTTTACAGTACATTTAACATCATAAGAATTAAGAACTTTAGAAATTTCCAAAGGTCTAGTTACTATAATTTGGTGAACCGGTCTTTTAAAGTAATCTATCATTTTTATTCCATTAACATAAATATTCCCAGAACCTTTTTTTACCCACACTTTTGCGATTGACCGTTTTCTTTTACCAGTGGCATATTTACTGTCTTTGAAATCTAATTTAATTTTATTTTTCTCAATGATTTTATTATCGTTTTTATTTATATTTTCCATTAATTTTTAATTATATTTTTTTTATTAAATTGATCAAATTTAAGTTCTTTGGGATTTTGTGTCTCATGAGGATGTTTGTCACTATTGTAAATTTTAAGTTTTGTTAATTGTTTTTTTGCTAGGGGGCCTCCAGGTAACATTCTTTTTACAGCTAATCTTAATATATCCGAAGATTTATTTTTTTCTTTTAGTCTAATAGGATTAATTGTTTTTATTCCGCCTGGATGTCCGGTGTGTCTATAATAAATTTTATTTGTCATTTTTTTACCAGTAAATTTCATTTTATCTATATTGGTCACGATAACAAAATCTCCATTGTCTATATTTGGATTAAAAGTAGATTTATTTTTACCTCTCAAAACTTTTGAAATGTAGGCTGCTAGCCTTCCAACAACTACATTTTCGGCATTAATTAAATACCAATCGTTTTTTATATCTTTCTTTTTAATAAAAGGTGTCATTTTAAAATATCGCGACTTTTACAAATAAACTTGCGTAAAGTCAAATGTATTTAATTAATTAATAGTACGATGATATAAATGTAATGTTGCAATAGTAAGGAATATGCTGGATATTTGATGAAGTGAAGCAATATAAATATTCAAGTTGCTAATCAAAGTTAGGATTCCAAGAAACATTTGAAATAAAACAAATATTAAGACGTAAATATATGGTTTGTACAAACTTTTAGATTTATTTATATAAAATTCGTAACCAATAAACATAATTATAAGAAATATCAAATAAGCGATAATTCTATGAAAAAACTGAACTAAGCTCCTTTGGTCAAAATTAAAGAAATCTTTTAAACTATTTATTAAAATATCATTTGGAAAAAAAGTATCATTCATTAATGGCCAAGTTTGATATATTTTACCTGCGTCTAAACCAGAAACAAAAGCTCCAAAAATAATTTGCAAGAAAATTAAAAAAACTAAAAATTGAATTGATAAAGATTTTTTATAATTATTAAAAAATTTCTTATTAGACTCAAAATAATAATTAAATAGAATCCAAATTAATGAAGAAAGTATTACGAATGCTAAAAATAAATGAGATGCTAGTCTATAGTGGCTTACAGTCACATCATTAACTAAGCCACTTTTAACCATATACCATCCAACAAATCCTTGAAACAAAATCAAAATAAAAATTAAAAAGAATTTAAAATTGTATTCTTTTGTAAAAACTTTTTTATAAAAAAAATAAATAAATGGTATTAAAAAAAATAAACCAATTGCTCTTCCTAATATTCTGTGAATCCATTCCCAAAAATAAATAACTTTGAATTCACTCAAAGTCATATCTGGTTTTAACAGTTTAAATTGAGGTATTTCTTTATATAGAGAAAAGAAATATTGCCATTCATTAATATCTCTTGGCCAAAGAATGCCTTTGAACAGGTCCCATTTAGTTATCGATAATCCAGAGTCAGTTAACCTGGTTAACCCTCCTATAATGATCATTAAAACTAATAAAACTATTAATGAAAATAACCAATAAAGGAATACTTTTTGATAATTTTTTTTAGCTAATATAACCATAAACTTACTATATAATTTCTTTTTAAAATAAATATAATCTACTTAATGTCGCTATGAATAATATAAAAATTAATAAAATAAGAAAAAAACTTGATATTTTAGATAATAAGTTACTAAATCTTATTAAAAAAAGAACAAATTTAGTAAGCAATATCTTAAAACAGAAAAAATATAAAAAACAAATAATTGATAAAAAAAGAATTAAAAAAATTTTAAAAGATATAAGGAATAAATCTATTAAAAAAAAAATAGATCCCATCATCACTTACAAGATATGGAGCTCAATGATAAAAGCTTTTATTGACTATGAGTATAGAAATTTTAAAACTAAATAGTTTATTTGCTATGTGGTGGTAGTTTTTTCTCAACGAAAATTTCGTGTTTTCTCGTAGAAGGATTGTATTTTTTCATCTTAAGTTTATTTTTTGCCTTCTCACCCTTAGTTGGTTTTTTAGCATAATAAACAAATGAACTGTCAGGTTTTGATTCTGGAACTAGTCTAACTTTAATATGTGATTTTTTTGCCATTTTTTTTTAAATTTTTAATTTTGTTTAATAATTTTTTCGATTTAGTTTTAATTTTATTTTTAAAATAATCAGATGTTATACTTGATTGTTCAGAAGCGTCAAGACTGTTATTTTTCTTATTTAATATTTTTTTGACTCCTTGAATGGTCAATCCTTGATCTTTTAACAAATGCTTGATCAACGAGATAATTTCAATATCTTTCTTAGCATAATATCTTCTGCCTGATAACATAATTGGTTTAATCTGTTTAAATTCTTTCTCCCAAAAACGAAGTGTATGAGTAGAATATTTGGAGTTTTTTTTATCTTTAAGATCTAAATTTTTGGCCAATTCCGAAATACTAAGCAGTTTGTCTCTATTATTATTAAAATTACTCATTATTAATTTTATCTTTCAAATATTTTGATGACTTGAAAGATATATTTTTTCTTTCAGTTACTTCAAATATTTCATTGTTTTTGGGGTTTCTTCCAATTCTACTTTTCTTTAGATTTTTTTTAAATGTTCCAAAATTTTTAATTTTAATTTTTTCATTTTTTTTAAGCCCTGAGATCATTATAGATATCATTTTATCTATAAATTTTGACGAGAAGGAAGAAGATAAACCAAATCTTTGACTAATACTTTCACTTATATTTTTTTTTATTAAATTTTCTTTTTTATTTTTTTCCATCTATATGTGAAAGATTTCTTTTGATTTGACTCATTAGATCGCCTTGAATAATTTTATAACACAAATCAATTGAATGATAAAAGCCTACAGCATCAGTAGATCCATGACTTTTAACAACAGGTCCCTTGAGTCCTAGGAATATAGCTCCATTATATTTTCTCGGATCAAGTTTATCTTTAAATTTTTTCAATGAGAAATAAGAAAATATAAGAGAAAATCTTGAGAAAAAATTTTCTTTTAATGAATCTTTTAAAGCTCCAGTTAAAAATTTCGAAGTTCCTTCAGCAGTTTTTAACGCTATATTTCCTGTGAAGCCGTCAGCAACAATAACATTTGAGTCACCTTCAAAAATTTTATCAGCCTCAACATAACCGTTAAAATCAAAATCCCCGAAGGAACTAACCTCTTTTAGCTTTGTGTAAGCTTTTTTTATAGATTCTGTTCCTTTTATTTCTTCAGATCCTATATTCAAAAGTGCAACTTTAGGTTTTTGAGTTTTAAATAAAGATTTAAACAATGCTGATCCCATTTCTGAAAAATCAATTAGGTTTTTTTCATTACACTCAATGTTAGCTCCCAAATCCAAAACTACACTTACTCCTTTTTTGTTAGGCCACAAACCTGCAAGGGCGGGCTTGCTCACCTCTTCAATAGTTTTTAAAAGCATTCTTGAAATAACAAATAAGACGCCTGTATTTCCAGCAGATAAAGATATGTCTGCGCCATCAGAAATTTGTGAATTTATAGAATTCCACATACTACTATTTTTTGAATTTTTAATTGCTGTTAAAGGAGTCTCTTCATCAGAAACAACAGATAATGTATTAAAAATTTTAATATTAGAATTTGATAATTTAAATTTTCTCATTTTTTTTAAAATAAGATTTTCATCTCCATATAAGTTAAAGAAACAATTATTAAGTTTTTCATTTTTACTAAAGAAGATACTTAATCCTTCAATACTTTTATCAGGTGAGTTTTCACCTCCCATTGCATCAATGGCGATTGTAATCTTGTCTTTCATTTATTGTAGTTAATTATATGTCTAGTATTTTTTTACCGTTATAAAATCCAGATTTTAAGTCAACATGATGAGATAGTCTATACTCACCAGTTTTTTTGTCCTCAAGAATATTTACAGCTTTTACTCTATGATGAGATCTTCTTTTGTTTCTTCTTGATTTAGATGTTTTACGTTTTGGTACAGCCATAACTTTAATATTTAAAATCTATTTCACCTTTTATCATATTTTTATCCTTTAATTCAAAACAAAAATCGTAAAAAGATTCTAAATATTCGCCAATTTGCAATACTATTTTGTCATTTGAGTCTGATTTTATTAGCAAATGTTTTTTTATAAGATTTTTACTTACTTTAAATTTATTAGAGTCACTAGAATTGAGCTTAAGCAATATATCATAAAATACTTTATTTAAAATTTTCATTTTTTTATTTACTGCTACGTCGCCATCACCAAGTTCTCTTAAATTGTATTCAATATTTAAAAAAATATTATCATATATTTCTTGGGGTAATTTAATCTTTTTATTCTTTAAAATAATTAAAATTATTGACAAATGTATAAAAATTAAAATTACTCTAGTTTGAAAATCGTCTTTTAATCCCATCTTATTATAAAAAAAAATATTTCGTGATAATTGCACTAATTTATTATAAAGTTGGCTATTATGTCTTTTATAAAAACTAAACATTTTTCTAAAAATATACTTATCATAATTTTTTTATTTTTTTTAGTTAATTGTCAACTGCAAGAACCTAAAAAACTTCATGGAATAAATTATTTAGAGAATCGTGAAAATTTATTAATAATAAACAAAAGTAATAAAAATGATGTTGTTAATATACTAGGCAGTCCTCATTCTATATCTATTAATGATGATAATAAATGGTTCTATTTTGAAAGAATGATAACTAGAGGAAAATTACATAAATTAGGTAGAAATGTTCTAAAAAAAAATAATATACTGGAAATAGAATTTGATAAATACGGTATTTTATTAAGTAAAAAACTTTATACCAAAGATGATATGAAAAAAGTCAAGATCTCAAAAAAACAGACCGAAAATACTGTGAGTCAAAAAAGTTTTATTGATTCTTTTTTATCGAGCATAAAACAAAAAATGTATGGTCAAAGACAGCGTAAAAATAAATAGTCTTTAATGAGCAATTACAGCCAAAAGTAATAAAGCTACAATATTTGTAATTTTTATCATTGGGTTCACTGCTGGCCCTGCTGTATCTTTATATGGATCTCCTACTGTATCACCAGTTACAGCAGCTTTATGCGCTTCAGAACCTTTTCCTCCATAGTTACCATCTTCTATAAATTTTTTCGCATTATCCCATGCACCTCCACCGGCTGTCATGGACACAGCCACGAAAAGACCCGTTATAATTACTCCCAATAGCATCGCGCCTAAAGATGACAAAGCAGCTTCTAAACCACCTATAGGCAAAATAATAAAGTATAAAGCTATTGGAGATAAGACAGGCAGTAACGAAGGTATTATCATTTCTTTAATTGCTGCCTTAGTTAATAAATCAACCAATTTACCGTAATCAGGTTTTCTCTTACCTTTCATTATTCCAGGTATTTTTTTAAATTGTCTTCTTACTTCAATAACAACAGCTCCACCAGCTCTACCAACAGCTTGCATTCCCATTGAACCAAATAAATAAGGTAGCATTCCACCTACTAGTAATCCTACGACAACAAAAGGATTAGACAAATCAAAACTTACATTTACATTTTCTAGTCTAGATCCCGCTACATTTGAAAAAAATTTAATATCTTCTGTATAAGCTGCAAATAAAACTAGAGCTCCTAACCCTGCTGATCCTATAGCATAACCTTTTGTTACAGCTTTTGTAGTATTTCCTACTGCATCTAAGGCATCAGTAGTTTTTCTAACACCTTTAGGCAGCTTTGACATTTCAGCAATACCTCCTGCATTGTCAGTAACTGGTCCATAAGCATCCAAAGCTACTACCATTCCAGTTAGGGCTAACATAGAAGTAACTGCGATAGCTATACCAAAAAGCCCAGCTAAGTGATTTGTAAATAAAATTCCTACAATAATTATTAGTGCTGGAATAGCTGTAGCTTCCATAGACACTGCTAAACCTTGAATAACATTTGTACCGTGGCCAGTGATAGATGATTTTGCAACCGTCTTGACTGGTCTGTAATTTGTACCGGTATAATATTCAGTTACCCAAATTAATAATCCAGTTATAACTAACCCAGCTACTCCACAAATGTAAAGGCTAAAACCTGTAAATGAACTAGTTCCAATATTATAAGACTGATTAAGGCCGACAACGGAGTCGGTTACCGGATATAAAATTATTAAAGAAAGTATAGCTGTTACAATAAATCCTTTATAAAGGGCACCCATTATATTTTTACTTTTTCCTAATTTTACGAAAAATGTGCCTATAATAGATGTTAATATACATGATGATCCTATAGCCAAAGGATAGATCATCATGTTTAAATCATTAACAAAAAAAATTGAAGATAAAACCATTGTAGCTACGATCGTAACAGCATATGTTTCAAAAAGATCAGCTGCCATACCGGCGCAATCTCCAACATTGTCTCCCACATTATCAGCGATTACCGCAGGATTTCTTGGATCATCCTCTGGAATACCAGCTTCAACTTTTCCAACTAAATCAGCTCCAACATCAGCGCCTTTTGTAAAAATTCCTCCTCCTAATCTAGCAAAAATTGAGATTAAAGAAGCACCAAAACCTAATGCTACTAATGCATTTATAATTTCTCTATCGTCTACTCCAATTGAAATAAGAATAGTGTAATAAACTGTTATAGATAATAAAGCTAAACCAGCAACCAATAGACCGGTTATAGCTCCAGATTTGAATGCAATAGTTAAACCATTTTGTAAACTTTTTCGTGAAGCCTCAGCTGTTCTAACATTAGCTTTTACAGAAATTAACATTCCAACATATCCAGCTACACCTGAAAGAAAAGCTCCAATAAAATAACCAAGGCCAACAAGAAGATTAAAGAGGTAACTGACTATAATAAGAACAATAAATCCAACTATTGCGATAGTTTTATATTGTCGGTTCAAATATGCCTTAGCACCGATTTGAATAGCTTCTGCTATTTCTTGCATTTTTTGATTACCAGGGCTAGATGATAAAATTTGTCCAGATAATAAATAACTGTAGGCGACAGCTAAAATTCCTGTGAATGATATTAGATATAATAGTTCAAAACTTGATTCCATAATTTAATAAAGTTCGCAAAATGCCAAATAAAATAAAGAAACGCAAGTTAATTAATATGAATATATGGTTAGTATTGTTATTTTTCTCTTATTTTTTTTGAAATTTTATCTAAAATTGCATTTAAATACTTAATCTGAGCCTTCTCTAGAAAGTGCTCTGAAGTCTTAATGTACTCGCTTATAATTACTTTTGTAGGGTTATTATGCTTAAACATAAGTTCAAATATAGCAGCGAATATTATCAATTTTAACAATTTATCTGTTCTTTTTAAGTCTAAATCGTCATTTAAATATTTTTTTACTGTTTCTTCAATAAGTTCATTTCTTTCGATTGTTCCTTGTACAACATCTTTAATGAATTTTTTGTATTGACTTTTAGGATATCTGATAACTTCATCTGGATTTAGTGATGAACCATAAAGTTTTTGTATTACTCTTATTCTTGGACTAATATTTGCTTTAATATTTTGTTGTATCATTTAGAAACATTATAGTTTAGCACATTCAAAACAGCATCTACAGCTTCTTCACCTTTATTGTTTCTTGCTTTTGCTTGATCAGAATTTAGGCAAGTTAAAATTGCATTTCCAATAGGTTTTTTGTAAATAATTGATAGCTCTATGAGGCCGTTAGTAATTGCGTGAGAAATTAAATCGAAATTAGGAGTTTCACCCTTAATAATAATGCCTATAGCTACAAATCCATCAAACTTTTTAATATTTCTAGCTATAGTTACTGGTATTTCAAATGCTCCTGGAACGGTTATTTCGCTATGAGTTATTTTTTGTGATTTTAATTTATTATGAGCACTAACATATAAAGGTTTAGTATCATTATACATTGAACGAACAAATAAAATTTTAGGTTTTTTTTTCATTTTATAATTTCTTGTTTGACGATCTTAATTCCATATCCTTTTAAAGCGATGATACGTTTTTTTGATCTAGATACTAGTATCATTTTTTTAATATTTAATTCCTTAATAATTTGAGCGCCAATTCCATAGTATCTTAATATTTTACCTGTTCCAGATGATGATGTAATTGGATTATTTCCCTTTACTAAAATAAGAGCAAAATTGTTATATTTTTTTAAATAATTTAAAGAACTTTTAAATAAATTTTTGTTAAAATTTAAAAAATTATTTAAAATATTTGTTGAAATCACTCTAACCCTAGATGGCTTTGAAGAACTAAATTTTCCTTTTGTAATTGCATAATGTTCGGACCCATCTAATTTGTTTTTAAAAATTTTTAAATCAAATGTACCAAAATGTTTAATGTTTATTTTTTTTTGTGAGGTTTTTTTAATAAGTCTTTCAGTTTTTAATCTATATGAGATTAAATCTTCAATTTTAGCTATTTTTAGTTTATGTTTTTTTGCAAAAGGAACTAAATCTTTATATCTAGCCATAGTTCCATCTTCGTTCATTACTTCACATATTACAGCGCTAGGGTTTAATTTAGCTAGCTTTGATATATCAATAGAAGCTTCTGTGTGTCCGGCCCTTTCAAGAACTCCTCCGGCTTTCGCTACTAGAGGAAAAACATGACCAGGAGATACAATATGTTTTTTTGTTGAGCTAGGTTTAATAGCAACTTTAATAGTTTTTGCTCTATCAAAAGCCGAAATTCCTGTGGTTATTCCTTTTTTAGACTCTATGGAAACTGTAAAAGCCGTTTGAGTTCGGGATCTGTTAATCAAAGACATTAAAGGTAGATTCAATTTTTTCACTTTAGCGGAGGTTAAGGCTAAACAAATTAACCCTCTGCCATGTTTAGCCATAAAATTAATTTTTTTAGCATTAATTTTTGAAGCAGATACTACAAGGTCTCCCTCATTTTCTCTATCTTTGTCGTCGACAAGAATGAAAATTTTTCCTTTTTTTGCATCTTTAATAATCTGACTTATCGAAGTTGAGGTTTTTTTCATATTATTTTTTTAAATTAATTATATATTTATTGAAAATATCAAATTCCACATTTACTAAATCACCCTTTTTCAAATTAATCAAATTTGTAAGCTTAAGAGTATGTGGAATGATTGTGATTTCAAAACTATTAGATTTGACTTTTGAGATTGTTAAGGAAATACCATTAATTGATATTGATCCTTTTTCTACAACAAATTTTTTATGTTTTTTAATAATTGATAGATTTACGATCCATGCTTTATCAATAATCTTTATTTTATTAACTATTGAAGTAGTATCAACATGACCCTGGGTATAATGTCCAGAAATTTTTTTTCCATGATATATAGATTTTTCTATATTAATAATCTTACCGACTTTAGCATTTTTAAAATTAGATCTATTGATTGTTTCCCTAGATAAATAAAATAAAAAGGAGTCTCTTTTTATTCTGATTAATGTTAAACAAACGCCATCACAACAAACAGACTCTCCAATATCTGACTTTTTAAAATTTATATTGGATGAAATTTCAATTACTAAACTTCCCTTTACATATTTGGGATTTCTTTTAATAGATTTAATTAATCCTTGGTTATAAACAATTCCATTAAACATTATTTTAATTTAACTTTATAGAGAAAGTCTCCTAATAGGTTAACATTAATTTTATTTTTCAAATTTAAGTTTTTTATAATATTAATTTTTCCATAATTAATACCGTTTTTTTTAAGATTATAATTGCTCTTAAATACAAATAGATTATGAACAAACCTTCCTAGAATTAAAAAATTTAAAAAACACATGCCACTTTCTACCAAAATTCTGGAAATACCTAAATCTCTTAAATTGCTTAAGATTAATTTGAAATCTTTTTTATTTTTCATATTTTTTTGTTGAATAATTTTAATTCCTTTTGAGTTAAAATATTTTTTTTTCTCTTTATTGTAAGTGGTTGTAAATAGAATGATTTTCCTTTTTGATTTTTCTTTAACAATCTTACTATTCTTTTTTAATTTAAAAAAACGATCAATTATTACTATGGATGGCGATTTATTTTCTAATCCCTCTAGTCTACAATTTAATCTAGAATTATCATCATTAATCGTTTTTGAAGTTGTTAAAATACAATCATAAGAAGTTCTTAATAAATGAGCTCTTTTTCTAGAATGTTTATTAGTAATCCATTTTGATCTTTTGTTTTTATAGAAAAAATCTCTAGAAATGGCAATTTTGGCATCTATATACGGTAATAATTTTTTGTGTTTTAAAAAATAACTTTTATAAAAATCTAGTCCAAATTTTCTTGCAATATCACTGACAACTTTTATTTTTGATTTTTTAAAATCTAAAAGAGATTTTTTTCTAGTTCTTGAATCTAAATCAAAGACTGAAAAGAAAACATTTTTAATTTTTTTTTTAACAATTTTTTTTGTACAAGGAGGTGTAACACCAAAATGAGAACATGGCTCTAAAGTTACATATAAATTACTATCTTTAAAATTTATACTTTTTTTAAGTGCATTAAATTCTGCATGAGGTCTTCCAAGTAAAGATGTTCTTCCTGATGATAAAACTGTATCATTATTCTCAATTATGCATCCAACTGACGGATTAGTTCCAGTAGAACCCAAGTTAACTTTAGCCTGTTCAAAAGCTAGTGAGATATAATATAAATGTTTTGATTTAAGATTACTTTTGAGATTTGCCATCTAATTCCTCAATATATTCTCCAAAGTCACCTATTTCTTTGAAATTTTTATATACTGAGGCAAATCTTATATACGCTATTTTGTCCAAATCTTTTAATGTATCCATCACTTTTTTCCCTATTACGCTAGATTGAATTTCAGACTGCCCCATTTCTTCAAGTTCTCTTGATATTCTAGAAACTACTTTTTCGGTTGTGTCAGAGTCTATTGGTCTTTTTTTTAAAGCTGTGAAAAAAGACTTGGCAAGTTTTTCTCTATCAAAAGGAGATCTTCTTCCATTTTTTTTTATGACTGTTAACTCTCTGAACTGAACTCTTTCGAATGTAGTAAATCTTTGTCCACCGCTACAAGTGCAAAATCTTCTTCTTCTGATAGCTGTCCCATCCTCTGTAGGTCTAGAGTCAACTACTGACGTATCTTTCTCTCTACAAAAAGGACAAAGCATAAGTTAATTTTTTAATAAATGTTTGTATATAGGAAATTTAGAACAAAGTTCAACGACTTCTTTCTTAACTTCTTGTTCGGTTTTACTGTTGTCATTAGGATTTTGAGATAATCCTTTAACTACCTTAGTAATTAATTCTCCAACTTTTTTAAACTCATTTAATCCAAAGCCTCTAGTAGTTGCGGCTTGAGAACCTAGACGAATTCCAGAAGTCACAGTCATTTTCTCAGTATCAAACGGTATACCGTTTTTATTACATGTAATGTTAGCTTTGCATAAACTCACTTCTGCAGCTTTTCCTGTTACTTTAAAAGGTCTAAGATCTACTAACATTAAATGTGTGTCTGTTCCGCCAGAAAAAATTTTAAATCCATTATTTTTTAATGTTTCTGATAAAATTTTTGCATTAGCTAAAACTGATTGTATATATTCTTTAAATGAAGGGTCTAGTGCCTCTTTAAAAGCAACTGCCTTCGCTGCTATTACATGCATTAAAGGTCCTCCTTGATAACCTGGAAAAACCGCAGAATTAAATTTTTTATATAAGTCTTCTCTATTGGTCAGAATTATGCCCCCTCTTCCACCTCTAAGAACTTTATGTGTTGTAGATGTTACTACGTCTGCATATTCAACAGGATTAGGATAACCTTTACCTGCTACTAGACCAGAAAAATGTGCCATGTCTACCATCAAATAAGAATTTATTTTATCTGCTATTTTTCTAAATTTTTTAAAATCTATAACTCTTGAGTAAGCGCTACCACCAGCTATAATCAGTTTTGGTTTGTGCTCTAACGCTAACTCCTCAATCTTGTCGTAGTCAATCAATCCCGTAACTTCATCAACTTCATAATGAAAAGCTTTTAACCATTTACCTGATTGCGCAACTTTAGCTCCATGTGTTAAATGACCTCCAGAATTTAAGCTCATACCAAGTATTGGGTCTCCAGGATTTAAAAGCGCAAGATATACTGCTCCATTTGCTTGAGCTCCAGAATGCGGTTGTACATTAGCGTACTTACAGTTAAAAAGTTTTTTAACTCGCTCTAGAGCAAGTTCTTCTGCTTTATCAACGAATTCACAACCACCATAATATCTTTTTGAAGGATAACCTTCTGCATATTTATTTGTCATGATAGATCCTTGAGCATCTAAAACAGCTTTAGAAACTATATTTTCAGATGCAATCAGTTCAATATGTTCTTGTTGTCTTTGAAGTTCAAGTTTAATAGAACTGAATAATTCAGGGTCAGTGTTTGATAAATCATTATCAAAGTAATTTTGATAATCATTTGAAGTATATTTGCTAAATTTAGACATTTTAAAATATTAAATTTTTTTAACTCTTCTTAGATGTCTTCCACCTTGAAATTTAGTATTAATAAAAATTTTAATCAATTTCATAGCATCTTGTTTTTTTGTTAATCTTGATCCTAAAGCAATAATATTAGCATTATTATGTTCTCTGGACAAACGTGTAGATTTCGCATTATAGCATACTGCTGCCCTAATTCCTTTAATTTTATTGGCTGAAATTGCCATTCCAGTTCCAGAGCCACAAACTAAAACACCAATATCACTTTTTTTGGAAGAAATTCTTCTAGCTAGTTTTTTTGCATAATCTGGATAATCAACTGATTTTAATTCGAATGGGCCAAGATCAATTATAAAAATATTTTGCCTTATTAAAAAGTTTTTTATTTGTTCTTTAAGCTTATACCCAGCGTGATCTGAAGAAATACAAATTTTTTTAAAAATTGAATTCAATTAATTGAATCTGTTCTCTAAAATGCAAGCAACAATATGTATTCTATTTTGCTCACCGCCATTAAAAAAGTTATGATATCTCGTATTATTAGTAATCCAAACTTTTCCATCCGCTGGCATATGTTTGGCAACGTCTTCGATAACCATTTTACATCCAGGATTAGTTATTATTGGAATATGTAATCTTGGTTCAGGATCTTTATGCCAACTTAATGTTGATCTAGGTTCTTTTAATAATATTCTAACTCTTCCTAACTTAAATTTAGAACTTAAAACTTTATAAACTTCTTCAAAATAAGTATTTTTAAAATCACTTGTTAGCTCAGTGTATTTGGACTCGTCTATAGGCTTATCTCTGGCTACTTCTTTTCCTGTTTCATCGGGTTTAGTCCAATAAATACCTCTTACATTATGTCCTTGGATTGAACTTTCATCTCCTGGAATTCTATTCATCGGTATTGCATGAAAATTAGTTATACCGAGTGTTTGATATTTTGATTTTTTCAAAATAGTCTCTAAATCTGCCCTTAATTTTTTAATATCAAAGGATAGGTCTGGTACTTGATAAAAATCTTCAAATGTTTGTGAATTGGACATAAATAACTATTAAAGTACTTTGTTTATAAGGTATAATACTATATTTGTCGCATAAAAAAATTAAATATAAATTAAAAAAATGAAGATTTTAGGCAAATTTCCATCAACAAGATTGAGAAGGACTCGCAAAAAAGACTGGGTAAGACGTTTGGTTTCGGAAAATAATCTTTCTACAGATGACCTTATATTACCTATTTTTATTAGAGAAGGAAAAAATAAAATTGAAAAAATTAAAACAATGCCAGGTATAAATCGTTATTCAATAGATAAAGTCAATAAGGTAGTTGAAAATGCATGCAAAAGAAAAATACCCCTGGTTGCCCTCTTTCCTTATACACCGAATAAAAATAAAAATAATTTTGGGACTGAAGCTCTTAATGAAGATAATTTAGTGTGTAAAGCTTTGAGGTCAATAAAAAAAAATTTCAAAGAAATTGGAGTTATGTGTGATGTTGCTTTAGATCCATATACAAATCATGGTCACGATGGTATATTAAAAGACTTAGATGTACATAATGATATAACTTTGGAAGTTTTAAAAAAACAATCTTTATTACAAGCTCAAATGGGTTGCGATATTATAGCTCCTTCGGACATGATGGACGGTAGAGTTGGCGCAATAAGAGAAATTTTAGATAAAAATGATTATAAAGATACAAAAATTTTATCTTACGCTGTTAAATATGCTTCAAATTTTTATGGTCCATTTAGAGATGCTGTAGGTTCAAATAAAAAACTCAAAGGAAATAAAAAATCATACCAAATGGATTTTAAAAATTCGAACGAAGCTTTACGTGAAGTTGGTTTGGATATTAAAGAAGGTGCTGATATGGTAATGGTAAAACCTGGTATGCCTTACCTTGATATAATTAAATTAATAAAAGACAATTTCAAAATACCAGTTTTTTCCTATCAAGTATCTGGCGAATATAGTTTAATTAAAAATGGCATCAAAAATAAATTAATAAATAATGAAGCTATTCTCGAAAGTTTGATTTCATTAAAAAGAGCAGGATCCTCAGCAATAATAACTTATTTTGCATTAGAAATAGCAGACAAAATTAAAAACAATTAATTATAGTAGTTTTCTAATAAGACTCTTGATCTTGGAAAAATTAAATTATTTTGAATGAAGAATTTATTCAACATTATTTTTCTTGTAAAACTTAAAGCTAATTTTATTAAATCATTATTGACATCATAATTTGTAGATAATTTAAAAATAAATCCTGGAACCTTATATTTAATATTGTCAATCTCTATCTCAGAAATTTTATTCGGTTCTGAGGCATTATTTTTAAATTGAGATAAATTTACATCAAATCCAAGCTCTCTAATAAGTTTTAACTCCCAGTCTATATATGAGAAAATCCATTTTTCATTATTTAGTTCATTTATGAAATTATCTAATGAAAGATAAATATTTTTATATGATTGAGCTTCTGGTAAAAGCGAGTTTAATAAAGATGTAAGCGAGAGAAGAGCTGATGTTTTTGTTTTGTCATTGAAATATTTAGGGGATATAGCCTGCATCAATTCAGTCTTAAAATATCCAATTTTGTTTTCGTTTTTGTTATTGTAAAAAACAAAAATTTTATTAGAAATTTGCAAATAGTTTCTAACTTTTCTAGAATTACCTCCATAAACTATGCCGCTTACTTTTCCAAATGAATTTGTAAATACATTTACTATATTTGCATTTTCTCTAAATTTTCTTTTTGAAAGAAGATAGCCTTCATCTTGCCAAATCATTTTAAATCTTTAAATAAGTTATTAGTTTTTTTGCAGCATTTTGTTCAGCTTCTTTTTTGGAATTACCTAAAGCTGAATATTTTTTTTGGTTTTCTAATTGCACCACTGCTTTAAAAATTGGATTATGTTTAGGGCCCGATTCCTCGTATACTTTATATCTTGGTAATTTTTTATAAATCTTGAGACTATGTTCCTGAAGTTTTGTTTTAGCGTCTATGTCAGTATAATTAGATTTTTTTAAGTATTCACTCCAGTTATTTAATATAAATTTTTCAGTTTCTAATAAACCCTTATCTAAAAATATTGCTCCTATCAAAGCTTCAATTGCATCACTAGTAATCTTTTCATCTGATTTTTTTCCTTTTCTATATGACTCACCTAAACTCATGAAATCTTTTAAATTAATCTTCTTTGAAATTTGAGCACAAGTTTTTTTATTTACTAAATTAGCAAACCTTTTATCAATTACACCTTCTTTTTCATCTAAATATATCTCTAATAATGTTTTAGATAGAACTAATCCTAGAACTCTATCTCCTAAAAATTCAAGTTTTTCGTTATTATTTTTATTATCAAAACTTTTATGTATTAAGCTTTTTTTTAATAATTCTACATTATTAAACTTTAAATTAATATTTTTTTCTAAATCTTCAATTTTTTTTTTCATTTTAGTCTCATAAAAATTCTCTCAATTCTTAATGAATTATTCCAGTTCCAAAATTTAAAAAAACTTCCTTTAATTGTATCATTAGAAAAGAAAATTATTTTTGCTTTTCCCACTAAGTTTAATTTTGGGACATAACCAACACTATTCAAAAATCTACTGTCTTTAGAACAATCTCTATTGTCACCTAAAAAAAAATAATGATTTTTTGGAACGGTATATTTTTCGGTGTTTTGTTGTGTGCCGTATTTATTATACGCAGCTATATAAGTTTTGCCGTTAGGTAGAGTTTCTTTAAAATAATTCACGTCTAGAGTCTGTGAACCACATCTCACGCTTTCTGTTAAATTAATCTTTTCTTTTATTATTTCTTTGTTATTTAATATTAATTTACCATCTATAAATTGTATTGAATCTCCAGGCATACCAATTAATCTTTTGATATAATCGGTTCGATTATCTTGTGGCGTTTTAAAAACAACTAAATCAGCATAATTAGGATTCTTAAATAGTACTCTCTGCTCATAAATTGATGGGCTGAATGGAAAGGAGTGTTTACTGTATCCATAAGTATATTTTGACACAAAAATTCTATCGCCTACTAATAAATTTGGTTCCATTGATGATGAAGGTATATAAAAAGGTTGAAAAAAAAGAGATCTAATAGCTATTGCTATTAATAAAGCATAAAAAATAGTTTTAAGATTATCTAAAATTGTTTCAAATATTTTATATTTCATTTAACTGTTAAAATAACAATTGCTATAGCAAAAGGTTTATCATCCGATAACGACAAAGATGCTTTAAAATTTTTTTTTTTAATGATTTTATACACAGTTTTTAAACTATCTCCTTTAATTTTCAAATACGGTCTGCCTAAAGAATTATTCTTTACCTCAATTTCATTGAATTTTAAACCCTTTGAGACCCCTATTCCTAGGGATTTGGCAAAAGCCTCTTTTGCAGCAAATCTTTTTGCAAAACAAGAGAAAGTATTTTTTTTCTTTTCACAAATTAATATTTCAGAATTTGTAAAAATTCTCTTTTTAAATTTTTTATTTTTTTTTAAAATATTTTTAATTCTATTGCTATTAGTAATATCTGAACCTAAACCATAAATTTGCATTTTTACTTAATTATCCTTTTAAATTTTTTAATAGTTTTAGATAGACCTAAATAAATTGACTCTCCTATAATAAAATGACCTATATTAAATTCTTTTATATCTTTCATTTTAGAGAGTATTTTTGCAGACCTATATGTTAAACCATGTCCAGCATGAACTTCTAAACCTATTGAGTTAGCACACTTAACTGCTTTTTTAATTTTAATTAATTGATTTCTAAAGGGTTTGTTTTTATTAATAAGATTACATATCTTTCCAGTGTGTATTTCAACGCAGTCAGCACCAAGATCTTTAGATTTTTTTATATCTTTTAAATTAGGTTCAATAAATAAACTTATTCTAATACCTTTAGATTTAAGTTTTTTAATCATTGTTTTTAAGAAATTTTTTTTTACATTCAGATTAAGGCCTCCCTCTGTTGTAATCTCTTTTCTTTTTTCAGGTACTATACATATAAAGGAGGGTTTTTGTTTAAGAGATATTTTGAGCATTTCTTTTGTAGACGCAATTTCAAGATTGAGTGGAATTTTAAGTTTTGATTTGATTTCTTTCAGATCATTATCATTAATATGTCTTCTGTCCTCTCTTAAATGAATAGTTATAGAGTCAGCTCCACTGTTTTGAGATAATAACGCAGCTCTAAGAGGACTTGGATAGTTTTCTCCTCTTGCGTTTCTTACAGTTGCAACATGATCTATATTCACCCCCAACTTTATTCTTGCCATTAAATTCCTCTACTGCCTGGTTTAATAGCTTTAATTTTAGAGAGTTCATCGGGTAAGTTTTCTTTGTTATAAGTAGGAATATTTATTTCAATTTGTGAAATAATTTTTTTTTTGATTTCAGAATGGCCATTAGAACGATCAATTATACAAGCATAACCTAAAATATTAGCTTGAGCATTAATAACTAATTTGGAACATTCTAAACTTGATTTGCCAGTTGTTATAACATCTTCAATAATTAAAACATTTGAATTTTTGTGAATATTAAAATCGCGTCTAAGTGTAAAATTATTATCCACCCTTTCACAAAATATCGTTTCAATATTTAACAGTCTTCCAATCTCATAGCCTACAACAATTCCACCAATTGCGGGGGTTAGAATTAGATCGATTTTTTTAAATTCATTTTTAATTTTTTCCGCTAGAGAAGTACAAACTTTAAGAGCTTTCCAGGGCTTGCTCAATAATTGAGCGCATTGTACGTATTTGGAACTATGTAAACCTGAGGATAATATGAAATGCCCTTCTAAGAGTGCGTTAGTTTCTTTTAAAATTTTTAATGATTCTTTGTATGAAAGCATTTTTTTTCTGTTTATGTCTTATAATTTTAAAATTTAAGTTTTTTTGTCTGATTTGACTTATCAAGTTTGTAAAGTTTTTTAAATCTTTAATTTGTAAATCGAACAAAAATTGAAGATGTGTGCCTTTTTTTTCAAGAAGCTCAACATTCAAAATATTGCTACCACTTAAACCGATAAGTGTACTAATTTCACCTAATACACCAGGTTGGTGTGGTAAATCTATTAATAAAGAACTCTCATATAATTTTTTCTTTATTTTATTTTCGTTATTATCTGCTTTACCTTGCCAGTGTTTTCTAATAGAGGATCTTGCTTTACCAGTTTTACAAGAGGAGAGCCAATGCAAAGATGGTGTTGCTTTCTTAGAAGTAATAATTTTTATTATGTCGCCGTTTTTAAGTTTTGTTTGAAGTGTTGACTCTTGGCCATTTATAAAACAATTAATAGCAGCATCTCCAATATTAGTATGAACTGCGTATGCAAAATCTATCGGTGTTGCATCTCTAGGTAATTTTATAACTGCACCCTTTGGAGAAAAACAAAAAACATTATCTTGAAACATTTGAAGTTTTGTAAATTCATAATAATGTTCTGGGCTATTTCCAGCTTCGATAATTTCTACTAAATCTCGAAGCCAATCATATTCTTTCCAAGACAAATCAGAAATTTTTTCTGATGATTTATATTTCCAATGAGAAGCTATACCACGTTCGGCAAACTCATGCATATCTTGAGTACGTATTTGTACTTCTATTCTTTGTTTTCTTGGTCCAATAAGCGAAGTATGTATTGATTTATAATTATTTATTTTTGGTGTTGAAATGTAGTCTTTAAATTTACCTGGTATAGCAGAATATTCACTATGGAAAATACCTAATGTTTGATAACAGTCATTTATATCTCTTACAATTACTCTGAAACCAATTATATCAGTAAGTTGTTCAAGCGAAATTTTCTTTTTTTGTATTTTTCTCCATATTGAAAATGGAGTTTTCTCTCTACCTGTAATTTCTGCAGTTATACCTTTTGCTTTAAGAAGATTTACTAAGTCAGAAGAAATAGACTTAAAGTTATCTTCCCTATTATTTTTTATAAATTTTAATCTCTCTTCGATTAAATTTCTTGCATCGCTATTTAAAATTGAAAATGACAAATCCTCTAGCTCATCTCTTATTCTGTTCATTCCCATTCTGTCAGCTAATGGAGCATAAATTTCCATAGTTTCTTTTGCTTTTCTTATTTTCTTTTCATTTTCCTTTACGAATTTTAAAGTTCTCATGTTGTGTAACCTGTCAGCAAGTTTAACTAGTAGAACTCTAATATCTTTGGATGTGGCTAAAATTAATTTTCTAAAATTTTCAGCCTTAGAGTTTTCTCCAGCTTTTTCCTCTAATGCAGAAATTTTCGTAACGCCATCAACTAAATCTGCAACTTCTTTTCCAAATTCCTTTTTAACGGTATCATATGTAGCTTTAGTATCTTCTATAGTATCATGAAGTAAACCAGTTGTTATTGTAGCACTATCAAGTTTAAGCTCAGTAAGAATATCTGCTACAGCAACAGGGTGAATTATATAAGGGACTCCTTCATCTCTTCTTTGATTTTTGTGAGCTTTTAAAGCAAAATCATAAGCTTTAGATAAATCTGATGGATTAAAAAATTTGTTATATGTTCTTACTTTATTTATAAGCTCTTCGTTATTAATCATTTAAGTACTTTATATCACATTCCTTCACTCTTGTAATCTCATTCCTTGTTTTAACGCTTAAATTATTTATCAAATCATCTATTTTTTTATTTAAAATTGGATGTATCCACATAGGACAAATTTCTCTTAAAGGGATAAGAACAAAATTTCTCTCTAATATTTTTGGATGAGGAAGAAAAATATCATTTTCATTTGAGACACTTCCATTAAAATCAATAATATCTATATCACAAGTCCTAGGTTCGTTTTTAAATTGTCTTATTCTTTCTAGTTTTTTTTCAATAGATAGTAATTTTTTCATTAAATCATCTGAGTTACCCTTAAAATCTATTTCTATAACCACATTTATAAATTTAGGATCCTGTTTGTTAGGATAGGATGGGGTTTCATAATAACTTGAAATTTTCTTAATTATAATATTTTCACCAGAAATAAGATTAATCGTTTTTTTAATATTTGCGTATCTATCACCAAATTTTGATTTTAAACTTGAACCGATGCCTAAAAAAATCATTTATTGTTTTTGCTTAGAATTCTTGCTTTTTCTCTATTCCAGTCTCTCTTCTTTTTAACTTGTCTCTTATCATATAATTTTTTACCTTTTGCTACTGCTAATTCTATTTTTGCTTTACCTTTAAAAAAATAAAGTTTTGTAGGAACTATGGTTAATCCTTCTTGATTAATTCTTCCAATTAATTTGTTAATTTCTTTTTTATTAAGGAGCAACTTTCTTTCACTTTTTGGGTCATGATTATTATAACTCGACTGTCTATATAAAGGTATATGTGAGTTAATCAAAAACATTTCACCATTTTTATCTAAAGCGTAAGAATCTGCAATACTACCTTTGCCGTCTCTTAAAGATTTTACTTCAGATCCTTTTAAAGCAATTCCAGCTTCTAACAACTCATGAAAATAATAATTAAATTTAGCTTTTCTATTCAAACATATAATCTTTTGACCAGAAGGTGTTTTTCTTTTCATTAAAGTAATTTGGCAACTTTAAGTGCTTCTTTAATCAAAATCTTAGTTTCCTCTTTAACTTTAACTAATGGTAGACGAACTTCTTCGGAAGATAGCTTCAACAAAGAAGCTGCATATTTTACTGGTGAAGGATTGCTTTCTATAAATAAAGCTTTATGTAAAGGAGCAAGGGCTAAGTCTATCTCTTTAGCTCTAGCCTGTTTCTCATCATCATTACTAGACAATGATGCTGATTGAAAATCAGAACAAAGTTTAGCTGCAACGTTTGCTGTAACACTGATACAACCTTTACCTCCTCTTTTATTAAACTCCAAAGCATTTCCATCTTCTCCTGTTAATTGTAAGAAATCTTTTCCCATGCTTTTTAATTGTTGGTCAACTCTTTTCAAATCTCCTGTGGCATCTTTAACTCCTATAATATTTTTCAATTCATATAATCTTGACATAGTATCTACTGACATATCTATAACTGATCTTGATGGAATATTGTATATAATGATCGGAAGCCCTACATTATCATTAATTTTTTTATAATGTTGATATAGACCTTCTTGAGTAGGCTTATTATAATATGGTGTAACCACTAATAGCCCATTAGCTCCAATTTTTTCTGCGTGTTTAGAAAGTTCAACCGCCTCCTCGGTCGAATTAGAACCGGTACCGGCAATTACTGGAATTTTTCCCTTACACTCCTTCACAGCGATTTCAATAACCCTAATATGCTCTTCATTATTTAAAGTTGGAGACTCGCCTGTAGTTCCAGCCGGAACTATACCTGTAGTTCCATTATTAATGTGATGATGTATCAGATTAGAATAGTTTTCCTCATCTAATTGGTTTTTTTTAAATGGTGTGATTAATGCAACAATTGATCCTTTAAACATAAAACAATATAAAGTAATTAGTTTTATCTTAAATTTATGCCTATTCGGATAATTAGTCTAGTGTTATTATTGATGTCCTTAAGTGTTCATTCAAAAATTAGCGCTCAAGATACTAAATTTATATATCCTTCAAAAAAACCTTCTGTATTTAAAAAGATCAATAAAAAAATATTACCAATAAAAAAACCCGAAAGTGAAAAAAAATTAATAAAAAAAGATACTTTTCTTTTACCGGCCAATAAACCGAAAATAACAAGAAACGATCAATCTAAAGAAAAACAACTAAATGTAAAACAAGATATTAAAGATATTAAAAAAGAACAAACGAATGTAAAAGAAATAATTAATCTAAAATTTCTATATCCAAGAAAGAAACCTAAAAGCTTTAAATCTCCAATTAAAGAGACAAAATTATCTTCGGTGTTATCCAAAAAAGATTTTGAAAAAGCAAAAGAAGTATTTGTTTTAATCAAAGCAAAAAAATGGAATTCAGCAATAAAATTGTCTAAAAAAATTAAAGACAAAGAATTTAAAAATTTAGTTACTTGGATGTATTTAAAAGAGCGTAGTAACAGAGCTACGTTTAATGATTATGCAATTTTTATTAGGAAAAATGCTGATTATCCAAGAATAAATAGACTCAGATATTTAGCTGAACATAAAATTATTTTAAAAAATACAACTGCAAATACGATTATAAATTGGTTTGAAAAAGATTATTTAAACAATGGAATTGAAGAACCATTAAGTGGTTTAGGGAAAATAAAGTTAGGAGAAGCTTATCTTCAAAATAAACAATTTGAGAAAGCTGATAAACTAATTAAAGATGGTTGGATAACTGCAGATTTGTCTAAAGGAGAACTAAGATATTATCGAAATAAATTCAAAACTTATTTAACCTCAAAAGAACATATCAAAAGAGCTGAATATTTAGCATGGAATTCAAAATATTGGGATTTAAAAAGAATGCTTAGATATTTACCTAAAAACGAAAGAGCACTTTACAACGCCAGACAAATTTTAATGAGCAATTCATATGGTGTTGATAAAGCTATTAAAGAAGTGCCTAGCTCATTAAAAAAGGATCCAGGTCTTCAATATGATAGATTAAAATGGAGAACGAGAAGAGGTCGTGTAGATTCATCATTAGAAATTTTGCATGCTAATGCAGATAAACAAGAAGATGAGCTTGTAAGACCAGACTTATGGTGGAAACAGAGAGAAAGTATTGTAAGAAGTCTTTTGTATAAAAAAAAATATAAATTGGCATACAAAGTATCAAGTGAACATTCTTTAAGTTACGGCCCTGAATTTGCGGAAGCTGAATGGTTGTCAGGATGGATATCTTTATCTTTTTTGGGATCTCCAGAGTATTCAATAACTCATTTTGAAAATTTTTATAATAATGTAAGTTACCCTATTAGTTTAGCTAGGGGGGCATATTGGCTAGGAAGATCGTATAAAACTTTAGGTGAGATGGATAATGCAAATAAATTTTTTAAAGAAGGTTCGGTTTTTTTAACAACATATTATGGACAGCTATCTTATTCAGAAATAAATGGAGAAAAAGAATTTACTTTAAAAGATGAATCAAAATTTTCTAAAGAATATCAAAAAGAATTTATCAAAAATAAACTAATTAAACACGTAATTTTATTAAAAGAATTAGACAAAACTCATTATAGCAAAGATATTCTAAAACATTTGGCTGAATTAAATATTGAGTCGGGTAGTGAAATTTTGGCAGCTAAAATTGCGACAGATATAGGAAGATACGATTATGCAATTCAAATATCTAAGAAAGCCTCGTACGAAAAAAGATTTTATAACCAATATAATTATCCTATTATAAGTGTACCGAGAGTTATAAATAAAAAAACAATGCCAGCTCCTGAACTAATACATGCTATCATTAGACAAGAAAGTGAATTTGACTCTAAAGCCAATAGCTGGGCTGGAGCTAGAGGTATGATGCAATTAATGAAGTACACTGCTAAAGTTGTAGCTAAGCAAGCTAAACTTCCTTATAGCATAAGCGGGCTTACTAAAGATCCAGAGTACAATATTAAATTAGGTTCTTATTATATTAACTCTCTTTTAGAAGATTATAACGGTATTTACCCATTTGCCATTGCAGCTTACAACGCTGGGCCAAATCGAGTTAAAACCTGGAGGAGAGTCAACGGAGATCCAGCTAAAAATCAAATTAATTTTATTGATTGGGTTGAGTTAATAAGATTTAAAGAAACAAGAAATTACGTTCAAAGGGTTTTAGAAAATATTAATGTTTACAAATATATGATCAGGCAATCTCCGGTGAATTTAACAAGTTTTTATCAATAAAGTTGTGGCGGAAGAGGAGAGATTCGAACTCTCGGTACGATATTACTCGTACGGTTAGTTAGCAACCAACTGGTTTCAACCACTCACCCACTCTTCCTTATTCACCAAGTTTATTTAGTACTAATTAATAAATAAGTACTTTATAAATCAATCAAAAAAATGGTCAAATGAAGAAAAAGTTATTAAAAGGGTCGATATTTACTGTTGGTGCTTCTCTTTGGTGGGGTGTAATAGGAGTTATATATTTTAAATTTGTTTCTTTTGCTTCAGCCTTAGAATTAACAATACACAGAACCATTTGGACCGCATTATTATTGATAATAACTACAACCTATTATTCAAAATGGAATGAATTTAATAAGATATTAAAAAGAAAAAAAAATATTTTAATTTTTTTAATTACCGGCATTCTTGTTTCAATAAATTGGTTTACATGGCTTTATGCAGTAAAAACAAACAATCTTTTGGACTCAGCTCTAGGATATTATATTTTTCCTATTTTAAGTGTTTTTCTGGGTGTCGTTTTTTTAAAAGAGGATTACAACATAAATAAAATTTTATCTATTTTTTTAGTTGTAATCGCATTAATTTATCTTCTTTTGAAATTAGGTCATGTGCCTTGGATTGGAATAACTGTTGCCACAACATGGAGTTTATACTGTCTAATTAGAAAAAAAATTAAAGTTTCTCCTGAAACAGGACTTCTTATTGAAACACTATTATTAACTCCAATAGCTATTAGTTTATTCTTATATCTAGTTAATAATAATGCCAACATTTTTTCTTACAATGAACCAGTTCTCTCTTTTTATTTATTTTGGGCTGGACTAATGACTTTAATCCCTCTTTTTTGGTATACAAAGGGTTTTAGTTTGATAGGTATTGGACCGGCAAGTATGATATTTTTTTTAACGCCTACTTCTCAATTTTTTTTAGGAATATATTATTTTAATGAACCTTTAATTCTAGATGAATTAATTTCTTTTGTATTTATTTGGATAGCTGTAATTATTTATCTAAATGAATTACGCAAAGAATAAATTGATATAATTAAAGAAGGCAAAAATAAAGAAATGATAAACGCGATAAAAAGTAGGTTTGATTTAATAAATACAGAAAAATTATCAATTGAAATTAAATTACCAACCAAGATACTGCTTTGAAAATCTGGACTGGGAAAGAATAGAAGACCAAATAATAATCCACAAAATATAGAAAAAGCTGCAAGCTTCGTATCAATTTTTTTACTAAAGAAACCATAAAAAATTGTGAAAACTGCTGCACAACATAATAAATCGGCTAATAAGAATAAATATAAAATACTGTATCCCTTTGATGCTAAAATAAAGACCAAAATACTTAATAGTAAAATAATTAAATTTGTTTTATTTTTTATTCCTTTACCGTCTAAGGATTTACTAATTTGATTTCCATTAATTATAATTAAGCTAGAGATAGCATTAATTAATGTGTCAATAGTGCTAAGTGTTAAAGACATTGCCAAAATTAAAATACCTATAATAAAAATTGAATTTTTTTTATTTAATATTAGATCAAAAAAAGCGAGATCTGGTATTACTTTTGAATTTAAAGAATAAGATATTAGGCCTGAATATCCCATCCAAAAAACAATAAAAAAGATAATTATAGATGAATAAATTAAACTTGATTTTAAAATAAAATTATTTTTCGCAGAAAAGACTCTTTGCCAATTTCCTTGATGAAATAAATTTGTTGCTGAGACAGCAATAAAAAAAGTTAATCCAGCTGTATAATTTGGTAAATACTTTTTATCAATTAAAATAGGTGAATTTTGTTTAATCAACTTATAACTTGATAAATCTAAATTTCCTAAAATCAAAAAAACTGACAGTAAAATAATTAAAGTAATAAAACTAAATTGATACTTGTCGGTAATAATTGAAAGTTTAAAACCACCTTTTAGTATATAAAGTAAACATATGATTAAGGTGACCCCTGAAGTAATCCATAAGGGCACTTTGGATACAAAGTTCAGTAAAAATGCTATTGCTGTCACTTCAGCTATTAAAAATATTATTAGATAAAAAAGTATTAAAAATAAACTTATTTTAAGTATTCCGTCTCCAAATCTTTTTTTAATAAAATCAGTCAGTGTTAAACCTTTTGGAAATTCTTTTCTTATTTTTGGTCCAAAATTGTACAATAACAACATTGGTGTTGCAGTGCCTAGAGCATAACCAATTACAGCTCCCATTCCCCCCCAAGTTGCCGCTGAAGCAGGTCCAAATAAAATCCATGCGCCCAAAGATGATGCGGTCAAGCTAGCTGTTAAAGAAAAAGTGTTTTCTTTTCTTTCTCCAACAATATAATTCTCATTACTAGAGGTTTTTTTATTATTTAAGTAGCCTAGCCCAATAAAAAATAACCCTACTATAATTGTTGTTGTTATTGATGTCTGCGCTGATATGTATGTTTTTTCCATATTTCCCTTACTGAATTATCGGTCAGGTTCATCGGGTATAATCTCAGTCTTTTAGACACCCCGTTTTTTTATATACTAATTTTTGGCAGTAAGTCAAACGAAGCTGTATCTATTTTTGATGAATGTTCTTTTCTCATCTTCCAACTTTTATTCATTCCTGCTTGCGCTATACTAATTGCATTTCTCCCGTACTTAGCATTTGTGAAATCTATTGCTCTCATTAATGTTTTTGATTTCTTTTCCATCAATGGCGTTAATAAATTTAACTCACTTGAGTTAGCATCCTCTAATCTTGATAATATTACACCAGCCTTTTGGTAAAAATATCCATATTTATATATTTTTGTTAGTCCCTTTATTGCTGTTTTTACTAATTCAATACTATTATTAGTCGCTATTGGTAAATCTATTGAAATTGAATTTGAGTAATATTTTCTATTCTTGTTAAATGGACTTGTCCTAATAAAAATTGTAATTGATTTTGCTAACTGATTATCTAATCTTATTTTTTCTGCTGCATTTAAACAATGTGTTGTTACTGATTCTTTTAGTTTCTCTAAATTTTCTATTTTTTTCCCAAATGATCTTGAAACACAACAACTTTTTCTCTTTGTTTCTTGTGTTTCCAAATTTATACAAGGAATTCCTCTTAATTCCATAACTGTTTTAGCTCCCAAAACATTTGTGCTTTTTTTTACCCAAGTGTTTGAAATATTTTTTAGTTTAAGAGCAGTATCAATTCCATTTTTTTTATAAAGTTTTGAAAGCTGTTTGCCAACACCCCAAACATCCGAAATATCAAAGTTTTCTAATTGCTCGTTAATATTTTCTTTCAAATAAATAACTCCAGACATGTTTTTCTTGGCAATGTGATTTGCCACTTTGCTCAATGTTTTTGTACTTGATATTCCTATACTTGTAGGAATACCTGTCCATTTAAGTATTCTTTCTCTTATTTCTCTTCCATAATTTATGATTTCTTTTTCTTCAACTTGCGTTATATCTATAAATGCTTCGTCTATTGAATATATTTCAATTTTATTAGAAAAAGATTTCAAGGTTTTCATTACTCTTCTAGACATATCTCCATATAGAGCATAGTTTGACGAAAAGATTTTAACATTGTATTTTTTTACTAATTCTTTAACTTTGAAGTATGGTTCACCCATTTTAATCCCAATTTGTTTTGCTTCGGTTGACCTTGAAATAACACACCCATCATTATTAGAAAGAACCACAACAGGTTTATCTATTATTTTAGGGCTAAATAATCTCTCACATGAAACATAAAATGAATTGCAATCTATTAGTCCAATTTTGCTTTTTTTACTGATGTTTATGGATGACATAGGTTACTACCCCCCAAATTATTATTTCTGGATTTTCTGTAAGGTTGATTTTATCAGATGCACTTTTTGATCCTGATGTAATGTAGTTAACCCCTTTTTCTTTTATTAAAGTTTTTACAACCAACTCTTCGTTTATATTTGCTATCACTGTTGAAAAATTTCTTGGATCTTTACTTTTGTCTACTATTAATAAATCACCATCATAAATACCGGCATTAATCATGGATTTGCCTTGTACTCTTATTATAAACGTTGCCGGTGCATTTGTTATCAAATGCGAATTTAGGTCTATATCATCTTCAATGTAGTCTGTAGCAGGAGAAGGAAATCCAGCCCCTACTTTGTGTAAATAAAATGGTATTGTCAGCTTCATAATGTTCTTGTTTTGTTCTTTATATTCTAAATATGTGTTGTTAGTCAAGTTATTAATTGGGTCAATATGCGTTTGGAAAAAAAGAAAAAAAAAAGTAAAAATAAAAAATGAAAAAAATTTTAGCAATAGTAAGTTTTTTAATCCTATCAACGGTAGCAAATGCAGAGTCAAAACTACAAACAATCAAAAAAAATGGAGAACTAAGGGTTGGCACTACGGGTGATTGGGATCCGATGTCAATGAAAGATCCAGCTACAAATAAATATAAAGGATTTGATATTGATGTCATGAAAGAATTAGCAAAAGATATGGGCGTAAAGGTAAAATTTATACCAGCCGAATGGAAGACGATAGTTGCAGGAATTACTGCTGATAGATATGACATTTCTACAAGTGTAACTAAAACACCCAAAAGAGCAGAAGTTGCTGGTTTTACCACAACTTATTATAAATATGGTACAGTTCCACTAGTGTTAAAGAAAAATTTAAAAAGATTTCCGACTTGGGATTCTTTAAATAATAAAAAAGTTATAATTGCAACAACTCTTGGCACGTCTCAAGAAGAAAAAGCAAAAGAATTTTTTCCAAAATCTAAATTAAAATCTGTTGAAGCACCTGCAAGAGACTTTCAAGAGGTATTGGCTGGAAGAGCTGATGGAAACATAACAAGTTCAACTGAAGCTAATAAATTAATAATAAAATATCCTCAATTAGCAATAGTCCCTGACGGAGAAAAAAATCCGGCCTTCTTAGCAATGATGGTTCCTAAAAATGACAAAACATGGAATGACTATGTTAGTAAATGGATTAAAGATAAAAAAGCATCAGGTTTTTTCAAGTCTTTATTAGCTAAATACGATCTTAAAAGCTTATAATTTAAGTTTAATTCACTTTAGTAAAGAAATATAATTATTTAGTGAAGTTTATAAAATATCTTTTTATCTTTATAGCTGTACAAGGATGCAGCTCGAGCTATGAATGGGGTTGGTATATTCTAAGTCCAAATAATGTAGAAGGATTGACTAACCTAAAATTTTTGATTAGCGGACTAACTACTACGATTTATATATCTATAGTTTCAATAGTGCTCGCAATGATTATAGGTTTAATTGTGGCTCTACCCTCACTTTCTAACAATAAATTTTTAACTTATTTTAATATAGCCTATGTGGAAATTGTAAGAGCAATTCCTTTATTAGTTTTAATACTCTGGATTTATTATGGTCTACCAATAATGCTAGGGGTAAGCTTCTCTCCTTTTGTTTCAGGAATAATAGCTCTAACAATTAGTGAGAGTGCCTTTCAAGCAGAAATTTTTAGGGCCGGAATTAACTCAATCAACAAAGGCCAACATGAAGTGGCTGGATCCCTGGGAATGAATTTTGTTAAAAAAATGAGACTTGTAATACTTCCTCAGGCAATAAAAGTTGTTTTACCAGCTTTGGGCAATCAATTTGTTTACGTGTTAAAAATGTCTTCATTAGTATCAATTATAGGTATAGCTGATTTAACTAGGAAGGCAAATGAGTTAGTTACAACTACTTATAGACCATTAGAAATTTATACTTTTTTAATCTTAGAATATCTAATACTTATTTTAATTGTTTCTTATTTTGTAAGAAAATTAGAAAATAAGTTAAAATACAAATAGTTTTTTAAAAGAAATTTTGAAAACATTTTTTAAAAAGAAGGGCACAAAGGTAAGAACCACTAATCCCATCATCCAATTAGTAATCATTATTGTATAAAAAATATCCTGATATTCTCCATTTTTGATATTTATTACGTACCAAAGAGACATAAACGGAATTAACGTAAGTCTAAGAATAGTCATGTATAGACTATAGGTTGGTCTTTTAAGAGCTTGAAATAAAGCAGAAGTTATAAAAAAAACAGGGTAAACAGGACCTATCAATGCTGCAACTTTTAAATAAAGCGCACCACTTTGTATTACCAAAGGATCGTCGGTAAAAAAGGAAATTATCAATTCTGAAGTAAGATAAATAAAAATACCGGCTAAAACCATAAAACCTGAACCAAACATCAAAGCTTTTCCATAAACTTCTTTAACTCTAAAATACATTTTTGCACCAAAATTTTGACCTGCTATAGACAATACAGCAGTATTTAATCCTATTACTGGCAATAGTAAAACTTGCTCTATTCTAACAGCAGTACCATACCCAGCTGTTGCTAATTCGCCAAATTGACCTACAAAATAGAAAATATTAAACACACCAAACATAATCATTAACATCGTAAACATAATTGGAACAGACTGCTTAAAAAGAGTGCTTATGTAAATTAATTTCGGTTTGTAGCATTCAAAATATAAATATTTTTTTAATTTACAGCTGTAAACCTTATTAGCTAAATAAATTAATCCAATAAGTTGTGAGATAAGTGTAGCTATAGCTAACCCTGAAATACCAAATGCTGGTATAATTCCATATCCAAAAATAAAAAGTGGATTAAGAAATATATTTAAAAAAAAAGTGAAAATTAAAACATTTCTATAACTCTTTGTATCTCCTTGTGCATTAAGTGTTCCATTTAAAGATAATTGTATTAAAATTATTATAGCTCCATAAAAAATTATATCTAAATACTCTCGTGTTAAAACAATACTTTCTTTACTTGAGCCCATAACTCTTAAAAGTTCATCCGAAAAATTTAAACCAAACAATGTAACAAAAATTGAAATACCAATTGCAAAAATAATTGATTGAGCAACATACATTGAAGCTTTTTTATCTTCTTTAGCCCCAATTGAGTTACTTATAAGAGCTGTTGTACCTGCGCCTATACCAACAGCCACAGCAATAGCAATGAAATATATTGGCCAAGATTTTGCTATCGCTGCTAGTGCTTCAGGTGATATTCTGCCAGCAAAATATGTATCTACAAGATTATAAAATGTTTGAAATAGAGAGCCAGTACTTGCTGGAATAGTTACTTTTCTTAACAACTGCCAGACAGAACCCTTGGTCAAATCCATATAAATTAAAATTCCTTTTGAAACTTATGCTTTTTTCCAACTAGTTTGGCAAGATTAATCTGCTTTTGTCTCATTCTAAATCTTATTTTTTGAGTGTTAGTGAGTGTGTCATAACATCTTGGACATGAAACTCCCTCTTCATATTTCTTAGATTTTTTGTCTAATGAAGATCCTGGTGTTCTACATCCGCTACAAATAAAATATGACCCTGCCGTTAAACCATGTTTAACAGAAACTCTATTGTCAAAGACAAAACATTCACCATTCCACAAGCTATTCTTTTTTTTAATTTTTTTTAAATAATTTAAAATTCCTCCTTTTAATTGAAATACATTTTTGTATCCTTTTTGGTTTAAGTAAACTGATGCTTTTTCACATCGAATACCGCCAGTGCAAAACATTGCAATTGGCTTTTGTTTGTTTAATTTATTTAGATATTTAGGAAATTCTCTAAAATGATTAACATTAGGATTAATAGATTTTTTAAAGCTACCAACTTCGTATTCAAATGGTTTTCTAGCGTCTAATATAAACGTATCTTTATTTGTTATTAGTTGGTTCCATTTTTTAGGCTCAATATAATTTTTTTTCTTAATTTTGGGAGAAATATTTAAACCCATTGGTACTACTTCTTTTTTAATTTTGATTTTAGGTTTATGAAATGGCTGGAATTTACTTTTAGAAAAGTTTTCACTATGAAAATTTTTTATTCTAAATAAATTTTTAATTTTTTTATTTATTAAAGAGATATTTTTTATTTTACCTGAAATAGTCCCATTGAGCCCTTCTTTTGAAATAATAAGAGTTCCTTTAATATTCTTTTCTATAAATAATTTTTGAAGAATTAACTTTTTTTTTTCTAAAAATTTTAATTTTTTAAATTTATAAAATCCTAAAACTGTATACATTATATTTTTCTGCAAACGGTGAAGCCATCTCCGATAGGGATAATTATTTGCTCTGTTCTTGTATCATTTTTAACATAGATATTAAAATTTTTTATAATTTCAGTAAGTTTTTCCTTATTATTTTCATCAGTCACTTCCCCATGCCATAAAACATTATCTACTATGATCAAACCAGCTGTTTTAACCATCAATACAGCGTTGTCATAGTAATTTTTATAGTTTTCTTTATCTGCGTCTATAAAAATTATATCAAACTCTAAATTATCTTTTTTTAACTCTTTTAACGTTTCTAAAGCTGGCCTGATAATTGTTTTAATTTTTTTATCTTGGTTGGCCTTTTTAAAAAAATTTCTAGCTTTTATATTTGTTTCACTATTTTTATCTAAGGCTATGAGCAAGCCATCTTCGGGCAGGCCTAAGGACATAGATAAAGTGCTGAGACCAGTAAAGGTTCCGATTTCTAATATTTTTTTGGCTTTGGCAACTTTAGTAATTAATTCCAAAAAATGACATTGTGAGATTGCTATCTGCATCTTTTTTAATTCGCCTAAACTTTCGTTGTAAGAAATAATCTCTGATTGAACAGGATGTAGAGATTTACTTAATTCTTGAATATAATTTTGTATTTTATGACTTATTTCAAAATCTTTGCCCATTCCTATTTTAATTTTTTAAAAAGTATTTCGTTTACCAATTTTGGATTAGCTTTACCTTCTGAAGCTTTCATGACTTGGCCAACAAAAAAACCAAATAATTTATCTTTTCCAGACTTATATTGATCTACTTTATCTTTATTATTATTTAGTATTTTATCTATAATTCGCTCTAATTCTTTAGGGTCACTTTTCTGTTGTAATCCTTTACTTTCTATAATTTTATTTGGTTCCTCTCCTGTTTCCTTCATTATTTCAAAAACATCTTTCGCAGTTCTTCCTGAAATAACTCCTGAACTTATTGAATTAATTAATTGAGCCATTATTTTTGCAGTTACTGGAGATTGAGATATGGAAATATTTTTTTCATTTAAAGATGCAAAAAGATCACCCATAATCCAATTTTTAGTTAATTTTATGTCTGAAGTTTTAGCTACCTCCTCAAAATAGTCAGATATTTCTTTTTCAGAAACTAAAACATTAGCTTCGTAAGAACTTAAAGCATAATTTTTTATAAAACGTTCTTTTTTTTGATCAGGTAATTCAGGTAGATTTTTCCTAATTTTTTCAATTAATTTCTTATCTAAGTTTAAGGGTAATAAGTCTGGGTCAGGAAAGTATCTATAATCGTGAGCATCTTCTTTTGATCTCATTGATCTTGTTTCATTTTTTTTTGTATCAAATAATCTCGTTTCTTGATCAATAGATTTTCCAGATTCTAACAATTCTACTTGTCTTTGAGATTCATAAGCTATAGCCATTTGCATAAATTTTATTGAATTTACGTTTTTTATTTCACATCTTGTTCCAAGTTTTTTTTCTCCTTCTTTTCTTACTGATATATTTACATCTGCTCTTAATGAACCTTCTTGCATATTACCATCACATGTACCTAAATATCTCATAATTGATCTTAGCTTTTTAATGTAAGCGTTTACTTCGTTAGGAGATCTTAAGTCTGGTTTGCTTACTATTTCCATGAGTGCAACGCCCGATCTGTTTAAATCTACATATGTGTTGTTTGGATCAATATCATGAATGCTTTTTCCAGCATCTTGCTCTAAATGCAGTCTTTCTATACCTACATTTTTTATACCCTCTGGCAAATCTAAAGTTATATTACCCTCTCCAACTATAGGATTTTTATATTGTGAAATCTGATAGCCTTGGGGAAGATCTGCATAAAAATAATTTTTTCGATCAAAAACAGAAAAATGATTAATCTTCGCGTTTAAACCTAAGCCTGTTTTTATTGCTTGACGAACACAATATTCATTTATAACGGGTAGCATTCCAGGAAAAGCGGAGTCTACTAAACTTACTTGAGTGTTTGGTTCAGCTCCAAACTTAGTAGAGGAACCTGAAAAGAGTTTAGAGTTAGAAGTAACCTGAGCGTGCACCTCAAGACCAATGATCACTTCCCAATTTCCCTTTTCTCCCTTGATTAAATATTTTCCATCTTGCTTGCTCATTATTTTTCCCACCATTTTTTAAGTGTTAGCTTAAAATTTATTTTTTTTTCTGCCGCATAAGCAATATTTAAAATCTTTTGTTCATCTAAAGGCTTTCCTATCAATTGAAGGCCAAGAGGATAATTATTGCTATCTGTACCTGCAGGAATAGAAATTGCTGGTATACCAGCCAAATTAACTGGCACTGTGAATATATCATTCAAATACATTGATATCGGATCATCTTTCTTTTCACCTATCTTAAATGCTGAACTAGGAGTAGACGGTGTTAATAAAGCATCAACTTTTTTAAAAGCCTGATCAAAATCATTTTTTATCAAGTACCTAACTTTTTGTGCCTTTAAATAATAAGCATCATAGTAACCTGATGAAAGAACATATGTACCAATTAAAATTCTTCTTTTAACTTCATCTCCAAAACCTTCGGATCGAGTGTTTTCATACATCTCTAGAAGATTGTTTCCTCTATTTGATCTAAAACCATATTTTACTCCATCATATCTTGCTAAATTCGAAGAAGCCTCAGCAGGAGCAACTATATAGTAAGTTGGCAAAGCGTATTTTGTATTCGGTAAACTAATATCAATAATCTCAGCTCCAGATTCTTGTAGCAGTTTCTTTCCGTTTTCCCAAAGTTTATCTATTTCCTTGGGCATCCCTTCTACTCTGTACTCTTTAGGAATACCAATTTTTAATCCTTTAACCTTGTCAGATAAATTTTTTGAATAATTTTCTTTTTTCTTACTTATGGAAGTAGAATCTTTTTCATCAAAACCTGCCATTACTTCTAACATTAAAGCACAATCTTCCACTGATTTTGTCATTGGTCCAGCTTGATCTAAGGAAGATGCAAATGCAACTATCCCCCATCTAGAGCAAAGACCGTAAGTTGGTTTTAAGCCAACTGTTCCTGTAAATGATGCAGGCTGCCTGATTGAACCACCAGTGTCAGTACCAATAGTTACCGGAGTTAGATCTGCAGCTAAAGCACTTGCAGAACCTCCAGATGATCCGCCAGGAACAGTATTTTCAGCTATTGGGTTCATTACGTTTCCAAAATAACTCGTTTCATTTGAAGAACCCATTGCATACTCATCACAATTTAATTTTCCTAGTAGAAATGCACCCTCTTTCCATAAATTATTTGTTATTGTTGATTCATAATTTGGAATAAAATTTTCTAACATTTTGCTACCAGCTGTAGTTTTGACACCACTAGTGCAGAAAAGATCTTTAACAGCTATGGGAATTCCTGGTAAAAGATTTTTAAATTCAGGTTTTTTATCAAAATTTTTAGCTTTTACTAGAGCTGACTCAGAACATTTTGTGATAAATGAATTTAACCTTTTGTCTTTCTCAATATTTTTTATAAATGACTCGGTTAACTCTTCAGATTTAATCTCTTTTTTTTTAATTAATTTGGTAATCTCTGTTAAGCTTTTTTTTGTTAATTCTGTCATTATTCAATAACCTTTGGTACAATAAAAAATTCTTCATTTTTTTGAGGTGAGTTTTTTAGTATTTTTTCTCGAATTTTCCCATCATTAACAACATCTTCTCTTGATCTTAATGGTTCATTCAAAATTGATGATAATGGTTCAGTTTTATCTGTGTTTATTTCATTTAACTGCTCTATAAATTTAAAAATTGAGGATAAATCTTTAGCTAAAGCATCTGTTTTTTTAGAATCTAATGAGATCCTAGCTAATTGACTAATATGCTTAATTTTATCTTTATCTATGGACATTTGTGAAATATGTTAAGTATACAAGAAATTAATATCATAAAATATAAAATAAAATGCTGGATATTAAAGATTTTAAGAAAAAATTGGATAAAAAATCAAGATTAATGGGCATAGATCCTGGAAAAAAACGAGTTGGTATAGCGCTATCTGATGAGAATAAAGTAGTGGCCACTCCTTATAAAGTTTTATTAAAAGAAAACTATGAGACATTTTTGAAGGATATCGTGAAAATAATTCATGAAAATAGCATTAAAGGTATAATAATAGGTAATCCCATAAATATGGATGGGACACCAAGTAAATCATCTCAGTCTGCTAAAGACTTGGCTATAAATCTATCAAAAAATATTTCTGAACCTATCACTTTGTGGGACGAAAGACTGTCTAGTGATGGAGCTTTCAATTTAACAAGGAATTTAAACATAAATACGAGTAAAACAGTTCAAAAATTAGATGAAAATGCGGCTGCTTTTATTCTTCAGGGTGCATTAGATTATTTAAAGAAATAACTTGCTATCATAACTTAAAAGGCCTATAGAGTTGATTTTAATGGCAGTTATAAAAAAAACTTCAGCTATTAAAAATCAGCCAAAACACCTATTGGGTATCCAAAATCTTTCAATTCAAGAAGCAAAAAATATTCTTAATGAAGCTAAAACTTTTATAAAGTTAAATAGAAGTAATTCAAAAAAACTTGATGTTCTTAGAGGAAAAACTCAAATAAATTTATTTTTTGAACCTTCAACGCGTACTCAAAGCTCTTTTGACCTTGCTGGTAAAAGATTGGGTGCCGATGTTATGACTATGAATGTAGTAAATTCATCTCTCAAGAAAGGTGAAACATTGATAGATACAGCAATGACATTAAATGCTATGCACCCCGATATTATTGTAATAAGACATCAGGACTCTGGTGCCCCTAATTTGCTATCTCAAAAAGTTAATTGCGCAGTCATAAACGCTGGTGACGGAAGAAGAGAGCATCCAACTCAAGCACTTCTAGATGCTTTAACAATAATTGACAGAAAAGGAAAAATAGAAGGTTTAAAAATTGGAATTTGCGGAGACATATTACATTCAAGAGTTGCTAGATCAAATATTTATTTAATGAACATGTTAGGTGCTGAAGTTAATGTAGTAGCACCAAAAACTTTAATGCCAAAATCTATTGAAAAACTTGGGGCAAAATCTTTCACAGATATGAAAAAAGGATTGGACTCTTGCGATATTGTTATGATGTTAAGATTACAAAATGAAAGAATGCAAGGTTCCTTCTTACCATCTAAAAGAGAATATTATGAATATTTTGGTTTAACTCCAGAAAAATTAAAATATGCCAACAAAGATGCTTTGGTCATGCACCCCGGCCCAATGAACAGAGGTGTGGAAATTGATACAAAATTAGCTGATAATATCAATGTTAGTCTAGTCAAAGAACAAGTTGAACTTGGTGTGGCAGTTAGAATGGCATGTCTAAAAATATATTGTAAAAAATAAATGAAACCTAAATACTTAATAAATGCAAAAATTATAGATCCAGCTCAAGAATTAGATTTAGTTGGAGGTCTAATTATCGATGAAAAAGGGAAAATTAAAGCCATTGGTAAAGAAGTAAATAAATCAAATATACCAAGTAATGCAGAAATTATCGATATAAAAAAAAATACTTTAATGCCTGGATTAGTTGATATGAAAACTTTTGTAGGAGAACCGGGTTATGAATATAAAGAAAATTTTAGAACATTAAGCCAAGCTGCATTAGCTGGGGGCGTTACTTCAGTAGTGTCAATGCCTAATACAAAACCTGTAATTGATAACGTTTCAATGGTTGATTTTATAATAAGAAGAGGACGAGACAAAGCAAAAGTAAATATTTTTCCATGTGCAACTTTAACTAAAAACATGGATGGTAAATCTATGACTGAGTTTGGCTTGTTGTCAGATAAAGGTATAGTTGGTTTTACCGATGTATCTAGAACTGTTCAAAATACAGAAGTGATGTCTAGAATAATGAATTATGCATTAGATTTAGGTGTTTTAGTTATTCAACATTCTGAAGATTTTGAGCTTGCAAAAAATGGTCTAATACATGAAGGGGAAATTTCAACAAGACTAGGATTGAGCGGAATACCATCGATAGCCGAGAAAATTATTGTAGAAAGAGATCTTACTTTACTAGAAGAATATCCTTGTAGATACCATATTAGCCAAATTTCTTCTAGAAAATCACTAGAAGTCATAAAAAAGAGCAAATCTAATGGAAAAAAATTTACAGTTGGAGTTTCAATAAATAATTTATCGCTAAATGAGAATGATATAGGTGATTTTAAAACTTTCTTGAAGGTTTCGCCTCCTTTAAGATCCGAAAAAGACAGGATGTCTTTAGTTAATGGAATTAAAGAAGATTTAATAGATGTTATTGTTTCTGATCATAAACCAGAAGACGAGGAGTCTAAAAGGCTTCCTTTTGCTCAGGCTGCGACTGGTGCTATAGGTGTTGAAACTTTATTGCCGCTATCTCTTGAATTATATCATAACGGATCTTTGAAACTTAAAAAAATAATTGAAATGTTAACGATGAACCCATCAAAGATATTAAATATTAAAAAAGGCTCACTTAAGAAAGGCTTTGATGCGGATATTTGCATCTTTGATCTAAATAAACCATGGGTAGTTAAGGCGAATGATTTAAAATCAAAATCTAAAAACACAGCGATTGAAGGTAGAAAATTGCAGGGAAAAGTTTTAATGACTTTTCTGAACGGTGAGTTAGTATTTAATCAAAAGTGAATCAAGATTTATTAATTATAATTACTTATTCATATATTTTGGGTTCTATACCCTTTGGGTTAGTTTTAACAAAACTTTTCCTAAAAGAAGATATAAGAGAAATTGGTTCTGGAAATATAGGAGCAACTAATGTTTTAAGAACTGGGAAAAAAAAATTAGCTGCCCTCACCTTGTTTTTTGATATTGCAAAAGGTTTTTTGTCTGTTTACATAACCAATATTTTTTTTCCAGAATTTATATACATATCTGGATTAATTTGTTTTTTAGGTCATGTATTTCCTGTCTGGCTTAAATTTAAAGGCGGCAAAGGCGTAGCTACATATTTAGGCATCCTATGCGCTATCTCGATCAAACTAACTATTGTATTTGGAATTTCGTGGCTAATAATTCTTTATGCAACTAAATACTCTTCTCTTTCATCTATAATAGGATCTTTAAATGTTTTTCTATTTGCGTTTTTTTTAACTTCAATTTCTTCAAACTTTTTCTATTTTACATTTTTTATGATTATAGTTTTTACTCATAAAGAAAATATTGTAAGGATTAAAAACAAAAAAGAAGATAAAATTAAGTTTTAATTTATTGCCTTTTTAACAGAAATAATACTATCATTTGACAAATACCATTATATTTGAAAATAAACGTATATAATGAATCTTGTAATTGTAGAAAGTCCTGCTAAAGCAAAAACAATAAATAAATATTTAGGAAAAGATTATATTGTTTTAGCTAGTTATGGACATGTGAGAGATTTACCATCAAAAAATGGTTCTGTAGATCCAGAAAACAATTTTAAGATGGAATGGGAACTTGATAGTTTCTCAAAAAAATATGTTAAAGAAATAACTGATGCTGCTGCTGATTCTGAAAGAATTATTTTAGCTACTGATCCTGATAGAGAAGGTGAAGCCATAGCTTGGCATGTAAGAGAAATTTTGGATGGAAAGAAATTACTAAAAGGTAAAAAAGTTGAAAGAGTAGTATTTAATGAAATTACAAAAAAAGCTGTTACTAATGGAATAAAAAATCCTAGAGAAATTGAGTCTTTGTTGGTCAACGCTTACATGGCTAGGAGAGCTTTAGACTATTTAGTTGGTTTTAATATTTCACCTATTTTATGGACGAAACTTCCAGGTTCGAAATCTGCAGGAAGAGTTCAATCTGTTGCCTTGAGACTAATAACTGAACGTGAACATGAAATTGAACTTTTCAAGCCTACAGAATTTTGGACTATTTCTAGTAACTTCCAATATGACGACAAACTTATAAAATCTAAACTAACAATTTTAAGTGGGAGTAAAGTAGAAAAATTTTCTTTTAAAAATAAAACTGATTCTGAAAAAGCATTAAATGAGATAAAAAATCAATCGTACAAAATAACAGATGTCTCTTCGAAAGTTTATCGAAGAAATCCATTAGCGCCGTTTACTACATCAACCTTGCAACAAACAGCATCTGGAAAATTTGGATTTGGTGCCTCTAGAACTATGCAGATAGCTCAGAGACTTTATCAAGGAATTGATATTGAGGGAGAAGCAGTAGGTCTAATTACATACATGAGAACAGATGGTACTCAAATTTCTAAAGAAGCAATTTCTGATTTCAGGAATTTTATAGGTATAGAACACGGAAAAGAATTTCTGCCAGAAAATCCTAATAGTTATACTGGAAAAAAAGCAAAGAATGCTCAAGAAGCACATGAAGCTATCAGGCCGACTGATGTTTCTAGAAAACCCTCTGATATGAAAAAGTATTTGAGCACTGACCAATCGAAGCTTTATGAATTAATCTGGAATAGAGCTGTATCATCACAAATGAACCCAGCAGAATTTGATAGAAAAAGTATAACTATAGAGTCGGAAAACAAAAAAATTAATTTCAAGGCAAATGGTTCAACTATTAAATTTGAAGGATATTTAAAAGTCTATAAATTTGAGGAAAAAGATGAAGATCTAAAAAATATTTTACCTGAAGTAAAAGTTGGAGATAAAGTTTCAATAAAGGAACTATTAGACGATCAACATTTTACAGATCCTCCTCCAAGATACTCTGAAGCTAGTCTTGTAAAAAAAATGGAGGAATTAGGTATAGGTCGTCCATCTACTTATGCTAGTATAATATCAGTTTTATCCACAAGAAATTATGTAGAGTTATTAAATAAAAGATTCCATCCTACTGATAGGGGTAAATTACTTTCAGCATTTCTAGAAAAATTATTTACTAAATATGTTGATTATAACTTTACAGCAGATTTAGAAAATCAGTTAGACGAAATTACAAGTGGTAAAATTGATTGGGTGAAAGTTTTAGAGGGTTTTTGGAAAGATTTTGATTCAAACGTTGGCCAAGTTAAAGAAAAAAGAACTAGAGAGGTTTTAGATTTGTTAAATGAAAGTTTGGGTGATCTCGTATTTGAAAGAGATAATAATGATGTTATTGATAGAAAATGTAAACTCTGTAAAACTGGAGAATTAAGTCTTAAAAACAGCTTCAGAGGAGGTGCTTTTATAGGATGCTCTAATTATCCTGAATGTAAGTTCACTAGACCTTTATCAAAATCAAAAGCATCTCAGCAAATCAGTTTAGCTGAACCTAAATTAATTGGAAAAAATGATTTTGGCAAAGAAATTTTCCTTAAAAATGGAAGATTTGGTCCTTATTTACAATTCGAGATTGAGGTAGATGAATTAAATAAAATAAAAGGAAAAAAATCTAAAAAGAAAAAGGAAAATGAGAATCTAAAAAATATATCTATACCTAAAGGTCTTCCAATTGAAAAAGTTGATTTGGAAAAAGCAAAATATTTATGTTCTTTGCCAAAAATTATTGGTAAACACCCTGAGTTAAATGAGGATATAACTATAAACGTTGGTAGGTTCGGTCCCTATTTAAAATGCTCTAACAAATCAGCTAGAATTGAAAGTATAGACGAATTGTTTACTATAGGTTTAAACAGAGCTATAACTTTAATATCTGAAGCTAAGCCCGGTAGAATGTCATCCTCGGAAATTAAAAATCTTGGAGAACACCCAGAAGACAAGAAGCCTGTGAGAATCATGAAAGGACAATATGGACCTTACATAAAATATAAATCTCTTAACGCAACCATTCCTGAAGATAAGGATCCTTCAGAAATTACAATGGAGGAAGCTTTGATTCTAATAGAAAAAAGAAAAGAATATGATAAAAGCAAAAAAAAGAGAAAAAAATAATGACAGTTGAAGAAAAAATTAAAGAACTCAAAATTATATTGCCTGATCCAAAAGATCCTGTCGGAGCTTATCTAGCTACTAGAAAAGTTGGAAATTTTCTTTTTATATCTGGACAAATATCGATAGATGCAGATGGCAAATTAATCAAAGGAAAAATTGGAAAAGATTTAAATGTAAAACAGGGTTATGAAGCTGCAAAGAGATGTGGGCTAGCAATAATTTCACAAGCAAAAAAAGCATGTGGAAATGATCTTTCTAAAATTAAATCATGTATTAAACTTACGGGTTATGTTAACTCAACAGATGATTTTACTGACCAACCAAAAGTGATAAATGGGGCCTCAGAAATTATTTCAGAACTCTTTGAGGATAAAGGTTTACATTCTAGAGCAGCCATAAGTTCAAATAGTTTACCGTTAGGTGTAGCTGTAGAAGTTGATGCTATATTTGAGATATAAATTTATCTACCTACTGAATAATATTTTATATTCTTCTTCTTTAATTCGTTTGGATTATAAAGATTTCTCATATCATAAATTTTAAAATTATTTTTTTTAACAATTTTTTTAAAATCTATAGATTTAAATTCATCCCATTCTGTATTGATAATAATTAAGTCAGATCCCAGACATGCTTTATTTATGCTCTTTTCAAATTTTAGATTTTTATTCTTTTTAAAATCCTCTTTAGGACCTGATGGATCATAATATTTAACTAAAGCACCTTTTTTTAACAAGTAAGGAATTAAAACAAGACTAGAAGACTCCCTCATGTCGTCTGTATTAGCTTTAAATGTTACACCTAAAACAGTAATTTTTTTATTTTTAATTTTATTATTCATTATTTTATTAATTCTTTTTGTGAGCAACATTTTTCTATCATTGTTTGATTTTATTACTGATTTTACAATCGACAAATTGGTTTTAAATCTATCAGCTATTGAAACTAAACCTTTAGTATCTTTTGGAAAGCAAGATCCCCCATAGGCTGGTCCTGCTCTTAAAAACCTGCTTCCTATTCTGGCGTCTGAGCCCATTCCAATAGATATATCCTCTATATTTATATCTGTTGCCTCACATAAATTTGCTATTTCGTTAATAAAAGTAATTTTAGTCGCTAAAAAAGCATTAGAGGCATACTTTATTAGTTCCGCTCCTTTTCTTGAGGTAGTAAAAAATTTGGCTCCTTTTCTAATAAGAGGTTCATAAAGAATTTTCATTTTTTTATAAATTTTTTTATTATTCGATCCAATAATAATTCTATCAGGATACTTAAAATCTCTTATAGCTTCACCTTCTCTTAAAAATTCAGGGTTAGATATAACATCAAACTTAGATTTTTTAACTTTTTTAGATATTATTTTTTCAATTTGATCTCCAGTTGATACTGGTACTGTCGATTTATTAACAATAATTTTGTAATTTTTAATATACTTAGATATAGATTTAGCAACACTATTTACTTGTGACAAATCTACTAAATTTGATTTTTTTTTGTTCGGGGTTCCAACGCAAATAAAAATTATTTGAGACTCTTTAATAGCTTTTTCTAAGTCATCAGTAAAATGTAGTCGTTTAGCTTTATAATTATTTTTTATTAAATCATTTAAACCTGGCTCATATATTGGTGAAACTGCATTTTTTAATTTATTAATTTTTAATTTATCTCTATCAACACAGTACACTTTGTTGCCTAAGTCAGCAAAGCAAGTCCCACTAACTAAACCTACATATCCAGTTCCTATCATGCATATTTTCATAAATTTATTTTAATCTCGAGATTTCCAGATTTGATTTAATGTATCCCTCAAGTGTTCCTGAGTCTAAATATTTTCCTTTAAAAATATTTCCGTAAAATTTTTCACCTTTGTAAATTAAACTTTTTATTGCATCAGTAATATGAACCTCTCCTCCACGTCCAACTTTTTGATTTTTTAAAATATTCATTATTTTTTTCGGCAATATATATCTGCCAATTATGGCATAATTTGAGGGCGCATCTTTTAATGAAGGTTTTTCAATAACATCTTCAATTTCAAAACTTGTTTTATTTTTATTTTTTAGTGAGAGTATACCCCATCTAGAAACAGTTTTAGGATTTACCCTCTTTGTAGCTATCACACAAGATTTTTTTGATTTGTAAATTTTAATCATTTCCTTTGAGCAATTTTTATTCATTATCAAATCATCCGGTAGCAACATCAAAAAATGATTTCCCTTTATATAGTTTCTGCATTTTAAAACAGCATCGCCAGTGCCTCTTGGTTTATTTTGATAAACGAATTTAATCATTTTTTTATAATTTTTTAATTTATTATATTTCTCTTTTATATTTTTATTTTTCTTTTTTGAAATAATTGATTTATATAATTTATCACTGTAAAAATATTTTTTAATACTAGATTTTTTTTTTGATATGATAAATATAATTTCTTTAATTCCAGCATTTACACATTCTTCTAATATATACTCTATGTTAGGTTTGCCATTCATTGGTAATAATTCTTTAGGTATAACGCTTGTTAAAGGAAGAAGTCGGGTTCCCATACCAGCTAGTGGAATAATTGCTTGCTTTATCATATGATTCTTTTACTTATTATCATTAGAATTTACAAATGAAAATATTTAGACAAAAAATTCTGTTACAAAAACAGATTATTAACGAAAAGAGTCTTTCTTTTGTTCCCACAATGGGAGGTCTTCATAAAGGTCACATTAATCTGATAAAAACAGCTAAAAGTAGGTTTAAAAGAGTAATTGTTTCAATCTATGTAAATCCAAAACAATTTGACTCAAAAAAAGATTTCCAAAAATACCCTCGCAAAATAACTAAAGATATTAATTTGTTAAAAAAACTCAAAGTCAATTATCTATATCTTCCTAATTATTCAGATATATATTCATTTAGACCCAAAAATAAAATTTATCTTCATAAATTAAGTAAAAAATTATGTGGTAAAACTAGAAAAAATCATTTTAAGGGGGTTTTAAACATTGTTAACAGGTTTTTAGAAATTATAAATCCAAAATATATTCTTTTAGGAAAGAAAGATTTTCAACAACTTATTTTAATTCAGAAACACATAGAAAAAAATAAAATTAATACAAAGGTTATCTCTTGTAATACTGTTAGAGAAAAAAACGGAATAGCTTGCTCATCAAGAAATTTTAATCTTAATGAAAAAGAAATTGAGATTTTATCAAAAGCTATAAATTATATTAAAAGAAACAAAAAAATTATGAACAAAAAATATTTTTTAAATAAGTTAAAAACCTTTGGTATCAAAAGAATTGATTATATTGATTTTTTAAATACTAAAACGTTAAAGAGAGCAAATAATAAAAAAAATAATTTTAATATTTTTATTGCTTTTTATATTGGAAAAACTCGATTAATCGATAATTTTTAGTTCAAAAAAAAGTAAGAACCGATTCCTAAAAAAGATAAAAATCCTATAACGTCTGTGATCGTGGTTACAAATACGCTTGATGCTAGAGCAGGATCTACATTCATTTTTTTAAGAGAAACTGGAACAAGTATACCAAATAAACCTGCAACTATCATATTTAGAACCATTGAAACAGCAATTAAGATTGAAAGATCTATTTCTTTAAACCAAATTTGAACAACGACTCCAGATATAATTGCAAAAATCACTCCATTTAGTATTCCTATAATAAATTCCTTTGTTACAATTTTTAAAAAATTTCCTGAAGAAATTTCTTTTTTGGCAATTGCTCTTATGGTGACCGCTAACGTCTGCATCCCGGCATTACCTCCCATAGAGGCAACAATTGGCATCAAAACAGCTAAAGCAACAACTTTTTCAATATCTTCTTGAAAAAAACCTATTACTATTGAAGCTATTATTGCTGTTAATAAATTAAGTAGAAGCCAACTGAATCTTCTTTTCGTTTTTTTTAAAACTCCATCTGTAATTTCTTCATCGCCTACACCAGCTAATCTTAAAGCATCTTCCTCTGCTTCTTCTTGCACAACAGTTACTACATCATCGGCTGTTATCATCCCTATCAATTTGTTATCTTTATTAACAACTCCTGCTGAAACAAGATTATAATTTTCAAAAGTGTGTCCAACTTCTTCCTTGTCCATATTTACAGAAATTAATACTGGCACTTCTCTCATAATAGAATTCATTTTTGAATTTCTCGAAGTTCTTAAAACTCTAGAAGATGGTACTGTTCCTACAGGTTTAAAATACTTGTCTACTATAAAAATTTCTAAAAATTCCTCTGGTAATTCCTTGTTTTCTCTTAAATAATCTATCGTTTGACCTACAGTCCAATCGCTAGGTACCGCAGTAAATTCTCTTTGCATAATTCTTGCAGCAGAGTCTTCGGGATAGCTAAGACCTTCTTCTAAAAGAAACCTATCTTGCGGAGATAATTTATCTAAAACTTTTTTCTTTTTAATTTCTTCTAAATTCTCTAAAATTCGCATAGCATTATCAGACTCTAATTTACGTAAAATTTTAGCTATGGATTCAGGTGATATAAGTAAAAGTACTTCTGATTGAACAGATTCATTGAGTTCAATAAAGATTTCTGGCTCAATATTAAATGCTTCTATTTCTATAAGTTTGTTTCTTGTATCTATATTTAGATTTTCTATTAAATTGGCTACATCTGCTGGGTGTAAATTCTCTAAAGTTTGGTTAATAAATGCTACATCATTGGATTTTATTTTATCACTAAAAAGATTAATGAAATCTTTATTAAATTCGAGATTAACTTTTTGTTCGCCTATTGATTTTACTAAACTCATAAATCACCAGATTATTTTAATTTTTGAGACTTTTAGTTTATCTAATGGTAAAATTCAATTTAAAATGGACATAGAATTTAAAAATAGCAAAAAGCCCGTAAATTATAAGAAAGCACTACATTTACTTGAAAAAAGAGTAGATGTTGTAAAAAAAGGGGGACGTGAATTAGTCTGGTTTTTGGAACATCCAAAAACTTATACTGCAGGTATTAGATCTAAAGAGGAAGAAATTTTAGACAATTCAATTAATATCATAAAAACAAATCGAGGAGGAAAAATTACTCTTCATAACCCAGGTCAACTAATAGTCTATTTTGTTATTAATTTAAATAAAAGAAAAAAAGATATAAGAAATTTAGTTAGACAGATTGAAAACTTGATTATAAAGTTTTTAGAATTATATAAAATAAGATCATATGCAGATAAAAAAAATATAGGGATTTGGGTAAAAGGAAAAAAAATTGCTGCAATTGGTATCAAAGTTTCTAGATGGGTAGCTTATCACGGATTTTCTATTAATATAAAAAATAATTTAGATGATTATAAAAAGATAGTACCTTGTGGTTTAAATAATAGGAAAGTAACGTCATTAAAAAAAGAGAAAAAAATAATTACCAATGCTAAAAAGAATCTAAAAAAGATTTTTATGAAATATATTTCAAGAGTTTAAATTTTTTTTTTTATAAAATTAGCAAATTCATTATTGTATTTTGCTGTAAAATTATATTTTATATCATTTATAATAAATTTTATTTTATAAGCATGTAGCATTATATTTTTTACTTTTAATTGTTTTTTAAGTTCAGATGATGAATACTTGTCATCTCCGACTATTGGATTGCCTATGTTAAGCAATTGTTTTCTTAATTGATGTTTACGTCCTGTAACTGGTTTTAATTCTAAAAAGGAATAGTTATTTCCACTTTTAATTACTTTTAAATATGAAATAGCTCTCTGAATTACTTTTTTATTTTTTTCATAAATAACCAAATTATCTTGCAATAAATTAATATCTTTTTTTACATTTCCATAAGTTATAGCTAAATATGTTTTGTGTATTTTCCTAATTCTGAAAAGAGAAGTAAACAATTGTGCATATTCTCGATTCTTAGCAACTATCATTACACCAGAAGTTTCTTTGTCGAGTCTATGAACTATATAAGGTTTTTTATTTTCAAAATATTTTGTGTCTTTTAAAATATCAATGATATTTTTAAAAGATTTCGTGCCAGATTGTACGGGTATTCCATTTGGTTTGTTAATTATTATAAAGTTATCATTGTCTTCAATAATAAATTTTTCATATATATTTCGTTCTTTATTTGAAGATTTATATTTGATTATTTTATTTTGAACTTTTTCTTTAAGATTTTCAATACCATGGACTTCAATAATATCTTTATATTTAACTCTATGTGATGTTTTTATTTTTTTTTTATTTACCTTTACTTTTTTTTTTCTAATAATTTTTTCTATAAATGATTGAGGGATGTTATTTATATTATTTTTAAACCACCTATCAAATCTTGAGTTGTGATAGTCTTTATTGACTATAAACTTTTTAAACATTCGATATATAATTATATATTATTTGCTAGCAGTTTTTGGAATAGCTTCTTTATCTTTGTCTTTCTTTGTTGACTCTGTTTTCTTTGGCTTGTCAATTTTTCTAGCATTTGTATCTCTATCAACTAATTCTATAACGGCCATTGGTGAGTCATCTCCAGTTCGAAATCCAGCTCTTAAAACTCTTGAATATCCACCTTTTCTTTTACTATATCTCTCTGAAAAAACATCGAAAACTTTTTTTACAGAGTTTTTATTTTGAAGTTTAGAAAAAAGCCTTTTTTTATTATTAAGTTCTTTTTTTTTACCAAGGGTAATTACTTTGTCAATTTGAGGTTTTAATTCTTTTGCTTTAGGCAAAGTAGTAATTATTTGTTCATATTTTATAAGAGAGTTAAGCATATTTTTAAACAATGCTTTTCTGTGTTCTGAAGTCTTATTAAGTTTTCTATATCCAAGTCTATGTCGCATTAGTAATTGCTTTCTTCTAATTTTCTTGACATTTCTGCAATATTTTCTGGCGGCCAATTAGGAATTTCCATACCTAAGTAAAGTGACATTGTATTTAAAACTTCTTTAATTTCATTCAAAGACTTTCTTCCAAAATTCGGTGTTCTTAGCATCTCTGGTTCAGTTTTTTGAACTAAATCACCTATATAGATAATATTATCATTTTTTAAACAATTCATTGATCTTACAGAGAGTTCTAACTCCTCAACTCGTTTTAATAAATTTCTATTAAATTCTGGTTCAGAGGGTTTTGTTTCTTTTATAATTTCTTTAGGATCATCGAAGTTAACAAACATTGCCAATTGATCCTGAAAAATTCTTGCAGAGTATGCAATTGCATCTTCAGCATTAACTGTTCCGTTTGTTTCAACCGTCATTAGTAATTTATCATAGTCTAGGGCGCTTCCTTCTCTTGCGTTTTCAACTGAAAATGAAACTTTTTTAACTGGACTAAATAAAGAGTCGATTGCTATCAAACCTAACGGACTATCTTCAGCTTTGTTTTGTTTTGCAGAGACATAGCCCTTTCCATTATTAATTATCAACTCCATATGAAAATTAGTTTTTTCATCTAAATTGCAAATAGTTTGATCTGGATTTAAAATTTCTATTTCAGGAACCAATGTCATATCTTTTGCTTTTACTTCTTTTGGTCCTTTGATGTCTAAAATAATTTTTTTTGGTCCTTTGGCTGTTGACTTAATAGCTAGGCTTTTTACGTTTAGAACAATATCAGTCACATCTTCTCTTACGCCTTTAATCGAAGAAAATTCATGTAATACTCCATCAATTTGTATTCCAGTTACTGCTGCTCCTTGTATGGAAGATAATAAAATTCTTCTTAAAGAGTTTCCGATAGTTTGACCGAACCCTTTTTCTAGTGGTTCTGCTATAACTTTAGCAATAGTTTTATCTTCATTGCTAGTAATATCCAGCTTTTCAGGTTTTATTAATGCTTTCCAATTTTTATCAACTATAGTTGAGGTCTCCATTTTATACTCTCCTTTTCTTTGGTGGTCTTGCTCCATTATGTGGCATAGGCGTTGTATCTTTAATTGATGTAATCTTAAACCCTTTAGATTGTAATGATCTTAAAGCTGTCTCTCGTCCTGAACCTGGTCCTTTAACTTGAACACTTAAAGATCTTAAACCTTGTTCATAAGCTTTTTCACCTGCATCATCTGCTGCAACTTGAGCAGCATATGGTGTTGACTTTCTTGAACCTTTAAATCCTTTTGAACCAGCAGATGACCAGGATATCACATTACCATTTTCATCAGCTATAGAGATAATAGTGTTATTAAATGTAGAATAAACATAAGCTATACCAGAAGTAATATTTTTCTTAATTTTTTTCTTATTCTTAAATTTAAGTTCTTTTAATTTTGAATCAGTTTTTTTTTCTTTTGGTTCTTCTATTTTTTTAGTACTGACATCTTTTTTATTTTTATTCATTTATACAAATTATTTTTTTAATGGAGTTAATTTTTTTCCTGCTATTGCTATCGCCTTACCTTTTCTAGTTCTAGCATTGCAGTGAGTTCTTTGGCCTCTGACAGGTAATTTTTTTTTATGTCTTGTGCCTCTGTATGTTGCTAGATCAACTAATCTTTTAATATTAACAGAAGTTTCTCTTCGAAGGTCACCTTCAACTTTATGATTTTCATCTATATATTCTCTTATCTTTAAAACTTGATCTTCGGATAGTTGACTTACTCTAGTTTTGTCCGAAATATTTAATTTTTTACATATAATTTTTGAAGAGTGTAGTCCTATACCATGAATATAGGTCAGTGCTATACTAACAATCTTATTTTGTGGAATATTAATTCCTGCTATTCGAGCCATAATTTAATGGGTTCAAGTTTTAAGTTCGTATTTATATGGCGTTATTATTTAAAGTCAAGCCTCTATAACTGCAATAATATCGCTAATTTCTTTATAAATTTGATCAATAGAACTTTCACCGTTTATTTCCTTGTACAATTTCTTTTTTTTATAAAAATCTAAAACTGGAGAAGTCTCTTTGGTATATGTATTAAATCGTTTTATAGCAACATCTATATTATCGTCTCCTCTTTTGTTTAAAAATTCACCTGAACAACAATTGTTATTTTTTGGATGAGGATTAAAAAATTTATTATAAATTTTGCCACATTTATTACATGAATATCTTCCAGTTATTCTCTTTTTTATAATCTCAATATCAGTTTTTAAATTTAGAGCTAAATCAATTTTTTGTTCGTATTTAATAAGAAGCTTATCTAAATCATTAGCTTGAGATAAATTTCTAGGATAACCATCAAATATAATTTTGTTTTTATAATTTGTGTTCGATAAAAAATTTTCAACTAACTTACCAACTATTTTATCTGATACAAGGTTGCCTGAATTAATTTCTTTATTTATTTCTAATCCCAATTGAGTTTTTTTTTTAATTTCATCTCTAAGTAAATTTCCAGTAGATAATTGAAATAGTTTAAATTTTTTAACTATAAAATCTGACTGAGTACCTTTTCCAGCACCTGGGGGGCCAAAAATAATGATATTCATTTTTATTTTTTATCTACCAAATTTTGTTTTTTTTATCAGAGACTCATACTGAGCACTCATCAATCTAGTTTGAACTTGCGTGACTGTATCCATAGCTACTACCACAACGATTAAAATTGAAGTCCCGCCTAAATAAAAAGGGATTGGATATTTTGAAATCAAAAATTCAGGCATTAGACATACGAAAGTTAAATAAATTGAACCTATTGTAGTAAGTCTCATTAATATTGTTTCTATATATTCAGCAGTTCTTTCCCCTGGTCTTATTCCTGGAATATAACCACCATATTTTCTCAAATTCTCTGCCGTTTCTTTAGGATTGAAAACTATTGAAGTGTAAAAAAAAGAAAAGAAAATAATTCCAGAAGCATATAATAACATGTAAAGAGGTTGTCCTTGAGTAAACATTGATGAAATATTTAAAAATAAATCTGACTCAGAAAAACCAAAATTTGATAGAGTGATTGGTAAAAGAAGCAAAGCTGATGCAAAAATTGCAGGGATTACTCCAGCTGTATTAATTTTCAATGGTAAGTGCGACGACTCTCCTCCATAAATTTTATTTCCAACTTGTCTTTTAGGATAATTAATTAAAATTTTTCTCATAGCTCTCTCGAAAAAAACAATAAATAAAACAGTAAATATCACTAGAACAAATATCAAAACTATTAACGTAGCTGACAAGGCTCCTGTTCTTCCAAGTTCAAAAGTAGAAGCCAAAGCCCTTGGTATTTCTGCTACAATCCCAGAAAATATTATAAGAGATATACCATTACCTATTCCTCTTAAAGTAATTTGTTCTCCTAACCACATTAAAAAAGTTGTACCTGCAACTAATGTAATTGTTGTCATTATTCTAAAATAAAGACCCGGATCAATAACCAAAGATCCAGCATTTTCTAAACCAACAGAAACTCCATAGCCTTGTAGACAACAAATTAAAACGGTACCGTAACGTGTAATTTGAGTAATTTTTTTTCTTCCTACTTCACCTTGTTCCTTTAAACTTTTGAAGTACTCTGAAACTCCAGTCAATAACTGAACTATAATTGAAGCAGAAATATAAGGCATAATTCCTAAAGCAAATATTGCCATTCTTTGTACAGCTCCTCCTGAAAACATATTGAACATTCCCAGTAATCCCTTTTGATTTGTGGACATAACTTCTTTTAAAGATTCTGGATCAATACCCGCCAAAGGGACATATGTGCCTAACCTATACACAATTAAAACCAATATTGTAAAAATAATTCTATTTCTTAAATCATTTGATTGACTTAAAGCAGCGGGGTTAAGATTTTCATTAGACATAACGATACTAATCTTTCAAAATATTTAGTGTTCCGCCTGCTTTTTCAATTTTAGCTTTTGCCTGTTTGGAGCTAAAATTTGCGGATACACTTATCTTTTTTTTAATTTCTCCTTTTCCCAGAATTTTAAGTTTTGAAAACTTTTTGTTTATAATTTTTTTATCTATCAAATTTTTTAGACTTAATGGATTTTTTTCATCCAAAACTTTCCTCTCATAAAAATCTTGTATAAGAGAAAGATTTATAACAGCGGTATTTTTCTTCTTTTGAGAATTAAATCCTCTTTTAGGCAACCTCCTGTATAGGGGCATCTGACCGCCTTCAAAACTTTTTACGGCAACACCTGATCTTGACTTTTGTCCTTTGTGACCTCTTCCAGACGTTTTGCCTTTACCTGAACCTATACCTCTTCCGGGGCGAAGCTTTTTTAAGTTTGTTTTTTTTAATTTATTTAGTTTCATTAATTAGATTCCCTCTTTTGAATTATTTCAGAAATTTTTTTTCCTCTTATATTAGCTAATAGTTTTGGTGAACTTTGAGAAGTTAAGCCATCTATACAAGCTTTTAAAACATTGTGAGGATTAGCAGAACCAAGCGATTTGGCTACAACATCTTGGATTCCTAATACTTCACATACTGCTCTCACTGGGCCACCTGCTATTATCCCAGTACCAGCTGGAGCTGTCCTCATGAAAACTTTTCCTGATCCATTTCTACCTTTTATATCATGATGTAATGTTCTGCCCTCTTTTAAAGATATTTGAATTTGGTTTCTCTTTGCAACATCAGTTGCTTTTTTAATTGCATCTGGCACTTGTTTTGATTTGCCTTGTCCTATACCAATAGATCCTTTTTGGTTACCCACTACTACAAGTGCTGCAAAACCGAATCTTCTTCCACCTTTAACAACCTTCGTAATTCTATTAATGGCAACTAATTTTTCTTTAAATTCACTTTTTTCTTTAATTACTGTTTCTTTCATATCAAATTTTTAATCCATTTTTTCTTAAAGCATCAGCAAAAATCTTTACTCGTCCATGATATTTGTTTGCGCCTCTATCTAAAAATACTTTGTTTATTTTCTTATCTAGAGCTCTTTTAGCTAAAATTTCACCTAAAAGATTTGAAGTGTCTACTTTATTTTTTTGATTTTTTTTAATTTCTTTTTCTGTTGAAGAAGCAGAAACTAGGGTCTTATTTAATTTATCATCTATAATTTGAGCAGAAATATTTCTTAATGACTTAAAGATTGAAACTCTATATTTGCCTAAATTTACATCTTTAAGTTTTTTTCTAACTCTTATTTTTCTTTTGTTTTTACCAATATTTTTTTTCATAAATTATTTTTTCTTACCCTCTTTTCTTAAAACAAATTGATTTTTTTCCTTAACTCCTTTACCTTTATAAGGCTCTACTGGCTTTAAAGCTTTAATATTTGAAGCAACTTTTGATACTAGCTCCTTATCTACACCTGAAATCTTTATTATGGTTTGTTTTTCAACAGTCAATTTAATATCTTTTGGAATTGGAAAGTTAATATCATGACTAAATCCTAATTGAAGATTTAATTTATCCCCTTTAAGATTTGCTCTAAACCCAACACCAGTAATTTCTAATATTTTTTCATGTCCTGTTGATACTCCCTTTATAGCATTATTTATTAAACTCCTGTATGTTCCCCATAGTATCTGAGTTTTTTTATCGATCTCTTTGTTAAGAGGAAGTATTTGAAACTCATTTTTCTCATTCACTTTAGAGGAAAATATTTTGTCATTTATAGTTAATTTTTTTGATCCTTTTGGTCCAGATACTGTAACAATATTATTCTCCACCTTAATCGAAGACTCTTTCGGTAAAACTATATTTTTTTTTCCAATTTTAGACATTAAAATACCCTACAAATAATTTCTCCACCGATATTATTTTTTCTAGCTTCGTTGTCTGACATTACACCTTTCGGAGTAGATATAATTGCTAAGCCTAAACCATTTTGAATTTTAGGAATACTAGTCGCTCTGGAATAGATTCTTCTTCCAGGTTTTGAAATTCTTTTAATTTCTTTTATAACTGGATTTCCTTCATAATATTTTAAATCAACTTTTAAATTTTTTTTATTATTGTCATTTTTTTCAATAAAAAAGTTATTGATATATCCCTCGGTTTTTAAAACTTCTAAAATTTGTAGTCTAAAATTAGAAGCAGGTACATTTATACTTGCGAGTGAACGCATCTGTCCGTTTCTAATTCTTGAAAACATATCTCCTATTGGGTCAGTTAAAGTCATTTTTTCTCCTACCAGCTAGATTTAGTCATACCAGGAATTTTTCCAGACGAAGCCATTTGTCTTAGAGCTATTCTTGATATTTTTAGTTTTCTATATACACCGTGCGGTCGTCCTGTTATCTCACACCTGTTTCTTATTCTAATTCTTGAAGAATTTTTTGGTAATTTATTTAATTTTAATTGTGCATTAAACCTCTCTGCTAAAGGTATTTTTCTATTATTAATTATTTTTTTTAATTCAATTCTCTTTTTAGCGTATCTCTTGTTTAATCTAATTCTCTTTAAGTTTCTTTGTACCGCACTAGTTTTAGCCATATATCCTCAGTTGTTTTTTTTTATTTTTGTTATTGGAAAATTAAACTCTTTTAACAATTCAAGAGTTGCCTCTTTGGAATCTGATTTTGTTACTAAAGTAATATCCATACCTCTTATTTTATCTGTTTTGTCAAAGTTAACTTCTGGAAAAATAATGTGTTCTTTAATACCAAAACTAAAGTTAGCTGAATTGTCTACTCCGTTAGGACTTAATCCTCTAAAATCTTTGATTCTTGGTAAAGCAATATTAATCAATCGATCTATGAATTCATACATTTTATTTGATCTCAAAGTAACCTTAACTCCTGCGCTTGTACCTTTTCTTGTCTTAAAATTAGAGATAGATTTTTTAAATTTAGTTACTACTGCCTTTTGACCAGTTATCATAGTCATATCTTCTATACATGATTTTACTTTTTTTGTGTCTGAAGCATCAGAGCCTAACCCCATATTTAAGACTACTTTAATTAGTTTTGGAACTTGATGACGATTTTTATATTTTAACTTGCCCATTAAAGTACTTGTAATTTTTTTATCGTAAATATCTTTTAATCTAGTATTCATTTTTTACTCATTTCTTTTTTTTCTTTTTTTTTAGTTTCTAGGTTTTTTACGTTTGATTGATGAATAAAACTCTCTTTAGATATAATTCCACCTTTGTTTTCCTTTGTAGGTTTTTGATGTTTTTTAACAAGATTTATAGATTTTACTTTGACTAAGTTCGATTTTCTATTTATCTCTAAAATTTCCCCAGTTTTTCCCTTGTCTTTACCTGCAAGTATTTTAACTTGATTTCCTTTTTTTAAAATAAGCATTTATATTACCTCCGGCGCTAATGAAATTATTTTTGTATGACCTTTTACTCTTAATTCTCTTGTAACCGGTCCGAATATTCTTGTACCAATAGGTTCACCTTTTTCATCTGTAAGTACTACTGCATTGCTATCAAATTGAACTTTTGAACCATCATCTCTAAATATTTCTTTTTTTGTTCTTACAACGATAGCTTTATGAACTGATCCCTTTTTCACTTTACCCTTTGGGATAGCATCTTTTACGCTAATAACTATCAAATCTCCAACTCCTGCGTATCTTCTTTTTGAGCCTCCTAAAACTTTAATACATTCAACTCTTTTAGCTCCAGTATTATCAGCTACCATTAATTCCGTTTGTACTTGTATCATCTGTCAATTACTTCCCATGTTTTTTTTTTCGAAATTGGATTACATTCAATAATTTCAACTATATCACCTTCTTTAAATTTATTTTTTTCGTCGTGTGCGTGGTATTTTTTAGATCTAGAAATTACTTTTGAATAAAAAGGGTGAACAAATTTTCTTTTTACTTCAACTACTATAGTCTTATTATTTTTTGCACTTGTTACTTTTCCCTTTAAAACTTTTTTGGTCATTTAGCACCTTTGCTCTTTAAATTTGAAAATAATCTCGCAATATTTCGCTTTATAAGACTGTATTGGGCTGGATTTTCAACCTGGCCATTTATTTTCTTAAATCTCAAATTAAATAAATCTTTTTTTAATGTCTGAATTTTTTTTTCAGCTTGATCTTTAGTTAATTTTTTGTCCTCTTTTTTTTTATTTTTCATTTCTTTGCCTCTTAATAAATTTAGTCTTAATGGGAAGTTTGGCAGAGGCTTTGTATAAAGCTATCCTTGCTACTTCTTCACTAACTCCATCGACTTCAAAAATAATTCTTCCTGGTTTAACTCTACAAGCATAATATTCGGGGGAACCTTTTCCTTTACCCATTCTTACTTCAGTTGGTTTTTTTGAAACAGGTATATTAGGAAAAATTCGAGTCCAAACCTTTCCAGTCCTTTTCATATAACGGGTTAAAGCTACTCTGGCAGCTTCAATTTGTTTCCCAATTATTCTTTCCGGTTGCATTGCTTTTAATCCAAACTCACCATAATTTAGTATTGCTGCACGAGTTGAATTTCCATGAATTCTTCCTTTAAATGCTTTTCTATATTTAGTTCTTGTTGGCTGTAACATTTTTAACTCTTTCTATTTTTTCTTTTTCAACATCTTTTTCAAATAACTCACCTTTGTAAATCCATACTTTAACACCAATAATTCCATAAGTTGTCAAAGCTTCTGCTTCTCCATAATCCAGATTAGCTCTTAATGTATGTAAAGGTATACTTCCCTCTCTTAACCATTCGGTTCTAGCAATTTCATTTCCAGCTAGCCTTCCGCTAACCATTACTTTAATCCCTTTTGCGTTTAATCTCATAGCAGACTGCATAGCTCTTTTCATTGCCCTTCTGTAAGCTATTCTCTTAACTAATTGTTGAGCAATATTTTCAGCAACTAAATTTGAGTTTAACTCTGGTTTTTTAATTTCTTTTATATTTACTATTACTTCATTATCTGTAATTTTTGATATGTTTTTTTTAATTTTTTCAATATCAGCGCCTTTTTTTCCTATAACAAATCCTGGTCTAGAAGTATGTATTGATACAGTGCATTTTTTTGATGATCTCTCTATAATAATTTCTGATACACCAGAATTTATTATGTTTTTTTTGATATATTTTCTAATTTTAAAATCTTCTATAAGATATTTGCCAAATTCTTTCTTTTTAGCAAACCATATAGAGTCCCACCCTCTATTTATTCCGAGTCTTAAACCAATTGGATTAACTTTTTGTCCCATCTTTTTCCTCTTTTTTTTCTCCTAATATTATTGTTATTCTACTAAAAGGCTTTTTAATACCGCTTGCTCTTCCTTTTGCTCTAGCTCTAAATCTTTTCATCACTAGAGATTTTCCTACATATGCCTCTTTTACAAATAAATTATCAATATCATGCTGATAATTGTTTTCTGCATTCGCTATTGCTGATTTAATGGTCTTTTCTATATCAAGTGCAATTTTTTTTCTTGTAAATTCTAAATCTCTTAAAGCAATGTCTGCTTTTTTTCCTCTTATATAATCTAACACAATAGCGATTTTTCTAGGGCTAGACCTTACGTTTTTATTAACCGCTTTTATAGAAATGTTATTTTTTTGCATCTGACTTTCCTGTTTCAGGTTTAGGAGTACTTGCAGGACTAGCTGCTGCAGATCCTGGTGCAGTTGCTGATGGCTTAGAAGCCTCCGCTGCCGCTTTTTTATCTGCAGGTGTATGACCTTTAAATGTTCTAGTTGGAGCAAACTCACCTAATTTATGTCCTACCATTTCCTCAGATATTGTTATTGGAATAAATGATTTTCCATTATGTATTAAAAAACTTAATCCTACAAAATCCGGGATAATAGTTGAGTCTCTTGACCAAGTCTTTATGGGTCTCTGATTTGTTTTATCTTTAATTTTGTCTATCTTTTTTAATAAACTTGGATGCACAAATGGTCCTTTCCATATTGATCTTGTCATTATTGTTTCCTCTTTTTTCTCCTAGTGATTATTAATTTATCACTTCTCTTAGGTCGTCTAGTTTTTAAACCTTTAGCTGATTGTCCCCAAGGAGAAACAGGACTACGTCCTCCTGAAGTCTTACCTTCACCACCACCATGAGGGTGATCAACAGGATTCATTGCTACTCCTCTAACTGAAGGTCTTTTTCCTCTCCATCTATTTCTACCCGCTTTACCAATTTTAATATTTTTTTGATCAGGGTTTGAAACAACTCCTATTGTAGCAGTACAATTATTTTTTACTTTTCTAGTTTCTCCTGAAGAAAGTTTGATAATAGCGTAATCATCGTCATAGCCAGATAAAACAACTGAAGAGCCAGCTGATCTAGCTAATTTTCCTCCATTTCCAGGAAGTAATTCCACGTTATGAACTGATGTTCCAGGAGGTATATCTTTTAATTGAAGATTATTTCCAATTTTAATTTTTGCATTTTTACCTGATTCAATTTTGTCTCCCACATTAAGATTTTGAGGACAAATAATATAATTTCTCACATTATCTTCATATTTAATTAATGCTATATATGCAGTTCTATTAGGATCATATTCAAGTCTTTCGACAACTGCTGACATATCTCTTTTATTTCTTTTGAAATCAATTATTCTAAATCTGTTTTTATGACCTGCGCCTTTAGATCTAGAGGTAATTCTTCCATAGTTATTTCTACCACCTGTAGATTTTTGTCCAATAGTTAAAGGTTTATATGGTGCCCCTTTCCATAAATTTCTTTTATCAACAATTACTGTTCCTCTATTTGATTTTGTATATGGCTTAAAAGTTTTTAAAGTCATTTTATATTCCAGTTGTTAGATCAATACTTTGACCTTTTTTTAATGTTACGATAGCTTTTTTGTAACCAGATTTTGTTGAAAGTTTTCCTTGTTTAAGTTTTTGTTTAGATTTTTTATTAATAATATTAACTTTGATAACGTTAACTTTAAATATTTTTTCGATATTTTTTTTTATAGTTTTTTTAGTTGCGTTTTTATTTACTTTAAAGACCGTTTTATTTTGTTCTGATAAAATGGTAGCTTTTTCAGTTATTACTGGAGATTTAATTGAGTCTATAAAATTAATTTTTTTCATTTAATATTTTACTCTCTATTTTTTTAATTGAACTTAAAGTTAAAATTACATTTTTGTACTTAAATAAATCATAAACGTTGGTACCTTCATGGTTAATAATTTTAACATTTTTAATATTTCTCGCTGATCTATTTATATTTTTTTCTGAGTCTTTGTCTGAGACAATTAGAGCATTTGAAATATTATTACTTTCTAAAAATTTGTTAAATTCTTTAGTTTTCTTGATTAATTTTTTTACATCAGCCAAAATATGCAATTTTTTATCTATATTCTTTTTTGATAAAGTTTGTGCAAGCGCTAGTCTTCTAACTTTTTTGTTTATTTTTTTAACTTTATACACAGCGCCTTTTGGACCATGAGCAACACCTCCACCTACAAATAAAGGTGCTTTTCTGCTGGAATGCCGAGCTCCTCCGGTACCTTTTTGGGCATAGATTTTTCTTGTAGAGCCTTTAATTTCATTTCTTTGTTTTGTTTTTGCTGTTCTTGGTTTCATATGATTGAGCTGCCAATCAATCACATACTTAATTAATTTGTGATTTATTTTTAAATTTAAAACTTTATCTGAAATTTCTACTGTTTCAGATTTAGTTCCCTCTATATTAAGTAATTTTAATTTCATTATTATTTTTTCTTTCCTTTTGCTGCTTCAATTTTTTTAGCTTTGAAATCAATTTTTTCTATTAAAGTTTTTCTTTTTACGTGTTTGACTGACTCTTTTAAAAATACAGTTGAATTTTTCGACCCTGGTATTGACCCTTTTAAATAAATAAGGTTATTTTCAATATCAGATTTAACAATTTCTAAATTTAACAAAGTTCTATATTTATCTCCCATATGTCCTGCCATTTTCTTTCCCTTAAATACTTTTCCAGGATCCTGATTTTGGCCAGTTGAACCGTGTGCTCTATGTGAAACTGAAACACCGTGAGAAGCTCTTAGTCCAGAAAAGTTCCACCTTTTCATACCTCCTGCAAACCCTTTTCCTATTGTTTTAGACCTAACGTCAACAAATTTCTTATCTTTAAGTATTTCAAGTCCAAACTCATTTCCTTCTTTAAATTTTTCTACTTCATTAATTCTATATTCTTTCAATATTTTTTTAGCTTCTGTATTTTTTTTAGTAAAGTACCCTTTCATTTGTTTGGTCAGTTTAGAATTCTTTAGTTTAAAGAAACCTACCTTTATTGCATTGTAGCCTCGTGTTTCTTTTTTTATTATGTCCAAAACTCTGCCCTTTTCTATTTTTATCACAGTTACAGGAACAGACTGTCCTCCTTTAATAAACTCTCTGGTCATTCCTAATTTTGTTCCTATCAGTCCTAATGTCATAATTTAGATCTTTATTTCAATGTCCACACCAGATGCTAAATCTAGCTTCATCAAAGCTTCAACTGTTTGAGGTGTAGGTTCAATTATATCAATTAATCTTTTATGTGTTCGTGATTCAAATTGTTCTCTACTTTTCTTGTCTATATGAGGAGACCTAAGAACTGTATACTTTTCTATTCTCGTAGGTAAAGGTATTGGACCTTTTACCTGGGCTCCAGTTCTTTTAGCGGTGTTTACAATTTCCTCAGTTGATAAATCAAGGATTTTATTGTCGTAAGCTTTTAAATGTATTCTAATATTTTGTTTATCCATAAATTAAGCTAGTTTTTTAGTTACCTCGTCTTGAACATTTTGGGGAACTTTTTCATAATGACTAAATTGCATAGTGTACTGGGCTCTTCCCTGAGTAGATGATCGTAAATTATTAATATATCCAAACATATTTGCTAAAGGGACAGTAGCAGAAATCGCAGTAGCATTACCTCTTGGCTCTGTAGCTCCAACTTGACCTCTTCTACTATTTAAATCACCTATCACATCTCCCATAAAATCTTCAGGTGTAACTACTTCAACTTTCATTACAGGTTCTAATAATTTTAATGTAGCTTTTTGACAAGCTTCTCTAAAACACATTCTAGATGCTATTTCAAAAGCTAGTACACTTGAGTCGACATCATGATGTAATCCATCAAGAATAGTAACCTTGTAATCTATAAGCGGAAATCCTGCCAGAATTCCACTATCAGCTACGCTTTCGACACCTTTTTCTACTCCAGGAATAAATTCTTTGGGTATCGCTCCACCTTTAATTTTATTTTCTACTTCTCTACCTTTGCCAGGTTCTAAAGGTTCAACATTAAGAGTTACTTTGGCAAACTGCCCTGCTCCACCACTTTGTTTTTTGTGTATATAGGTTACTTCTGTAGATCCAAGTATTGTCTCTCGATATGCGACCTGCGGAGCACCTATATTAGCCTCAACTTTAAATTCTCTTTTCATTCTATCAACAATTATATCTAAATGAAGTTCACCCATACCCTTTATAATAGTTTGACCAGACTCTTCGTCAGATGAAACTCTAAAGGATGGGTCCTCTTTTGCTAATCTACCTAGTGCCTCTCCCATTTTTTCTTGATCAGCTTTTGTTTTAGGTTCCACTGCTATTTCTATAACTGGATCCGGGAATTCCATCGGCTCTAAAAGCACTGGTTTTTTTTCATCACATAAAGTGTGTCCTGTAATTGTATATTTGAGACCAGCTAAAGCTACTATATCACCCGCATTAGCCTCTTTGATATCTTCTCTACTGTTAGCATGCATTAATAGCATTCTCCCGACTCTTTCTGATTTTTCTTTAGATGAATTATATATAGAAGTTCCGGCTTTAATTGTTCCAGAGTATATTCTGATAAATGTTAAAGACCCTACAAATGGGTCGTTTGCTACTTTAAATGCCAAAGCAGAAAAAGGTTCGCTATTATTAAATTTCATCTCAACTTTTTCATCTGATCCTAACTTTGTACCCTCTATCGAACCAAGATCTGTTGGGCTAGGTAAAAAATCTACCACGGCATCCAAAAGTGGCTGAACACCTTTATTTTTAAATGCTGAACCAGTTGTAATTGGAACGAAATTAAATCCTAATGTTCCTTTTCTTATACATTTAATAAGATCTGACTCTGAAACTTCTTTTCCGTTCAGGTACTCCTCCATTAATTTTTCATCTTGCTCTACTGCAGTTTCGACAAGTTCTTTTCTGTATTTTTGTGTTATTTCCTTTAAATTTTCTGGTATTTCAACTAACTCGAATTCTGCACCCAATTTTTCATCTTTCCACAAGATAGCTTTCATCTTAACTAAATCTACTACTCCTTTTAATTCTGATTCAGCGCCGACTGGAATTTGTAAAACTAAAGGTTTGCAACCAAGTCTGTCTTTTATCATGTCTACACATCTAAAAAAATCAGCGCCTGTTCTGTCTAATTTGTTTACAAAACAAATTCTAGGCACCTTATATTTGTCTGCTTGACGCCAAACTGTTTCTGACTGCGGTTCAACACCTGCAACACCGTCAAATACTGCGACGGCTCCGTCTAATACTTTAAGAGATCTCTCAACTTCTATGGTAAAATCTACATGTCCAGGAGTATCTATAATGTTTATTCTGTGATCTTTCCAAAAACATGTTGTGGCTGCAGAAGTTATAGTTATACCCCTTTCTTGCTCTTGTTCCATCCAGTCCATAGTTGCAGCACCGTCATGAACTTCTCCAATCTTATGACTTTTACCTGTGTAATATAAAATTCTTTCAGTCGTAGTTGTTTTACCGGCGTCAATGTGTGCCATGATTCCTATATTTCTGTATTTATCTAAAGAGTAAGATTTAGCCATAAAAGATTACCATCTAAAATGAGCGAATGCTTTATTTGACTCGGCCATTTTGTGTGTATCCTCCCTTTTTTTTATTGCTGATCCTTTATTTTGTGAAGCATCTAATAACTCGTAATATAATTTTTCTGACATAGTTTTATTTTTTCTTTTTCTTGTAGCGTCTATTAACCATCTTAAAGCTAATGCCTGAGATCTGCTTGATTTTACCTCTACTGGAACTTGGTAAGTTGCTCCTCCTACTCTTCTTGATCTTACTTCTAAATTTGGTTTAACATTACTAATTGCGGTATTAAATATTTTAATTGGATCTTGTTTGTTTTTCTCCTCAATTTTTTTTAGTGCAGAATATAGAATTCTTTCGGCAGTAGATCTATTACCATCATACATTATTGAATTAATGAATTTTGATATAATCACTGATCCATACTTTGGATCAGGGTATATCTTTCTAATAGGTGCTTTTCTTTTTCGAGACATTATATATAAATTATTTTGGTTTTTTTGTTCCGTATAAAGATCTTCTTTTTTTTCTTGCTGCTACACCTTGTGTGTCTAAATTTCCTCTTAAGATATGATAACGAACACCTGGCAAGTCTTTAACTCGACCACCTCTAATAAGAACAACTGAATGTTCTTGTAAATTATGTCCCTCTCCCGGAATGTATGCTGTCACTTCAAAGCCATTAGATAATCTAACTCTTGCAACTTTTCTTAAAGCTGAATTAGGTTTTTTTGGTGTGGTAGTATAAACTTTAACGCACACACCTCGCTTTAATGGTTGCTTTTCTAAAGCAGGAACTTTGTTCCTTACGATAGGTTTAACTCTAGGTTTCTTTAATAACTGATTTATAGTTGGCATATATTATTTTGAAGTGGAAATTTAAGGCAAGCCCTGAATTTTTTTAAGTTAGTGTTTAAGGCTAAATAATGCCCTACTTCCAACTATCAAAATTGCGCTAAACTAACATTGAAGTGATAAAAGTCAATAACTAATAGGGTAAAAAAGCTAGGAAATTACTTAGTTTCTTCGCTTACAGGAGGGTTTTCTAGTTGTTGTTTTTTAAGTTCTGCAATTCTTGCTTTATCTTGTTCTCTTGCTTCTTTATCCCATTGCATTTTAGTTAGGCCAGTACCTGCGGGAACTAATCTGCCTACAATAACATTTTCCTTTAATCCTTCTAGATGATCAACTTTTCCTTTTATAGATGCGTCTGTAAGAACTCTTGTAGTTTCTTGAAAAGATGCCGCAGAAATAAAAGAGTTTGTTTGTAAGGATGCTTTAGTAATACCTAGTAAAATTCTCTCGTATTCTACTAATTTTTTATTGTCCTTTTTAAGATCTTCATTTAATTTAAGCATATCTAAAAGATCAATCACTTCACCTACTAATAACTCTGAGTCTCCTGGGTTTTTTACTTCAACTTTTTTCAACATTTGTCTAACGATTGTTTCTATATGTTTATCGTTAATAACTACACCTTGTAATCTATAAACTTCCTGGACTTCACTTACAAAATATTCAGTTAATTTCTCAACACCTAATATTCTTAAAATATCATGTGGTGCTGGACTTCCATCAAGTAAGTACTCACCCTTTTTAATTTTTTCTCCTTGATTAAAATTAACGTGTTTACCTTTTGGTATTAAATAATTTGATGTTTCTCCTTTTGAAGAAACTATAGAAATTTTTTGTTTACCTCTAACTTCTTTTCCAAATTCAATAACTCCATCGTTTTCAGCTATAATAGCACTATCTTTTGGCCTTCTCGCTTCAAATAATTCAGCTACTCTGGGTAAGCCTCCTGTAATGTCTTTAGTTTTGGATGTTTCCTTTGGTAATCTAGCCAAAACATCACCAGCAGAAACTTCTTGGCCATCTTTAACAGATAAAATTGAGTCTGGAACTAAATAATATCTAGCAACATTACCATCTGCCTTTTTGATAACTTCTCCCTTTTTGCTTCGTAATGTTATTCTAGGTTTAAGTTCAGAATTTTTAGACAAGGATTTCCAATCTGTAACTGATCTAGATGAAATTCCTGTTGCATCATCTAAAGTTTCGGTCAAAGAAACACCCTCGACTAAATCCATATAGTTTACTGTTCCGCTGGTTTCAGCAATTACAGGCAATGTATAAGGATCCCATTCTGCTATCTTCTTGCCTTTTTCAATTAAATCTCCGTCTTTAAAGAATAATTTTGATCCATAGTTAACTTTATAAATTGCTAATTGTCTTCCATTTTCATCTTCAATTGAAAGCTGTGTATTTCTACTCATAACTATTATATTTTTTTTAGAATCTTCAATTAAATTTTTGTTAAGTATTTTTAATTTACCTTTGCTTTGAGAAATTATTTGTGACTCTTCTTTAATTTGGGCTGTTCCCCCTACGTGGAAAGTTCTCATTGTTAATTGTGTACCCGGCTCTCCAATTGATTGGGCTGCGATCATCCCAATTGCTTCTCCAACACTCACTATTTTTCCTCTTGCTAGATCTCTTCCGTAGCATGTTTGGCAAACTCCTCTTTTGGCCTCACAAGTAATAACAGAGTACACTTTTATAGATTTTACTCCAGCTGAGTCGATTAATTCACAATCTGTTTCGTCAATTAGTTTCTTTTTCTTGACTATGAGTTCTCCTGTAATCGGATGTTTTACATCATGAGAAGGAAATCTACCTAAAACTCTTTCAGATAAACTCACTAATACATTTCCTCCCTCTATTATTTCTGTAAGAGTAATAGATGATTTAGAGTTACAATCTTTTGTTGTTATTTGTAAATCTTGAGCAACGTCACATAATCTTCTAGTCAAATACCCTGAGTTTGCAGTTTTTAAGGCAGTATCAGCAAGGCCTTTTCTAGCTCCATGGGTTGAATTAAAGTATTCTAGAACAGTTAACCCTTCTTTAAAATTTGCAGTGATAGGAGTTTCGATAATTTCTCCTGAAGGTTTAGCTATTAAACCTCTCATACCAGCTAATTGTTTCATTTGAGCTTGCGAACCTCTTGCCCCAGAGTCAGCCATCATAAATACTGAGTTAGTTTCTATTCGATCGTCTGGATATATTTTTTCGGCTGAGGAAATTTCTTTCATCATTTCGTTAGCAACTGTATCGGTACATTTAGACCATATATCTACAACTTTATTATACTTTTCTCCTCTAGTTATAAGTCCGTCTGAATATTGTTTTTCATATTCTTCTATTTTTTTCTTGGTCGTATTAATCAAATCTATTTTAGTCTTTGGTATTATTAAGTCATTTTTTCCAAAAGAAATTCCTGCTTTAAATGCATGCTTAAAACCTAGAGATTTTATTTTGTCACAAAAAATAACTGTTTCTTTTTGGCCGCAGTATCTAAAAATTGTATCAATAACTTCGGAAACATTTTTTTTTGTAAGTAGCCTGTCTACTAAAGTAAATTTAATTTTTTCATTTTTTGGTAAAACATTAGCAAGCAAAAATCTACCTGCTGTACTTTGATATTTATGACTCACTTTCTTGCCGTTAGAGTCTACTGTTTTAAAAAGAGAGATTATTTTAGAATGAAGACTTATCGATTTATTTTCTAAAGCTTGTTCTATTTCTTCAATACTTGAGAATATTCCTTTAATTTTTTCATCTTTATTACTAGATTGTGAAAGGTAGTATATACCTAATACTATATCCTGACTGGGAACTATAATTGGTCTACCATTAGATGGACTCAAAATATTATTTGTAGACATCATTAAAACTCTTGACTCCAGTTGTGCTTCCAAACTTAATGGAATATGAACGGCCATCTGGTCTCCATCAAAGTCTGCATTAAAAGCTGCACACACGAGAGGGTGTAGCTCTATAGCATTACCTTCTATTAATTTCGCTTCAAAAGCTTGAACACCTAGTCTATGTAAAGTAGGGGCTCTATTTAAAATTACAGGATGTTCTCTTATAATATGTTCCAATGCATCCCAAACTTCACTTTTTTCTTTTTCAACTAATCTTTTTGCCTGTTTTATAGTCGTTGCTAGTCCAAGTTTGTCTAGTCTAGCATATAAGAAAGGTTTGAATAATTCTAATGCCATTTTTTTTGGCAAACCGCATTGATGGAGTTTAAGTTCTGGTCCTACAACTATTACCGATCTTCCTGAATAATCAACTCGTTTTCCTAATAAATTTTGTCTAAATCTTCCTTGTTTTCCTTTAAGCATTTCAGCTAGAGACTTAAGAGGTCTTTTACCTGTGCCAGTAATTACTCTGCCTCTTCTACCATTATCAAAAAGTGCATCTACGGACTCTTGTAACATTCTTTTTTCGTTTCTTACGATTATATCTGGGGCTTTTAGATCTAATAATCTTTTCAATCTATTGTTTCTATTTATTACTCTTCTATAAAGATCGTTAAGATCTGAAGTCGCAAATCTACCTCCGTCTAAAGGTACTAGAGGTCTTAATTCAGGTGGTATTACTGGAACAGTAGTTAAGATCATCCATTCAGGCTTATTGCCAGAATTAATAAATGATTCTATTAATTTTAATCTTTTTACAGTTCGCTCCTCTGTTACTTTTGATTTAATTTCTTTTAGAGAATCCCTTAATTTTTTTTGCTCTTTTTGTAGATCTAAGTTTAATAAGATTTCTCTCACTGCTTCTGCTCCAATACCAGCAGAAAAAGCGTCTTCACCAAATTCTTCTTGCGCTTTAATTAATGCTTCTTCAGTTAATAACTGACCTTTTTTTAATGTTGTAAGACCTGGCTCTATAACAATAAAACTCTCAAAATATAAAACCTTTTCTACTTCTTTAAGTTTCATATCTATAGCTAAAGAAATTCGACTTGGTAATGATTTTAAGAACCAAATATGGGCAACAGGACAAGCTAACTCAATATGGCCCATTCTCTCTCTTCTAACATTTGACTTTGTAATTTCTACTCCACATTTTTCACATATGATTCCTCTAAATTTCATCCTTTTGTATTTTCCGCACAGACACTCATAATCTTTGACTGGACCGAATATTCTTGCACAGAATAGACCATCTTTTTCAGGTCTAAAGGTTCTATAATTGATAGTCTCTGGTTTTTTTATTTCTCCAAATGACCATGATTTTATTTTTTCTGGGCTCGCTAGAGTAATCATTATACTAGTGAAGCTTTTTTCTTGTAAATTATTTGTCTCGTTTTTTATTATATTTTTTGCCATTTTAATTTAATTCTATATTTAAACCTAAAGCTCTTATCTCTTTAATTAATACATTAAATGACTCAGGCACACCTGACTCAAAATTGTTGTTACCTTTTACAATAGTCTCGTAAACTTTTGTACGACCAGCTACATCATCTGATTTGACTGTTAATATTTCTTGTAAAGTATAAGATGCTCCATAAGCTTCTAAGGCCCATACTTCCATTTCACCAAATCTTTGTCCTCCTAGCTGGGCTTTGCCACCAAGGGGTTGTTGTGTTACTAAGCTATATGGTCCTGTTGATCTAGCATGTATTTTGTCTTCAACTAAGTGATTTAGTTTTAACATGTAAATGATACCTACTGTAACTGGTCGGTCAAATTTTTCACCTGTTATACCATCCCATAAATTTGTTTGGCCGGTATTTGGAAGTTTAGACAAGTCAAGCATTTTTGTAATATCTTCGGTAGAAGCACCATCAAAAACTGGTGTCGATATAGGTAAACCATTTGAAATATTATTTAATAATTCAAACATCTCTTTTTTGCTCAATTTACTTACGACATCATCATAGTATTTTTTACCATAAATATTCTGCAATTTTTTATTTATATCATTAATTTTTTCTTCAAAATTTTTAAGTAATGCTTTAATTTGTTCACCTAGCTCTGAACAGGCCCAACCAAGATGGGTTTCTAAAATTTGACCAACATTCATTCGACTAGGCACTCCTAAAGGATTTAGAACTATATCAACAGGTTTGCCATTTTCCATGTACGGCATATCCTCAATAGGAACAATTTTACTAACAACTCCTTTATTGCCATGTCTTCCAGCCATTTTGTCTCCTGGCATTAATCTTCTTTTAACCGCTACGAATACCTTTACAACTTTCATTACTGTAGGTAAAAGATCGTCTCCCTGCTTAATTTTTACAACTTTGTCTTCAAATCTTAATTTGATGTCTTCATTAGCATCTTCATATTGTTTTTTTAATTTAGACAAATTGTTATTTAATTGTTCATTCGAAAAAGATAGCTTCCACATTTCTTTGAGTGTTAAATTAGTTAGTTTGTCTTCTTTGAGTATTTCATCCACTTTAATATCTTTTATTGGTTTGTTAATTTTTTGGCCTTTAATTAAATCTATAGCTCTGTCCCTTATATTTCTATTAAGAATTTCTTCTTCTACTTTTTTATCTTCTTGTACTAATTCTATTTCTGATCTTTCAATAGCTAATGATCTTTCATCTTTTTCAATACCATGTCTGTTAAAAACTCTCACATCTATCACCACACCGGTGCTTCCAGATGGAAGTTTCAGCGATGAATCTCTCACGTCTGTAGCTTTTTCACCAAAAATTGATCTTAGAAGCTTTTCTTCAGGGCTAGAAGAAGTTTCGCTTTTTGGTGTTACTTTTCCAACTAAAATATCTCCGGGTTTTACTTCAGCTCCTACGTAAACAATTCCTGACTCATCCAAATTTCTTAAACTTTCTTCGCTAACATTTGGAATATCTCTAGTAATTTCCTCTGCACCTAATTTTGTATCTCTTGCCATTGATTCATATTCTTCAATATGAATAGAGGTAAAAACATCGTCTGTAACACATCTCTCTGAAATAAGTATTGAGTCCTCAAAATTATACCCTTGCCATGGCATGAATGCGACAGTAACATTTTTTCCTAAAGCTAACTCTCCAAGTTTAGTAGCTGGTCCATCAGCAATTATATCTCCAGATTTAATCTGATCGCCTACTTTTACTAAAGGTTTTTGGTTTATACATGTGTTTTGATTAGACCTTTTAAATTTTGAAAGATTATAAATATCTACACTAGATTTAGATAAATCTTTGTCATCTATAGCTTTTACAACAATTCTTTTACCGTCAATTTTGTCAACTATACCATCTCTTTTTGCTACAATAGTTACTCCTGAGTCTAATGCAACATCTGACTCTATTCCGGTACCAACTAACGGTGATTCTGGTTTTAGTAATGGCACTGCTTGTCTCATCATGTTTGAGCCCATTAACGCTCTATTAGCATCATCATTCTCTAAAAAAGGAATTAATGCAGCAGCGACCGATACCAATTGTTTTGGAGAGACGTCTATATACTCAATATTTTCTTTGTTAGACAATAAAAAATTTAAATCTTTTCTGCAAGAGACTAATTCTTCAGCAAATGATCCATCTTTGTTTATCGGTGAATTGGCTTGTGCTATTGTGTACTTTTCTTCATCTATTGCAGACAGATATTCAATATTGTTTGTAACTTTGCCGTTAATTACTTTTTTGTATGGACTTTCTATGTAACCATATTTGTTTACTCTACAATAAGTAGCTAAACTATTAATCAAACCTATGTTTGGCCCTTCTGGAGTTTCTATTGGACATATTCTTCCATAATGTGTCGGATGAACATCTCTAACTTCAAAACCCGCTCTTTCTCTTGTTAAGCCGCCTGGTCCTAAAGCAGAAACTCTTCTTTTGTGAGTAATTTCAGAAAGAGGGTTTGTTTGATCCATAAATTGCGATAGTTGAGATGTCGCAAAGAAATCCTTTAAAGAGGTAGTTATAGGTTTAGCGTTAATTAAATCTTGTGGCATTGCGGACTCTATCTCCAGAAAAGTTGACATTTTTTCTTTGATTGTCCTTTCCATTCGTAACAAACCTATTCTAAATTGATTTTCAACAAGTTCTCCTACTGATCTAACTCTTCTATTTCCTAAGTGGTCGATGTCGTCTACTTCTCCTCTTCCATCTCTTAAATCAAGCATAAATTTTATAATTGAAACAATGTCATCTTTGTTTAGAATAGTTTCTTTTGCGCTTCTGTTTAAATTAAGTTTAAAGTTAAGTTTTACCCTACCAACTTCAGATAGATCGTATCTTTCTTTATTGAAATAAAGGTTTTTAAAAATCTCCTCTGCAATTTCGATAGTTGGCGCCTCACCTGGTCTTAAAACTTTATAAATATCATTAAGAGCTTCTATTTTATTTGTATTTTTGTCTAACTTTAGTGTCTCTAAAAGATATGGTCCTTTGTTTATAGGGTCTACATTAACTAATTCTAATGAAAAAATTTCTTGTGATAAAATTTTTTCAAGTATATCCTCTGAAATATCAAATCCAGATTTAATAAGAATCTCTCCACTTCTTTCTTTTAAATCTGAAGCCAAATATTTGCCAATAATTTCAGAATTAGGTATTAAAATATCTGATAATTTTTTTTCTTTAAGTTTTTGTGCAATTATAAAATTTAATTTTTCTCCTTTATTAAGAAATTTCTTTTTAGTTTTAGAGTCAATCAAATCATAAGGAATCTTAATTGGTCTTTTGTAATTCTCGGGAATAAATTTTGTAGCCCACATTTTACTTTCTTTGTCGTAAACAAATTTATTTTTAGAGTAAAAAGTTTCTATTATTTTTTCTTTAGTATACCCCAAAGCATAAAGAATTGTTGTAATAGGTAGTTTCTTTTTTCTATCAACCCTAAAAAATAAAATATCTTTTGGATCAAATTCAAAATCTAACCAAGAACCTCTGCTAGGAATAATTCTACAATTGAATAAAAGTTTTCCGCTGGAGTGTGTTTTGCCTTTATCATGATCAAAAAATACACCTGGACTTCTATGCATTTGGTTTACGACTACCCTTTCAACACCATTAACTACAAAAGTTCCGCTCGGTGTCATTAAAGGTAAATCACCTATAAAAACTTCTTGTTCTTTTGCAGATAAAATTTGTTTTGTGTTATTATCGGGATCAATATCATACACAACCAGCCTTAAGTTTGCTTTTAAAGGAGCTGAGTAAGTTAAGCTTCGATGTCTACATTCAAGTACATCAAATTTTGGCTTTTCTAATTTATAAGATATATATTCTAAGGTAGATTTTTCTGTTCCATCCTCTATAGGAAATATACTCTTAAAAACCTTATCAATTCCTTTGGAAAGATCGCTGAGCTGTTCTGATAAAGATTTTGATTTTAAAAACTCACTGTACGAGTTTTTTTGTACCTCTATAAGATTTGGAATAGAAAGACTTTCGGCTAACTTGCCAAAATTTTTCCTGATACTTTTTTTTTCAGTAAAAGATAAATCCATCAATAAAAAAACTTTACTGAAGGGCCCTAAACTTCAGCAAAGTATAACCAATTCTTTAATTTACTTTAATTCTACTTTAGCTCCAGCTGCTTCTAATTTTTTCTTAATTTCTTCAGCTTCTTTTTTAGCTACACCAGATTTAATTTCTTTTGGTGCGGCTTCTACTAAATCTTTTGCTTCTTTTAAACCTAAGCCTGTAAAGGATCTTACTTCTTTAATTACGTTAATTTTTTTGTCTCCACCCGAGGCAAGAAAAACTGTAAATTCTGATTTTTCTTCAGCGGCTGGTGCTGCACCTCCAGGAGCGGCGGCTGCTACTGGTGCTGCGGCTGTAACTCCCCATTTGTCCTCTAGTTGTTTTGACAACTCTGCTGCTTCTACTACAGTGAGTTTTGATAAATCTTCTATAATTTTATTTAAATCTGCCATCTGTGAATCCTATGAATTAATTTTTTAAACTCTTTGCGCGCGCTAAATTAGCAATTTTTGAGCCAGGTGCAAGTAAAATACTTACTAATTTTTGTGCAGGAGCAGCTAAAATACCTACTATTTTCGCTCTTGCCTCCTCTAGTGAAGGTAGTGTGGCGATTATAGCCACTTCTTTTTGGTCTAAAACCTTACCATCCATGAATCCTGCAACAATTTTCAATTTATTATTTGTTTTAGCAAATTTCGTTAAAATTTTTGCTGAGGTAATAGCATCTGAGGACATTGCGGCAGCGGTTGGACCTGTAAAAAATTTTTCAAGATCTTTACAAGGTGAATCTTTAAGTGCAATTTTTGTGATTCTATTTTTAGTAATTTTAAAAATTATACCTTTATCTCTAAGTTCTTTTCTCAAAGAGTCCAATTCTTTAACATTTAGACCTTGATATTGAGCAATCATAACAGCTTCGCTTGAGGAAAATACCTTTTTCATTTCCTCAATATAATTTTTTTTATTTTCTTTGCTCATCATAAAATTTAGCTCCTTTTACCAACTTTGTAAGAAATTCCCATAGTAGAAGTAATAAATATATTTTTGATGAGCTCTCCTTTGATTGTACTAGGCTTTTCTTTTTTTACTGAATCAATAAAATGATTATAATTATTTAGTAATTTTTCGTTTGAAAAACTTTTTCTACCGATTGTGGAAGCCAGATTGCCATCTTTATCATTTTTTACTTCTACCAAACCAGTTTTAATATCTTCAACAGCTTTTTTTATATCATTAGATACTGTCCCCAACTTAGGATTTGGCATTAAACCTTTAGGGCCTAATACTTTTCCGTGTTTTCCTATCTTGCTCATCATACCAGGAGTGCATATTAATTTATCGAAGCCAAATTTTCCTGAAGCAATTTTTTCTAGAAGATCATCTGATCCTACTATATCTGCTCCACTTTTTTTTGCTTCACTTAATTTATCAGTTTCACATAAAACTGCTACTTTGGTTTTTTTTCCGGAACCATTAGGAAGTTTTATAACTGTTCTTAAATTAAAATCTCCACCTTTTGATTGTTTTAAATTAATTCTTAATGATAAATCAATAGACTCATCAAATTTTGCTGTTGATGTTTTTTTTACTAAATCAAAAATTTCTTTTAGCTCTAATTTTTTTTCCTTAGTAGAAAGTTTTTTTAACTCTTCAAATCTTTTTGATCTTTTTTTCATTTTTTTATTCCTTAACCTCTATGCCCATTGATCTAGCGGATCCACAAATAATTTTAGTTGCTTCTTTTAAATCAAAGGCATTCAAATCTTTCATCTTCTCTTTTGCAATTGCTTCTGCTTGTTTCATTGTAATAGATCCAGCAACTACTCTGCCAGGTTCGCTTGACCCGCTTTTAAGTTTTGCAGCCTCTCTAATAAAATGAGATGCAGGAGGTGATTTAATTATAAAGTCAAATTTTTTATCTTTGTAAACAGTGATTACAACTGGTACAGGTTTACCCATAAAAGATTTTGTTTTTTCGTTAAAGGCTTTACAAAATTCCATAATATTAATTCCTCTTTGACCAAGAGCCGGGCCAACAGGAGGTGCTGGATTAGCTTGTCCTCCTTTGATTTGTAATTTTACGTAACCTGTAATTTCTTTTGCCATCTAATTTTTCTCCACTTGGTTAAACTCTAAATCTACTGGTGTTGGTCTTCCGAAAATAGATACAGAAACTTTTAGTCTTGATTTTTCCTCATCTATTTCTTCTACAAGTCCATTAAATGATGCAAACGGTCCATCACATACCTTAACTTTTTCACCAATCTCGAAACTTATACCACTTTTTTGATTAATTGCACTTTCTGAAACTTGGCCTAAAATTCTTTGTATTTCGTTATCTGTTATCGCTGAAGGTTTGTCAGCAGAACCTAAAAATCCACTTATTTTGGGTATATTTTTAATAAGATGATATATTTGCTTATTTAAATCAATCTTAATTAAGACATAGCCTGGAAAGTATTTTTTTTCTTTTTTAGTTCTTTTCCCTTTTTTTACTTCTGTTACTTGGTGTGTTGGAACTAGAATTTTTTCCATGTGAGACTCTAATTTATTTTTTGCTAAAACATCTTTGATAGAATCTACAACTTTCTTTTCAAATCCTGAGTAAGCTTGTACGATATACCAGTTCATTCTATATATTTATTGTTAAGATTATGTTGAGTAAAAAGCGTAAAATTTGATCCAACAATAGGAAAAAAAGAGCTGCAACTGAAGCTAATCCAAATACCATCAGAGCACCTGTCATAGTGTCTTTTTTGGTTGGCCAAGTAATTTTAAAAGCTTCTTGTTTGACTTCTTGTATAAATTTTAAAGGGTTTCTCATATTAATTTTGTAGCTTGTTGGCAGGAGCGGAGGGAATCGAACCCCCAACCTCCGGTTTTGGAGACCGGCGCTCTACCAATTGAGCTACGCTCCTAGTAGCTATTTAATAATTTTTGTTACCACACCAGCTCCAACGGTTTTACCGCCTTCTCTTATAGCAAAATTTAATTTTTCATTCATTGCGATCGGAGTAATCAGCTTAACATTAAATTTAGCATCGTCACCTGGCATTACCATTTCAGTCCCAGAGGGAAGTGTTACCTCTCCTGTAACGTCGGTAGTTCTAAAATAAAATTGTGGCCTATATTTCGTGAAGAAAGGTGTATGTCTACCTCCTTCTTCTTTTTTTAATATATAAGCTTGAGCTTCAAACTCTGTATGAGGAGTAACCGATCCTGGTTTAGCTAATACTTGACCTCTCTCAACATCTGTTCTCTCAACTCCTCTAAGTAAAGCACCAATGTTATCTCCTGCTTCACCACTATCAAGAAGTTTTCTAAACATTTCGACGCCAGTACATACTGATTTTTTAGTATCTCTTATACCAACTATCTCGATTTCTTCTCCAGTTTTAACAACACCTTGTTCAACTCTTCCAGTTACAACTGTTCCTCTTCCTGAAATAGAAAAAACATCTTCAACTGGCATTAAGAACGGCTTATCTTTTGGCCTAGAAGGTTGTGGAATAGTTTCGTCCACCGCCTTCATTAATTCCATAATTGCATTTTTTCCAGTAGCTTCATCTTTTCCTTCTACGGCGTTTAGAGCTGATCCCTTTACAATTGGTATTTTGTCTCCTGGAAATTTATAGGAACTTAGTAATTCTCTAATTTCAGCCTCAACTAAATCAACTAACTCTTTATCTTTTACTTGATCTATTTTGTTTAAAAAAACAACTATAGCCGGAACTCCTACTTGTCTCGCTAAAAGTATGTGTTCTCGAGTTTGAGGCATAGGGCCATCAGCAGCGTTAACAACTAATATAGCTCCATCCATTTGTGCTGCTCCAGTGATCATATTTTTAACATAGTCAGCGTGACCAGGACAGTCTACGTGAGCATAGTGTCTTTTTTCAGTCTCATACTCAACGTGAGCGGTTGAAATAGTAATACCTCTTTCTTTTTCCTCTGGAGCTTTATCAATTTGGTCATATGCAATAAATTCAGCTCCACCTTTCTCAGCTAAAACTTTTGTTATAGCCGCTGTTAAGGTCGTCTTACCATGATCCACATGTCCTATTGTACCAATATTACAGTGTGGTTTGTTTCTCTCAAATTTTTTTTTCTCAGCCATTTTTTTTTCCTTCTTTTATTTACTTTTTAATTCTGGAGCGGGTAAAGGGAATCGAACCCTTACATCCAGCTTGGAAGGCTAGCGTTCTACCATTGAACTACACCCGCAAAATCCAAACTCTTTACGCTCTTATTCAAGTTAAAACTTTAAAGTTTGGTGGAGGGGGAAAGATTCGAACTTTCGAAGACCGAAGTCAACGGGTTTACAGCCCGCCCCATTTGACCGCTTTGGTACCCCTCCTTAAAAACATGTTAAGGGATACCCCATAACTTAAAAAGTATTTAACAACAAGGGTTTTATAAGCATCTTAGTAAATAAAAGCAATAAATCATTTTGTATTTAAATATGCTATTTATTTGAAAAAAGAACCTGTTTTTTATGAAAAAAACAACATTTTTAATAGTTGGCAAACATGCTGTAATAGAGGCACTTAAGAACCCTAAAAGAAAGATTGATAGGGTTTTTTTAACAGAAGATGCAAAGAAGAATTTAAATAGAGAAAATCAATCTTTAAATTTACTAAAAGATGTACATACATTTTACAAGTCAAAGAAAGAGTTGGACAATCTATGCGGCAAAGATGAAACAGCGCATCAAGGGTTAATTGCAGAACTTGAAAGTTTAGAAGATGTTTCCCTGAAAGATTTTGTAAATGAAAATTCTAAGAAAAATATAAATTTAATTGCGCTTCAAGAAGTATCGGATCCTAGAAATATAGGTTCAATAATAAGAAGTGCAGCTTCTTTTGGGATTGATGGAATAATTGTTAAAGAAAGATCTTTTCCCGCAAAGAGTAAACTTTTATACAAAAGTGCTAGTGGCGGTGTTGAACATATAAATTTATTTAAAGTTTCAAACATAAATAGCACTTTAAAATTTTTAAAAACAAAAAATTTTTGGATTAGTGCATTTGATGTTTCGGCGAAAAAAGATTTTACAAGTCATGAATGGGTAGGAAAAAATGTACTTTTGTTTGGTTCAGAGGGATACGGGATAAAAGAAAAAACATTAGAAAATTCTGATTTTAAATTTAAAATTAATATAAATAAAAACATAGAAAGTCTTAATATATCAAACACAGTATCTATAGTTTGTCATCATATCTCTCACATTATTAAGAAAAGTAAATAAATATTTTAAAATTTAACAATATTATGCTAGATAGACAATTAAGCCCTCATAGCTCAATTGGTAGAGCAACTGATTTGTAATCAGTAGGTTCGCGGTTCGAGTCCGTGTGAGGGCACCATCTTAAAATGAAAAAAGAAAAACTTCTAATTTTTATAATAACTTATAAAGCTAAAAAACGTGTATATAATGTTTTTAAAAAAATTAATTTTAAAAAAATAAAAAACTATCAAGTGCAGTTATTAATAAGTGATGATTGCTCCCGGGACTCAACTATTTACTATAGTAAAGAAATTTTAAAAAGATTTAAACGTGCAAAATTAAATATAAACAAAAAGAATTTAGGATACGGAGGTAACATTAAAAAATGCCTCTCATTCGCAATAAAAAATAAATTTAAATATGCTGTGATGATTCATGGAGATGGTCAATATTCACCTGTATATATAAAAGAACTTATAATGGCTCTAAAAGAAAAAAAATATTATGCATCAACTGGGTCTAGATTAAAATCAGGGCTTTTGAGCGCAATATATGGTGGAATGCCACTATACAAATTAATTGGAAATATTTTTTTAACTAAATTTTTTAATTTTGTTTTTAAAACAAATTTTAAGGATGCACACACAGGTATGTGGGCTTACAGAATGGATATTTTTAATAAAATTAAATTAAATGAATTGCCTAATACATTTAATTTTGATCAATTAATTAGAATTAAAATAATTCAAAAAAAACTTAAAATTAAAGAAATTCCTATAAAAACTATCTATGCAGATGAAAGATCTCAATTACATATTATGTATGCAATAAAGTTTTTTATTATTAGTATTATTTATTTTTTAAGATTGGATTATTTTTTAAGCAAATAAGAAGTCAGTTGATAAGATGATATTTCTTTTTTAATTTTATAATTCTTATTTATTCTTATATTTTTTTTACATTTACCATCCACAATTGGCTCGTAACAAATTAACCATATGCTGTTTAATTCTGAAGGTATTTTTTCTTGATTAAGAAATACAAAATTTTTATCAATATCGTCAAAATTTTTAATATAATTTTTTATAATATCTCTCTCTCTATATGGATCTTTTTTTTCTATATCCATCATGTATTCATGAGTTTTATCTAATGTAATTACAGCTATATTTTTTACTTCTTGTTCATTCAATTGATTAAAAATAGTTTTAAAATCCGGTTTGTTTATTTTTTTATTATAAATTTCAAAAAATTGATTAGTTGTTATGGATATAAAAATAAACCCAATTAATAACTTTCTTAATCTTAAATTTTGAATCTCAAAAATTAAACTTGAGATCAATAATATAACCGGGATTAATACAAAAATTATATATTTATCCTTGAGTACAGGATTAATTATTAAACCATATAAAATAGGAATAAAATAGATGGTGGTTAAAAGAATTAATAAGAACAGATAAAATTTGTTATTAAGAATTTTTTGTTTATTTTTTATTAATAAGAAAATTAATAAAAAAAGAAAAATATAACCCATAATTTTTGATCCAAAAAAACGATCAAAATAAAAATTTGTAAAAAAAACTAAATCTGGATTTTTAATGAAAAAATCTGGGGGATTGTAGCTAAATAAAATTTTAAGATAATCTTGCTCTATAATTGTATACAACAGTATAGTTACAAAGGTAATCATATAATATTTATAATTAACTTTTCTTTTTTTTAAATCTTCAATAAAAATAAATATAATTTCTGAGATAATTATTAAACTTGTGAATGGGTGGGATAATAAGATTAAAAATACAGAAAAAGGAAAGGCTATTTTAAAAAATTTATTTTTCTTTTTAAATATAAATACACAAAAAAATAAATATATATTTATTAAGCTTAATAAAAAAATTGTAGAATAAGCTCTAGTCTCTGCTGAATAAGATATAAGATATATATTCATGCTTGATAGGAGAATAGCTATAAAGACAGATTTTTTTTTAGAAATTGAAAATGAAATGTAGGTTAAAAGAATTATACTTAAAAATCCTACTAATATCGAAAAATATCTTCCTACATTCGGTGAATAGCCAAAAATACTAAAAAATACTTTTAGAAAAACATTATATAAAAGAGGGCTATAGTCAGAATTAAGACTTCTAATTGTTGTTTCTTTCAAATTTAATGTTGGGTCGGATATAAAAAAAGCTATTTGTTCATCTATCCAGTAACTCTCAAAATTCGAATAATATATCCTTATAATTATACCCAAAGCCAAAATTATAAAATAGAAATAATAATTTTCAGTAATTTTATAATTCATGAAAACGTATGTAAGAATTATTTGATATTTTTTCTAAGCTGTTCAATTTTTATCTTTTTAACTAAACTTCTATCTCTATCATGTAGTAATACAAGTTTAATATTTTTATTAATCTTAATTATTAAAGATTTAACGTTTCTGACTTCCATATTATCTGCTACTGCAGCTATAGGTCTTTTTAAAGTATCTAAATTATTTATTTTTACTCTCATATTATTAGAGATAATTTTTCCCTTCCATCTTCTTGGTCTAAAAGGACTGATAGGTGTAATTGCTAACTTTCCAGAGTTTAAAGATAAGATCGGACCATGAACTGATAAATTATAAGCAGTACTACCTGCAGGTGTTGAGATCAATACACCGTCACCTATGAGTTTTTTCATAATTATTTTTTTTCCAACTTTAAGTCTTATTAAAGCAGTTTGTTTACTTTCCCTAAAAAGGGAGACTTCATTAATAGCTATTAATTTTTTTCTTTTATTGTTTTTATCAATTGCTATTAGTTCCAATGGATTAATTAAAGTTTTTTTGGCTTTGCTAATTTTTCTTTCTATATCTGTGAAAGTAAATTTATTCATTAAAAAACCAAAGGTTCCACAATTAATTCCATAAAAAGGTTTTTTTATCATATAAAAACGCTTTAAAATGTTAAGCATAAAACCGTCCCCTCCGGCCACCACTATACAATCTGATTTTTTGGGTGAAGTATTTTTATATTTTTTTAAAATTTTTTTTTTTAGGTTTTGTGCTTTTTTTGATCTCTTATCAAAAATAAAGTGTAATTTTTTCATTGTATAAAACTATTTTTGGTGCCCTCGGCCAGACTCGAACTGGCACTCCCAAAAGGGCAAGGATTTTAAGTCCTTTGTGTCTACCAATTTCACCACGAGGGCACATTCTTGTTAATTAAGTAAATACGTTTATATTATTTTTTTAATCTTATAAAGTAATAATTATTAATGAATAAAAAGATATTGATCTATAATTCTGGTGGAGGTTTAGGAGATTCGATTCAGCTTTTTCCACTTATTTTAAGCTTACAAAATTATTTCAAGCATTATAAATTTTATTATCTTAGTGCGCATGAAAACCATTTTTCTAGAAAATTGAAAGAATACGGTATTAAAAATTTAGAGACACTAGATTTGAAATTACAATATTTTGGTTTTAGGTGGTGGCATTTGTTATATGCTAAAAAAAATTTCTTAAATTTAAATATAGATGAATTTGACTTAATTATAGATCTACAATCTAAATTAAGGAACACTCTTATATTGAAGAGAATTCCATCAAAAAAATTTTACTCTTCAACTTACAAATTCAATTTTTGTTCAAATAAGTTCTCTTTTGTTAATAGAGATAATATTTCAGAAATGACGTTGCTTAATTTAGAAAATTTTTTAAATATAAAAATTGAAAGAATTAAGTTTAATATACGACAGTTGCCGGCTCAATATATAGAAGAGTCAAAAAGATTATTGCCAGAAAATGGGTACATTGGTTTTTCCGTAACTCAAGGTAATGAGTACAGAAAAAAAAGTTGGCCTTTAAATATGTTTATTTCTTTAGCAAAAAAAGTTCAGTCAAAAAATAAGAAACCAGTTTTTTTTATTGATAAATCAAATAAAATAATAATTGAAAAAATTAAATCAGAAATAAATGGAGCTTTATTTCCTGAGCAAAACACTTCTTTATCATGCCCTGCCCTTGTAACTGCTTTGTCTACAAGGTTGGATAAAGCTGTTTCAATCGATAATGGTGTAATGCACATGATAAGTCTTGCTTCAGTACCAATGATAGTATTATTTGGTCCAACCAACTCCAAAAAATTTAAACCAGATCAAAAAAATATTACAATATTAGATAGCAAAGAAATGTATAACTCTGAAGATATTTCAAAAATTAAAATGGACGACGTTTTAAAGTTTTTATAGTTTTTAAAAGCATTTTTTTATTCCATCCACAATCTTCATAACCTCGAAGTATTAAATTTAAATATCTTTTGCTCGGCGGATTATATTTACTTTTTTCGGGCATATAATAAAACATTACTTTTTTACCAGAAAGTCGAAAGTATTTCTTAATATAAGTTTTTGGGAAATTTTCATAAACATCTAACTTTTTCTCATCTCTTTTTGATATTTTATATATGGCTCCTAGAACTTTGTGTTTTTTCTTTTTTTGAATATCTGCAACACCTCCACCCAAATAATTATTCCTAAAATATAGTTTATAATTTTTTAATATAAAACATTTTAAATAAATAGAATCTTTGCAACGTTTCTTCATTTGTTTATGAAACAGATTACTTCCGTAAGCGAAATAGAGCATATTAATTTTTAAAAACTTTCAATTTTTTATTTTTAATCATTTTTTTAATGTCAAAAAAACATGAATCAAGTTTTTTTTTAATACTTGATCTTAAAACAATAGAAACACCTATACGTCCTAATCTAAAAAAAGGGTAGCTTCCAATATCTACTTTTTTTAAATATTTTTTTTGAATTTTTGTTAATTCTTTCGAAATTTCACTTTCAACGGTGTGAACATTGATTGATTTATTTTTTATGATGAAGCCTTTTTTTAAATATTTCTCAACATTTGTTATCATCGATCTAAGAATTAAAGGCACGCCTGGTAAACAAAAAACATTCTTTATAATAAATCCTGGTGCTGCACTTGATGGATTGTAAATTAAACTTGCTCCTCTAGGCATTTTAGACATTTTTTTTCTACCGCCATTAAAATTTTTTTTTCCATAATAATTCTCCAATATTGAATAAGCCTCCTTATGATACTCATATTTGGTTTTAAATGCTTTTGAAATAGAGATAGCCGTAATATCGTCATGTGTAGGGCCGATACCACCAGTAGTAAAAACGTAATCAAACCTATCTTTTAAGTTTTGAATATTCTTTATGATTTTTTTTTCAGAGTCTGGAATTATTCTTACTTCTTCTACTGATATTCCACAATTTTTATTTAACCAATCTGAAAGAAAAGAAACATTCAAATCCTGTGTTCTTCCTGATAAAATTTCATTACCTATAATTAATATAGCGGCATTAATTTTTTTTTTTTTAATATTCTTCATAGTTTGTTACAATTAAATATGAATTTTGAAAATGAATTAATACCAGGAGTTTTAATAAAAAGATACAAACGTTTTTTTGTAGATATAAAAGTAAAAAATAAAATAATAACTGCTCATTGTCCAAATTCTGGTTCAATGATGGGTTTGTTAAAAAAAAATAACAAAGTATGGATTTCTAAGTCTAATAACAAAAAAAGAAAATTAATATATACTTTACAAATAATTGAAGTAAATGGCAAAAAAGTAGGAGTAAATACTCATCTTACCAATAAGATTGTGCTTGAGGGTTTAAAAAAAAATTTAATTCCTATTTTTAGTAAAAAAGTTCAGATTAAACCAGAGCAAAAATTTGGTCAAAATACTAGGTTTGATTTTTTATTAAATGATAATAACAAAAAATCTTTTTTAGAAGTAAAAAACGTCACTTTAGTAAGAGAAAAAAACTTAGCAGAATTTCCTGATGCAATCACAGAGAGAGGTAAAAAACACTTACATGAATTAGTAAATTCTTTAGATAAAGGATATAAAGCTTATATTCTTTTTGTTGTACAAAGAGAAGATTGTAATTCTTTTAAAATTGCTAAAGATTTAGATCCTAAATATTTTGAAGTATTAACATATGCGATAAAAAAAAATGTAAAAGTACTTTGCTATGATTGTAAATTTAGTTCAAAAGGAATAAAACTAAATAAAGAAATTAAATTAAAAATTAATGGGTAAAGATTTTCAAGAAGCATTTGATAAAACAAGAGAGGCAGGTACCATTGCATCTGGTGCACTTGATGAAATTACGAAAATAATAAAACCTGGAATTAATACCAAAAAAATTGATAATATTTGTTACGAATTTATAAATGATAATGGAGCATACTCTGCGCCTTTATATTATAGAGGATATCCAAAGACATGCTGTACATCTGCTAACCACATTGTTTGTCACGGTATACCTGGAGATAAAGTTCTTCATGATGGAGATATAATAAATGTAGATGTAACTGCCTACAAAAATAATTGGCACGGAGATACTAGCAGAATGTTTTTTGTTGGAGAAGTTTCAATTAAAGCAAAAAATCTTGTTCAAACAACTTACCAGGCAATGATGGAATCAATAAAAATATTAAATAAAAATATATTTTTAGGAGATATAGGATCAACAATTCAAAATTATGTGGAAAAAAGAGGTTTCTCGATTGTAAGGGATTTTTGTGGGCATGGAATAGGAAAAAAATTTCATAAAGAACCTAATGTATTACACTATGGAAAAAAAGGTACAGGTGCTAAACTTGAACCAGGAATGATATTTACTATAGAGCCGATGGTAAATGAGGGAAGTTACGAGACCAAAGTTTTGAATGACGGTTGGACAGCTGTAACAAAGGATAAAAAACTGTCTGCACAATTTGAACACACTGTCGGTATAAAAGATGATGGATACGAAGTTTTTACCTTGTCAAATAAAGGTTTAGATTTTCCTCCATACACATCATGATAGAAAGATATTCAAGAAAAGAAATGAAAGGTATTTGGGAAGAAGAAAACAAATATTCCCTTTGGTTAAAAATTGAGATAGTCGCAGCAGAAGCTATGGAAAAGTTTAATATAATTCCAAGAGGTGTTGCAAAAAAGGTAAAATTAAAAGCAAAAATAAATGTTAAAAGAATTCATCAAATTGAAAAAAAAGTTAAACATGACGTTATTGCTTTCTTAACATCAATTAATGAAAAGGTAGGGAAAGAAGCCAGGCATCTACATAAAGGTATGACGTCTTCTGATGTTTTGGATACATGTTTTAATCTGCAATTAAAACAATCTGGCAAAATTTTATTAAAAGATCTTAATATTTTACTAGCTTCATTAAAAAAACAATCTTTAAAGCACAAGTTCACTTTATGTATTGGTAGAAGTCATGGGATTCATGCTGAACCAATTACGTTTGGATTAAAAATGCTATCTTTTTATCAAGAATTTTTAAGAAATAAAAAACGATTAGAAGACTCAATCGAAGAAATTTCTACATGCGCAATATCAGGAGCTGTTGGAACGTTCGCCAACATAGATCCAAGGGTTGAGGGATATGTAGCCAAAAAGTTAAAATTAAAAATAGAACCTGTTTCAACCCAAGTCATTCCTAGAGATAGGCATGCACAATTTTTTTCTACTCTTTCAATAATAGCAAGCTCTATAGAGAGGCTATCCATTGAGATCAGACATTTACAAAGAACAGAAGTTTTAGAGGTAGAGGAATTTTTTGGAAAAAGACAAAAAGGATCATCTGCAATGCCTCACAAAAAAAATCCTATTTTAAGTGAAAATTTAACTGGTCTAGCGAGATTAATTCGGTCAAGTGTTATACCTGCATTAGAAAATGTTGCGCTTTGGCACGAAAGAGACATATCTCATTCTAGCGTAGAAAGAAATATTGGTCCTGATACAACAATAGCTTTGGATTTTGCTTTAAACAGACTCAACGAGATAATAAAAAATATGAATATTTATCAAAAGAATATGTTGAAAAATTTAAATTTAACTAATGGTTTATTTTTTTCGCAAAGAGTAATGCTAGAGCTGACAAGTCAAGGATTTTCAAGGGAAAAGGCTTACAAGCTAGTTCAAAAAAATGCTATGAAATCTTGGAATAACAAATCCTCATTTTATGAAAACTTATTAAAAGACAAAGAAATTAATGACAAAATACCTGTTAATAAATTGAAAAAACTATTTAATTTTAGTTACCATACAAGAAAAATTAATATAATTTTTAAGAGAAGTTTAAAAAAATAATTTTATGAATAAAGGAAAAAAACTATACGAAGGTAAGGCAAAGATTATTTACGAGACAAAAGAAAAAGGTCTAGTAATTCAACATTTTAAAGATGATGCAACAGCTTTTAACAATCTAAAAAAAGCAAATGTAGAGGGAAAAGGCGTCCTTAATAATAGAATTTCTGAACATATATTAACTAATTTAAATCAATGTGGAATAAAAACTCATTTAGTAAAAAGATTAAATATGAGAGAACAGCTTATTAAGCATGCAGAAATTTTTCCTATAGAATTCATTGTAAGAAATATAGCTACTGGTTCACTTTCAAAAAGATTAGGAATAGCAGATGGTACTGTTTTTGAAACTCCTTTACTAGAATATTGCTATAAAAATGATGATTTAGGTGACCCGGTAGTATCTAAAGAGCATATATTTGCTTTTGGTTGGGCAAAAAAAGATGAAATAGATTTAATAGATAAAACAACTCATAGAATAAATGATTTGCTTCAAGGAATGTTTAGAGGTGTTGGAATAAAGTTGGTAGATTTTAAGCTTGAATATGGAAAAGTATGGGAAAAAGACAAACAAGAAATTGTTCTGGCAGATGAAATTAGCCCTGATACTTGTAGGCTTTGGGATATTAAAAGTGAGCGTAAGTTAGACAAAGATAGATTTAGAAAAGATTTAGGCAATATCATTCAAGCATATCAAGAGGTAGCAAGAAGATTGGGTATAATGCCAGAAGAAACTAACATTAGTGAAGTCAAATTCGGGAAACCTAAATCAGTAGATATCAAGAAAAAGTAAATTGAAATTTTCAGTTACAGTCACTTTGAAAAAAGATGTACTAGACCCACAAGGTAAAGTTGTTCAACAAACTTTACAGAATATGGGCATGAAAACACTAAAAGATCTTCGTCAAGGAAAGTATTTTGAGGTAGATATAAATGAAAATGATGAAAAGTTGGCCAAGGACAAGGTTGATGAGATGTGTAAAAAATTATTAGCCAATCTTATTATTGAAGATTTTAAAATTTCTAAATTATAAAATGAATTCATCTGTTATCGTATTTCCTGGTTCTAACTGCGATAGAGATATTGCTGTAGCATTAGAAAAAATGCAATTTAAAAACAAATTAGTTTGGCATAAGGATACTAATTTACCCAAGTCAGATTTAATTGTAATACCAGGAGGATTTTCTTACGGTGATTATTTGAGATCTGGTGCTATAGCAGCTAAGTCAAAAATAATTAATGAAGTTATAAAAGCTGCTAATGAAGGTTGTTTAGTTTTGGGAGTTTGTAATGGATTTCAAATTTTAATAGAAACTGGATTGCTAAAAGGAGCTTTGTTAAGAAATAAAAATCTAAAATTTATTAATAAAGATGTCTCTCTTAAAGTTAATAGCATAAATAACAAATTTTGTAAGAAATATAAACTAGGACAAATAATTAAACTTAATATCGCTCATAATGAGGGAAATTATTTCACAAATAAGGATCATCTAAAAGAATTAGAAGATAATAACTTGATTGCATTTAAATACTGTGATGAGAAAGGATTTATAAATCAGAATTCAAATCCAAATGGTTCCGTTAATAATATTGCAGGTATATTTAACAAAAATAAAAATATTTTAGGTATGATGCCTCATCCTGAACGAATGATTGAAAAGTCAGTATCAGGAGATGACGGCATCAGTCTTTTTTCTAGTCTATTAAATTAAATGAATATAACTAAAGAAGTTATTCAAAAACATGGTCTTACAATTGAGGAGTTCGTAAAAATTAAAGATCTTTTGCAACGAGAACCAAATATTTTAGAACTTGGAATTTTTTCTGCAATGTGGAATGAGCATTGCTCTTACAAATCTTCTAAAATTCATTTAAAAAAGTTACCAACTAAAAATAAGAATGTTATTCAGGGTCCTGGGGAAAATGCTGGGATAATAGATATAGGTGATGGAGATGCAATAGTTTTTAAGATTGAAAGTCATAATCACCCGTCTTTTATAGAGCCTTATCAAGGAGCGGCAACTGGTGTGGGTGGAATACTTAGAGATGTTTTTACAATGGGAGCGAGACCTATAGCATTATTAAACTCTATTCATTTCGGATCACCTGAGAACACTAAAACTAGAAATCTATTACATGGAGTTGTTTCTGGAATAGGTGGTTACGGAAATTGTATCGGCATACCAACTGTCGCCGGAGAAACAAAATTTAATCAAACATATAATGAAAATATATTAGTAAACGCAATGGCGGTTGGTCTTGTGAAAAAAAATAAAATTTTTTATTCAAAGGCAAAAGGAATAGGTAAATCTGTAGTCTACGTTGGTTCTAAAACTGGTCGAGATGGTATTCATGGAGCATCTATGGCATCAGCAGAATTCGACGACGACTCTGAGGAAAAAAAGCCTACAGTGCAAGTAGGAGATCCCTTTACTGAAAAATTACTTATGGAAGCTTGTCTAGAATTGATGAAAGATAAATCAATAATATCAATTCAAGATATGGGTGCAGCTGGACTAACCTCCTCAAGTGTAGAAATGGCATTTAAAGGAGATTTAGGAATGGAGATTAATTTAGATAAAGTGCCTTGTAGGGAAGAAAAGATGACTCCATATGAAATGATGCTATCAGAAAGTCAAGAAAGAATGTTGATTATTTTAGAGGATGGAAAAGAAAATGAAGCTAAAAAGATATTTGATAAATGGGACTTAGATTTTGTAGTTATAGGAAAAACAATAGAAACAAAAAAACTTAAGCTGTATTATAAAAATGATATTGTAGCAGACATACCTATAGAAGCTTTATCATCTAGCGCTCCCCAGTATGAAAGAAAATGGACTAAAACAGAACTGCCTAAAAAAGAAACAAACTTTAAAAATTTAAAAAAAATAAATTTTAAAGAAAGTTTTTTAAAGATTATCTCTTCATCAAATCACTCTAACAAAAACTGGATAACTGAACAGTACGATCAGATGGTGATGTGTGATACAATTCAAAAATCTGGAAGCGATGCTGCTATAATAAGAATACATAAAAAAAATAAAGCAATAGCAGTCGCTGTTGACTCTTCTGCAAATTACTGCAAATCACACCCTATTACTGGGGGTAAACAAATTGTTTGTGAAAATTGGAGAAATTTAATCTCAATGGGGGCAAAACCTATTGCTATTACAAACTGTTTAAATTTTGGAAATCCTGAAAATCAAGAAGTAATGGGTCAATTCGCTGAGACAATTATTGGAATTAAAGAAGCGTGTGAATACTTAGATTATCCTGTGGTTTCAGGAAATGTTTCTTTTTATAATGGTACGAATAAAAAAAATATCTTTCCTACTCCAGTTATTGGTGGTGTTGGAATAATTCAAAAACCAGAAAAAAATATAAACCACCTATTTAAAGAAGTTGGAAACTCAGTTTTATTGATCGGTAAAACTTTTGGTCATTTGTATCAAAGTGCTTTTTCTAATGAAATATTATCAATTAATGAAGGGCCGCCTCCGGAAATTAATTTAATAAATGAAAAAAATAATGGTGAATTTGTCTTAGAACTTATAAAACAAAATTTAGTTTTGTCTGTTCATGATGTTTCTGCAGGCGGCACTATAGTGAGTTTAGCTGAAATGAGTATTGGTTCTAGTTTAGGAGTTAAAATTGAAAAACCCAAAAATTTAAACAATATATTTGAATATTTTTTTGGTGAGGATCAAGGAAGATACTTGATCGAGATAGATAAAAATAATTTAGAAAAAGTTAAAGAATTATTAAAAAAAAACAATATTTTTCACGAAATAATAGGTATTACTCAAAAAGACAAGTTTGAACTTGCTGGAGAATTTAGTATTGACATTAAAGAACTGTCTAAAATAAATAATAAATGGTATTATAATTACTAATGTCTTTATCAGAAAAAGAAATAACTAATTTAATCAAAGAATCAATACCTGATGCTATTGTTGAAATCAAAGATCTAGCTGGGGATAATAATCATTATTCAGCAACTATATCATCTAAAATATTTAATGGTAAATCAAAGATTGAACAGCATAAATTAGTTTATAAATCTCTAAAAGGTAAAATGGGAAATGAATTACATGCATTTTCCTTTAAGACTATTGAAAAAAAAATATGAATATTCAAAATGAAATTAAAGATATAGTTCAAAAAAATGATATTTGTCTTTTCATGAAAGGTACTCCTGATGCACCGCAGTGTGGTTTTTCGATGGCTGTGGCAAATGTGTTAAAACATTTAGATGTAAAATTTAAGAGTATCAATGTTTTAGAAAATCAAAATTTGAGGCAAGGAATAAAAGATTTTAGCGACTGGCCAACTATCCCTCAACTTTACATTAAAGGTGAGTTTATAGGAGGATGCGATATAGTAAAAGAAATGTTCGAAAAAGGAGAATTATTAAATTTACTTAAAGAAAAATCTTTAAAATAATATTAGGTTTTTTCAATAAAAACTATATCTGAGTAACCAGAATTACCTTTGTAACAATTAATTTTCGTATTATTTTTTAAGTTTCTTATTACTTCATTGCTAATGATGCTCGAATAAAAATCCTCTTTATTTTCAATTTTTTCAAGTAATTCATCCACCATAACTTCATTAGTATCATTTAAATGTTTAAAATAATTAGGAAATTTAAAATCTTCTATAATGTAAAATCCTCCTTTGTTTAAATTTAAAAAAAAATTATTTAATGTTAACAATATATCGCTAAGTTTATGGGAACCATCATCGATTATAATATCAAAAAAGTTTTCTTCTTTTTTAAGATTTATTTTTTTATAAAAATCCAAAATCGATTTTTTATTTGACACATCCATACCAAAAACATTTATTCTTTTTGAGTAAAATTTAAAATTTGAGATATTGATATCTATGCAAAATATGTTTGCTTGGGTAAAATATTTTGCAAAACTCGCAGCTGATGATCCTGAATAGGACCCTATTTCTAATAAATTAATTGATTTTTCTTTAAGTTGAAATAAGTGTTTCTCGTAATATTTAGAATAACCGTGGCCTTTAGTTTTGTCTTTTCCCCATAGATTAGCCTTGTCAGTTCCATAATAGCTAAATAAATTTTCTAATGATTTTTTTTTTAAATTAATTTCGTTATCTATATTAATTTTTTTCTTTATTCGGTATAAAAAATTTCTTTTATATAAACTAAAAAAATTCAATATTATCTTGAATAATACTCAATTACTAAACTAGGTTCCATAATAACGGGATATGGGACTTCCTCAAATTTTGGTACTCGGATAAATTTAACAGATTTTTTTTTATCGTCAGGTTGGATGTAGTCAGGAATGTCTCTTTCTTTATTTGAAATAGAAACTTCTATTACATTAAGCTTCTTTGAATTTTCTTTAACTTCAATGACATCTGCCTCTTTAACCAGAAAGCTAGAAACATTAACTTTTTTTTTATTAACTCTTATATGGCCATGATTGATAAGCTGTCTGGCTGAAAAAACTGTAGGCGCAAACTTGCTTCTATACACTATAGTATCAAGTCTGCTTTCTAAAATCGCAATTAAATTTTCTGTTGTATCTCCTCGCTTTGCAAGGGCTTTTCTATAGATGTTTCTAAACTGTCTTTCATTTATGTTTCCATAATAAGATTTAAGCTTTTGTTTTGCATTTAATTGTATTCCGTAATCTGTTGGTTTTCCTTTTCTTGTTTGTCCATGTTGGCCCGGAGGGTAAGCTCTACTATTAAATGGGCTTTTAGGTCTACCCCAAAGATTAACTTTTAATCTTCTGTCTACTTTATGTTTCGATTTAAGTCGTTTTGTCATATTTATTGGAAGTGTTTATAGTCTTTGTAGGGTAATTGTCAATTATGCTTTGAAGTTTTTTTTACTTAAGTTGCTTACAATACTGGCTAAAATCCTTAATTCTTTGTTGCTAAGTTCACATCGATAAAAGAGATTATTAATATTTAATAACATCGCCTCTCTTTTTTCTTTAGGTTTAAAAAAATTTTTATTGTTTAAAAGATTAATTAAATGACTGAGAAATTTTGAAATATTCTTTTTTGAAATAATTTTAAGAGATTTAACATCTTTTTTAAATTTACTCTTGTTTAACGTTTTAAATATTTCATAACATATCACTGTCATTGAATGAGAAAGATTCATCGAACTAAATTTCTTTGATGTCGGTATTTGAATTATTGAATTTGAATAGGATAGATCTTCGTTTGAAAGGCCTGAAGCTTCTGGACCAAACATTATTCCAATGTTTAATCCTTTTTTTGTTTCAATTAATTTTGTAAAATTAGCAATTGAAATGTGTTTTTTATTGATGTCTCTTTTTCTTGCTGTTGTAGAGAGAACAAGGTCGTATTTTTTTATAGACTCTAGGGTGTTGTTGTAGACTTTAACTTTTTTTAGCATGTCAAAAGCTCCTACCGAAGTCATTCGAGCTTTATAATTTGGCCATCCGTCCCTTGGATTTACTATGCTTAATTTTGAAAAACCAAAATTTTTAATTACTCTGGCGCAGGAACCTATATTTTGCCCTAATTGAGGCCTTATAAGTATAAAACCAAATTTATTTTTCATTTATATTAGCTGGGGCTTTCTCTTTAAAGAGTTTATACTCTAAGCTATCAATGAGAGCTTTGAATGAAGCTTCTATAATGTTTTGAGATACGCCTATAGTAAACCAACTTTTACCAGAATTATCTGAGCTTTCAATAAGAACACGAGTGGTTGCGCCTGTTCCAGTGTTTAATATTCTTACTTTGTAGTCTAAAAGTTTAAGATCAGAAAAATATTTATGATATTTCTCAACTCTTTTAAAATTGGATCTTATTGCATTGTCTAGAGCATTTACTGGTCCATTTCCAGATCCAGAACACTTTATTTCCTTACCATCAATTATAAAAGTAACCTCAGCAGTAGTTTCAATTGAATCTGATTTTTTAACATTAACATTATAATTTTTTACTTTTAGATATTCAGGGAGTTTACCCAAAAGTTTATTTGCAAGTAACTCAAAAGACGCATCTGCACCATCGTAAGAATACCCGCTAAACTCTCTTCCTTTTACTTCGTCAAGAATTTTTTGCACTTTAGGATCTTTGGAGTCTATTTTAACTCCATAATTTTCCAATCTGGATAAAATATTTGATCTTCCTGATTGATTTGAAACAATTATGTTTCTATGATTTCCTACTAATTTAGGATCAATATGCTCATAAGTTCTAGGATCTTTTTTAACTGCTGATACATGTAAACCGCCTTTATGTGAAAAAGCTGACGCTCCTACATAGGCCATATTTTTATTTGGTTTTTTGTTTAATATCTCGTCTAAAAATCTAGAACACTCAGTAAGCGATGATAAATTTTCTTTTTTAATATTAAGATCAAATTTTTCATTAAATGTTTTTTTCAAAAATAAAGTTGGGATAATAGAAGATAAGTTTGCATTACCGCATCTTTCGCCTAAACCATTTATAGTACCTTGGATTTGTCTGGCTCCAGCAAGAACAGCTGCTAAAGAATTCGCGACAGCATTTTCAGTGTCATTATGTGCATGAATGCCTATATTTTTACCTGGTATTATTTTTGTTACCTTGCTGACTATTTCACTAACTTCATGTGGAAGTGTTCCGCCGTTAGTATCACATAATACAACCCATCTAGCACCTTCGTCATAAGCTTGTTTTAAGCAGTCTAAAGCATATTGAGGATTGTTTTTAAATCCGTCGAAAAAATGTTCCGCATCAAATAGAAATTCTTTTTTGTTTTTTACAAAATGTTTTGCTGTCTCTCTTATATTTTCTAAGTTTTCTTGGTTTTTGATGCCTAAGGCTATCTTGACGTGGAAGTCCCACGATTTTCCGACTACACAAACTGCTTGTGAATTAGCATTTAATAGAGATGACAAGCCTGGATCATTTTCTGCACTTCTTCCACTTTTTTTCGTCATTCCAAAAGCAGTAAAGATACTATTATTAAATTTTGGTGATTTGTTAAAAAATTCTGTGTCAATAGGGTTAGCGCCAGGCCAACCACCCTCAATGTAATCGACACCTATATTTGAGAGTATTTTTGCTATCTTATTTTTATCATCAATAGAGAAGTCTACACCCTCCGTTTGAGCCCCGTCTCTAAGTGTAGTATCAAAAATGTATAATTTATCTTTACTCATTTGTATTTCCACTCTGTTTTATTTTTTTTATCCTCAATCAATACACCTTCTTGATCTAGTTCATTTCTTATTTTATCAGCTAATTCAAAATCTCCTTTCTCTCTAGCAACTAATCGCTCATTAATTTTAACCATTATAGATTTTTCAGTAAGTTTTACTGATTTTTTCTTATATTTATTCCATTTAATTTCGTTCTCATTAAAAATGCCAATTAAACGACAGGCATTATTGAAAGAATTTTTTTTATTTTTATCGCCTTTTGATGCGTCATTATAAAGCTCATGTAACTTTGATATATATCCTGGAGTATTTAAATCATCTAATAAATAATCAAACCAGTCATTAGACTTCTCTAGATGAATTTGATCTTGATATAATGAATACCATTTATTAAGTGTTTTTTTTTGTTGCTCTAATAGATCCTTGTTCCAATCTAAAGGTTGCCTGTAATGTGAACTTAAAAGAGCTAGTCTCACCACTTGGCCGTTATATTCTTCTATAGCACTATTTATGCTAATTATGTTTCCTAAGGATTTAGACATTTTTTCTTTTCCCATATTTAAAAAACCATTGTGTACCCAATAGTTTGCCATTTTTTCATTAGAATTATTACAACAAGTTTGCGCTATCTCATTTTCATGGTGAGGAAATATAAGGTCTAACCCTCCTCCATGAATGTCAAATATTTTCCCCAAATATTTTTCACTCATCACTGAGCATTCAAGATGCCAACCTGGACGTCCACGTCCCCATGGAGAATTCCATCCAGGATCATTTTCTTCTGAAGGTTTCCAAAGCACGAAGTCTAAAGGATTTTTTTTTAGATTAGAAATTTCAACTCTTTTACCGGCTTTTAGGTCATTCGGCTTTTTGTTTGAGAGTTTTCCATAATTTTTGTAAGTAGAAATTGCAAAATAAACATGGTCCTCATTTACGTAGGCAAAACCTTTTTTAATTAACGACTCAGTCATTTTAATCATTTCATTAACATGTTCTGTAGCTTTAGGTTCAAAAGTAGGTTTTAAACAATTGAGAAGATTGCAAGCTAAATGAAATTCTTTTGTTACATTTGTAGTTACTTGATCAATTTGCAATTTTTTTTCTTTAGCAATATCTATAATTTTATCATCGATATCTGTTATATTTCTAACATAGGTAACATTTTTTTCTCCATATAATTTTTTTAACACTCTAAACAACAAATCAAAAATAACTAAAGAACGAGCATTGCCTACGTGAGGACTATCATAAACCGTGGGACCGCAAGCATACATTGTAATATTTTTGCTATCTATAGGTTTAAATAATTCTTTTGTTCGAGTTAAAGTGTTAGATATTTTAAGATTTGTCATTATTAAATTTACATACAGGTATAGGTTCCATTTTATGAAGGTTTTTTTTTCTTATACTCAAATATTTTTCATAATTTGGATCTTTATCATTTTGCATAGCTTTTTCTAAGTCTTGGTAAGACATGCCAAGTTGTTTCACATCTGATCTACCATCATCCCATAAACCATCTGTTGGTTCTGCATTTATAATTTCTTTTGATATGCCAAGATATTTACCAATTTCCCATACTTGAGTTTTAGTACAATCAGCTATAGGAGAAATGTCTACGCCACCATCACCATATTTTGTGTAGAAACCTACTCCAAAATCTTCAACTTTATTTCCTGTTCCAACTACTATGCCTGTATTAGCAGCAGCTGCTTGATATAAGGTTGACATTCTTAGGCGAGCTCTTGAATTTGCTAGCCCATGTTCGTTATCAAATTTATTTAATGTTTCTTTAAAAGTATTAAATAAATTTTCTAATTCTATTAAATTATAATCAACATTTTTAAATTTAGAGGATAGCCATTTTCCATGTATCAAACTTAAATCATGTTGAGACTTGATTTGTTTAATAGGCATACTTATAACAATAGTTTTTCTACCAGTCATTGCACTTAAGGTACTTACTACTGAAGAGTCTATACCTCCTGATATTCCAACGACTAAAGCCTTTGGAGTAAATGGCATAGATTTACAATAATCATCTATCCACTTAATTATAATTTCTGTTCTTTTTTTTACATCCATAATTAATAAACTCCCTCTATCCTTTTCAGGATTCTTTCTTAATAATTATATAATAATTATTAAGACGCTGCTTGAATAATATTTTTTGAATATGTTGAATTTTTCTTAATTTCGTCAGAAATTAGAAAAGCAAGTTCTAAGGCCTGACTTGCGTTTAGTCTTGGATCGCAATGCGTTCTATATCTATTTGATAGCTCTTTTTCAGAAATTTTTTGAGCACCGCCAGTACATTCTGTCACATCTTGACCAGTCATTTCTACATGAAGTCCTCCAGCATAACTTCCCTCTGATTGATGAATTCCAAATACATTTTTGACCTCTTTAAGAACGTTATCAAAAGGTCTTGTTTTTAATCCACTAGCTGCCTTAATTGTGTTTCCGTGCATTGGATCACAGGACCAAATAACTTTTAATCCTTCTTTTTTAATTGTTTTAATCAGTTTTGGTAAATATTTTTCTACATTATTTGCTCCAAACCTAGATATTAAAGTTAATCTACCAGGTTCATTCTCTGGATTAAGAATGTTACATAGCTTAATTAATTCATCTGGTTTCAAAGTGGGACCACATTTCAATCCTAAAGGATTTTTAATGCCTCTACAAAATTCAATATGAGCACCATCTGGTTGTCTCGTCCTGTCTCCAATCCAAACAAAGTGAGCGGAAGTATCGTGATATTCTCCAGTGGTAGAATCTATTCTTGTCATAGCTTCTTCGAAAGGAAGTAAAAGAGCTTCATGAGAGGTATAAAAATTTACAGTTCTTAGTCTTCTATTGTTTTCTGGATTAATTCCACAGGCTTCCATAAAAGATAAGGCATCACTTATTTTGTCTTCTATCTCTTTATATTTCCCTTTAGTTTTTTTATTTATAAAGCCTAAATTCCATAAATGAACTTGTCTCAAATCAGCAAATCCTCCCTGCGAAAACGCTCTAATAAGATTTAATGTTGATGCTGACTGAGAATATGCTCTAAACAATCTTTTAGCATCTGGGATTCTTGCTTTTTCAGTAAAATCCATACCGTTAATATTGTCTCCTAAATAACTAGGCAATTCCTTGCCATCTTTTTTTTCTGTGGGAGAACTTCTTGGTTTTGAAAATTGACCAGCTATTCGTCCAACTTTTACTACAGGCAATGATGCCGAATGAGTTAAAACTAATGACATTTGTAATATCGCCTTAAAAGTATCTCTAATATTATCCGGATTAAATTCTGCAAAACTTTCAGCACAATCGCCGCCTTGTAATAAAAAAGCTTTTCCCTCTACTACTTCAGCTAAAGATTTTTTTAGCGATCTTGATTCTCCAGCAAAAACTAAAGGAGGATATTTTTTTATTTTTCCTAAAACCATATCCAGCTCTTTAACATCATCATATTTCGGAAGATGTTTTGCGGGATAATTTTTCCAACTATTTAAATTCCATTTTTTCATTTTCAACCCTAGGGGGATGTTTATATTATAATGGGCTTTTATTCAACAGTTACTGATTTGGCAAGATTTCTAGGTTTATCTATGTCACATTTTTTCAGTAACGCAACATGATAAGCAAGTAGTTGAAGAGGTATCGTGCTCAAAAATGGAGATAAAGATTTTTCGATAGATGGTAAATTAATTGTAAATCTAACATTTTCACTAATAACGCTATCGTTATTGTTAGTTATAAGTAAAATTTTACCACCTCTAGCAATTACTTCTTGCATATTAGATAAAGTTTTATGAAAGTATTTATCATTTGGTGCAACTACAATTACTGGAAGACCATCTTCTATTAAAGCTAGTGGACCGTGTTTCATTTCACCAGCTGGATAGCCTTCGGCGTGTAAATAAGATAATTCTTTTAGTTTTAAAGCTCCTTCTAAAGCAATTGGAAAAGAAAAACCTCTTCCTAAAAACATTGAACCTTTAGAATTTAAAAAATCTTTTGCAACAAACTGGATTTTTTCTTCAGATTTTAAACATTTCTCTAAAAGCTTAGGGAGTTTTTTTAGGTCAGAAATTTTTGTTTGATATTCTTTCTTGTCTATCTCATTTCTTAAATCTGCTAATTTTATAGACAACATGTAAAGTAATAGCATTTGCCCTAAAAAGGCTTTTGTAGAAGCTACCCCTATTTCTGGTCCAGCATGTATGGGTAAAACCCAGTCAGCATTCCTTGCGATCGAACTCTCAACAACGTTTACTATTGAACATGTTTTTACTTTATTTTTTTTACACAAATCCAATGCAGCTGAAGTATCGGCAGTCTCACCAGATTGGGAGACAAATAAATATAAACAATCTTTGCTAAATTTTATACTCCTATATCTAAATTCTGAAGCTATATCTGTCTCAACTGATAGCGACGTAAATTCCTCGAACCAATACTTGGCAACCAAGCATGAATGGTATGCTGTGCCACAACCTATGAGAACAACTTTGTTGACAGTTTTAGGATTTAAAGGAAAATTATAGAAATTAATTTCGTCTCTTGATTTATCTATATATTCATTTATGCAGTTTTTAGCAGTAATTGGTTGCTCAAAAATTTCCTTGGACATAAAGTTTTTATAATCGCCTTTTTGGGCTATATTTTTGTCTTCTGAAAGAATTAATACCTTTTTATTAATTTTTTTCTTGTTTGAGTCATAAAATTCCACACTATCTTTGGTTAAAATACAAACATCTCCATCTTCTAAGTAAGATATTTTATTAGTCATAGATTTAAGAGCGTATGAATCTGAACCAATATAATTCTCGTTTTTTGAATAACCAACTGCTAACGGACTTCCTCTTCTAGCTCCAATAATAATATTGTTAAAATTTTTAAAAATAATGCCAAGAGCGAAACTTCCCTTAAGTTTTACTAGTGTATCTTGAACAGCCTCTAATGGTTTTTTATTTTTTAATTCTTCTGCTAGTAAAAGTGTAATAACTTCAGTATCAGTTTGTGATTTAAATTTTTTTCCTTTATTTTCTAATGATCTTTTTAGATCACTTGAATTTTCAATAATTCCATTATGTACGACTGAAACAACCTCTGTTGAATGAGGATGTGCATTTATCTCATTTGGTATTCCATGAGTTGCCCATCGAACGTGACCAATGCCTAGACTTCCTTCTGCTGGAGTTTTAAATAAAATTTTCTCAAGTTGCTCGACTCTACCAGAACATTTTTTCTCATTTATAACATTATTTTTTAATGTAGCGAGACCTGCAGAGTCATATCCTCTATACTCAAGTTTTTTTAATGAGTTGATAATATTTGAAGAAACTGACTTGTTGCTAGCTATACCTATAATTCCGCACATTATCTTTTACTTTTCTTTCTTTTGTATTTTTTTTTTTCTATTTGAGAGGATCTGGTCAATGCTAAAGCGCCCTTACTTACGTTTTTAGTAATTACTGATCCAGCGCCAACTACAGAGTTTTTATTTAATCTTATAGGTGCAACCAGCGAAGAATTCGAACCTACAAAAACGTTGTCAGAGATTATTGTTTTGTTTTTTTTAACTCCGTCGTAATTGCAAGTAATAGTTCCAGCTCCGATGTTTGAATTTTTTCCAATTTTAGTATCACCAATGTAAGAAAGATGATTGATTTTTGAATTAGAATTTATTTTAGAATTTTTAGTTTCAACAAAATTACCAATCTTAGAATTCGATTTTAAATTAGTGCCAGGTCTAATTCTAGCATAGGGGCCGATGGTCACCTTATTTTCTACTCTTGCACCTTCTAAATGACTAAATGATTTTATCAAAACTGAGTTACCGATTTTCACATTAGATCCTATTACAACATAAGGCTCTATGATTACATTCCTTCCAAACTTTGTATCTTTTGATAAAAAAATAGTTTCTGGAGCTATTAAAGTTACTCCCCTTGTCATCGCTTTGTTTCTAAGACTTTCCTGCAAAAGTCTATAAGAATTAGCTTTATTAATTTTTATATTTGTATTCATTGAAATTTCTCTTTACATTAGAAAATGTATTGAGATAACTCACAAAATATTTCTTTTTAATACTTATTAAAATGACTCAAAAATTTACTATCCTTTTTGACTTAGACGGTACTTTAGTTGATACAGCGCCAGATTTAATGGCAGCCCACAATCACGTGATGAAAAAATTTGGTCATACTCAAAAAAAACTCTCCGATATAAAGCGTTTAGCTGGCAAAGGAGCTTGGATAATGATGCAAAGATCTTTTAAAGAAGAAATAAATGATGAAAAGATTAAAAAAGAAATGACAAAAGAATTTATAGATTATTACAGTAAAAATATTAACAGAGGAAGTAATGTTTTTCCAGGAGTACTAGAATTTTTAAAATGGGCAAAATCTAAAAATATTTCTATGGCTATATGCACAAATAAGCAAGAAAGGTTAGCTATAGACTTATTAAAAAAATTAAATCTTTATAGTTATTTTGAATACATTGCTGGTTCAGATACATTTGATTATAACAAGCCTGATCCTAGACATCTAACTAATGTTCTAGAAATTATTCAGGGAAAAATAAACAAAACGGTCATGGTGGGAGACAGTGAAGTAGATTCTATGTCAGCAAAAAATGCTAAAATTCCATTTATTTTAGTTCAAGATGGATATACAGAAAAGACTAAGGATCAGATACCGCACGACGAATTAATTAAAAATTTTTTTAATTTTGAAAAGATTATAGAAAAGTATTTATGATAAGTTTTTCACTTTTATCTGCTTTGATTACTTATTATTTTATAATGTTCATTACTCCTGGTCCTAATAATGCAATGCTCACTGCTTCAGGAATGAAATTTGGTTTTGTTAGAACTCTTCCTCATTTGATTGGGATACCATCTGGACACATTGTTCAAATAGGTCTTGTGTCTTTAGGTTTAGGAAATCTATTTTTAAAATTTCCAGATTTACAGTTTTATATGAAAGTATTGTGTTTTTTTTATCTTCTATATCTGAGTTGGACAATAATAGGCTCATTTAGTTTAATTAAGAGAGAAAGTGGAAGACCTTTAAAACTTTATGAAGCTGCCGCTTTTCAGTTTATTAATCCAAAAGCTTGGACAATAGCAATTACTGTTGTCTCAGCCTTTTTTCCTACAGAAGAAAATTTTTTTATCGCTACTGCTTTCTTGACACTAACAGCAGCGTTAGTTTGTTTTCCTTCTATATGTGTTTGGGCTATTTTTGGAAATAGCTTAAGATTATTTATTAAAGACAATAAAACAAAAAAAATAATTGAGTATATTTTAGCAATTTTGTTGGTTTTAACAGCATTTGTAATACTTTTAAAATAATCTTTGATTTTGTATTTCTGGTTTAATATAAAAACTTGATGCATTTTACAAAAAAAAATGTCGAACAAAAAAGAAACGATTTTATTAATAGTCTAAAGGAAAAAAAATTATTAAGATTTCCTGGTGCTTATAACCCTTTGTGTGCAAAATTAATTACAGAAATTGGATTTGATGGTATTTATATTTCAGGTGGTGTTATGTCAAATGATCTGGGAATTCCAGACATAGGACTAAATACTCTAAAACATGTTAGTTATAGAGCAAACCAAATTTCTAAGGTGACTGACTTGCCTTCAATAGTTGATGCCGACACAGGATTCTCAGATTGTAAAAAAACTATAGAAACTTTTGAAAGTTTTGGTCTTGCGGGATGTCATATAGAAGATCAAATAGCTGAAAAAAGATGCGGACACCTAGATAACAAAGAGCTTATTTCAACAAATGAAATGATAGAGAAAATAAAAGATGCTGTTAGCGCAAGAAAAGACAAGAACTTTTCTATAATAGTGAGGACAGATGCAAATCTAGTAGAAGGACTTGAAAAAACTCTTGAAAGAATTAAAGCGTATGAAGATGCAGGTGCAGATATCATTTTCCCGGAGTCAATGAAAGATGAAAAAGAGTTCGAAAAGGTAAGAAAAAATTCTAAGGTTTATCTGCTTGCTAATATGACAGAGTTTGGAAAATCAAAGCTATTGTCCGTGAAGGAATTAGAGAATTTAGGTTACAATATAGTGATTTACCCTGTAACAACCCAAAGGTTAGCTATGAAAAGTGTAGAAGATGGTCTCAGGTCTATTTTTAAGGATGGACATCAAAATAATATTATAGATAAAATGCAAACCAGAAAAAGATTGTATGAACTAGTTGAATATGAAAAATATAACACTCCAGATAAAAAAATTACTGATTTTAAAACTGATGGACACGAATAGAAAATGAGCGATGAAATAAAAAAAGGATTGATGGGTATTGTGGTTGACGAAACTACCATTTCACAAGTGATGCCAGAAATAAATTCACTTACCTATAGAGGATATAAGGTACAAGATCTTTGTGATAAATGTATTTTTGAGGAGGTAGCTTACCTTGTTTTAAATGGTGAGCTTCCTAGATCGAAAGAATTAAAAAAATTTGAAAATGAAGAAAGAAATAATCGAAAATTATCCAAACAAATATTAAATGATATAAAAAACATGCCAAAGAAAGCACATCCAATGGATGCTATTAGAACTGCAGTAAGTTTGATGGGTTTAGAAGATAAGGATGCAAGAGATAATTCACCCAAAGCAAATATGCGAAAAGCAATGAGAATTTTTGCACAGACTCCGACTGCTGTCGCAGCTTATTTCAGAGCTAGAAAAGGTAAAAAATTTATACCACCAAATAAAAAATTATCTTATTCTGAAAATTTCTTTCATATGATGTTTGGCAAAGTGCCAAAAAAAGAGATTGTAGATGCTTTTGATGTTTCAATGATTCTTTATGCAGAGCATAGTTTTAATGTTTCAACTTTTACAGCACGAACAATAACTAGCAGTTTGTCAGATATGCACGGAGCTATAACGGGGGCCATAGCTAGTCTCAAGGGACCTCTGCACGGTGGTGCTAACGAAGCAGTTATGGACATGTTTAAAGAGATTAATAAACCAGAAAAAGCAAAATCCTGGATTAATAATGCTTTAGATAAAAAAAGGGTAGTTATGGGTTTTGGTCATAGAGTTTATAGAAGCGGTGACTCTAGAGTACCTACAATGAAAAAATATTTCTTTAAAGTTGCGGAATTAATGAAAAATACAAAATATCCTAAAATATACGACATATTAGAGAAAGTTATGCTTGAGAAAAAGAATATTCATCCTAATGTAGATTACCCGTGTGGACCAACCTACCACTTAATGGGTATAGACACAGATTTTTTTACACCAATTTTTGTAATGGCAAGAATTACTGGTTGGTCCGCACACATTATGGAACAACATACAGCTAATAAATTGATAAGACCTTTATCTAAATACAAAGGTAACGAACACAGAGAAGTTCTGGCTTTAAATATAAGATAAATTATCTGAAATTAGAAAAATTAATTTTGTAAATACCTTTTTTGTCCGCTGAAACATAAATATTTCCATTTTCATCTTCAAATAAATCATTTTTTTTATTAGTAACAAAATGTCTTAATTTAAGATTTCCAAGGTATATTTTTTCAACAGAATTAACTTTGTCCATTTTGTTATTTAGCAAAAAAATAATTAAAGATTTGCCGGTTCGTAGATTATTTCCTCTTAACGATAAAGCTAATAGACATGATGAATTATAGTACTTTATTAATATTTTCGGACAATTATTAAGACTCGATATTCCTACAGACGGCACAAATGCATGCAAAGGTTCCTCAAAATTATTTTTTTCATGGTTGATCTCGTAAGATTTTCCGTCCCCTCCACTTTCCTTTAAATAATTCGTTCCATATGAGACTCTCGGCCAGCCATAATTTTTTCCTGCTATTAATCTATTTAATTCATCTCCTCCTTTTGGACCATGTTCTACGTTAAAAAGTGCTTCATCAATTTTAGCTAAACCTTGAGGGACTCTATGTCCGGCTGTAAAATTTTTAATATCAATAATACTCTGACTAAGTTTTTTTTTATCAATTTCTAATATTTTTCCAAAGATATAGTTTGGATCTTGCGCAAGAAAACTATTTTTACTAGCATGTTTTTCTGGAGTCCCTACAGATAAATATATTTTATTATCAGTATGGATATTGCTACTACCAAGACCATTAAAATCAATGTTTTTTGGAATATCTAATAAACATTTACTTTCAAATATTTCTGTTCCTGAAGAGATCTTGACGATTGAAGCATAAAAACAATTTTTTTTTTTAGCTGAAATAAAAGCAAAAGCCTCGCTATCTAAAAAAAATACTGTTTTAACTCCTCCATTCCTTTGCAATGTGAACGTATTAGGTAAATTAATTTTTGTTGACTCTAGTTTTTTTAAAACAAAACCATTTTGGCTATACACAACCAATTTTTCTGGATCAAATTTACTATTATTAGGATGTACTAAAAAAGCTGTTTTTTCTGACAATGAAAGTTCTTTTGTTAAATTAATTAAGAATGAGTTTGCGATGATTTTTTTTTCTTCTGATTGAATTACTTCGGTTTGGATATTCTTATTTTTTTTAATATAGTTTTTAAAGAACTCGATATTTTCTGGATTTTCATGCGTCCAAATAATAGATGCAAATATACTTATTAACCATATTGAAAAAAATATTGTTTTTTTTTTCATGTATTTTAAGTGATAATTTTTGCAAACCTACCTTTGATTACTTCAAGTTTCAATTTTTTTTCTTTAACTGTGACATCTACTGCCTTTTTTACACCAGTTATATATGATGCATCTTTGTAGTCATCACAAAGTATAATGGCCCCTTTTTTAATATTTTGAACTACATAACTTATATCATTCCTTGCAGTTTCATAACTATGGCCTCCATCAATAAACGCAAAATCTATATTGCTTATATTTATTGTTCTCAGAACCTTGTTTGAATTTCCTTTAATTAAATTTGTATTTTTTGAAAATTTTTTAAGAAATCCTGATACACTTTCATAAGAATTTAAATTTTCTTTCTTAAAATAATTATAATAAATATTTTTTAGTGGATTTGAGAACTTTTGTCTTTTTAAATAATCAGGTTGAATTTCATTCTTCTTATTTGTTATGTTTTCCCCAAAAAGATCTATACCAGTATAAGTAAATTGATCACCGTGTAATTTGCTCAATAATTCACAAACATTTTTTGCTGTAACGCCACAAAAAACACCAATTTCAAAAAAATGTTTTGGTTTGGAATTAGCAACTATTTCCAAAAAAATATCGCCCCACTCTTTCTTTAAACCAGTTTTGCGCCAATATGTCTTGTATTTAGTCTTCAAAGACTTTTATGAAAAGGCCTCAGCCCAAGATCCCTTTGTAGATGCTTTAGAATACTCTGTTGCTCTACCTTCAAAGAAGTTCATGTGCTCAACGGCGTTAAGCATAGTATCAAGCCATGTAAGTGGGTTTTCTTTAACTTTGTAAATTGGATTTAATCCAAGCTGGATTAATCTTCTGTCACCAATCCATCTAATATACTGTTTTACTTCATCTGCTTTCAAACCTTGTATTGGACCCATCTTAAATGCTAAATCTATGAAAGCGTCTTCGTGATCTACAATAGTTCTGCAAGCATCATAAATTTCTTTTTGTAGTTTTTCATTCCAGATTTCCGGATTTTCTTTTATAAATGCTCTAAAAAGTCTAATCATAGAATTACAATGAAGCGTTTCGTCTCTTACTGACCAAGTAACAATTTGGCCCATGCCTTTCATTTTGTTATGTCTTGGAAAATTAAGAAGAATTGCAAAACTCGCAAAAAGTTGAAGCCCTTCAGTAAAAGCACTAAAGACCGCAACGGTTTTAGCTATGTCTGCTTTTGAATTAACATTAAATCCTTGCATGTAATCATATTTGTCTTTCATCTCTTTGTACTTCATGAAGGCTGAGTATTCTGACTCGGGCATTCCTATTGTATCCAGTAAGTGCGAATATGCAGCAATATGTACTGTCTCCATCGCAGCAAAAGCTGTCATCATCATCAGAACTTCAGTTGGTTTAAATACGGTAGTATAATGTCTCAAATAACAATTATTAACTTCAACATCAGCTTGAGTAAAAAATCTGAAAATTTGAGTAAGTAGATTTTTTTCTTCCTGAGATAAATTTTTTTGCCAGTCTCTAACATCGTCTCCTAGTGGAACTTCCTCTGGAAGCCAATGTATTCTTTGTTGTGTTAGCCAAGCATCATAACACCATGGATATCTAAAAGGTTTGTAAACAGGATTTTCTACTAACAATCCACCTTTAAAAACTTCTTTATTTTTTTTTAAATCAATTACTGACATGATAAACACTCCTCATATTTAGTATCTTCAGTACTTGATTCTTTCTTATTTGAGTAAACATTCTTTGTCACATCTGTTGATGAACCTGAGTTAATATTTTCAGCTCTTTGAATTGATTTTGATCTACAATAATAAAGGCTCTTAAGACCTTTTTTCCATGCTTGGAAGTGAATCTTGTGTAATTCTTTTTTATGAATATCGGCAGGTATAAATACATTAACCGATTGTGCTTGAGAAATATGAGGTGTTCTGTCTGCACCCAATTCTACTATCCATTTTTGATCGATTTCAAAAGCTGTTTTAAAAGTCTCTTTTTCATCATCTGTCAAAAAATCTAGATGAGAGACTGAACCTTGATTTGTTGTAATGCTAGACCAAATCTCATCATTATTTTTATTATATTTTTTTAGAACTTCGGCCAAGTATTTATTTCTAACGTTGTAAGATCCGGAGAGGGTTTTATGAGTATAACTGTTTGCTGCGATAGGTTCTATTCCCGGTGAAGCACCACCACAAATTATCGATATCGAAGCTGTTGGTGCTATAGCAGTTTTGTTAGAAAATCTTTCCTTTATTCCATATTCTTCTGCATCAGGACAAGGACCTCTCTCCTCGGCTAGAATTATCGAAGCTGCATCAACTTTATCTTGAATATCTTTAAAAACTTTTTTGTTCCAAACTTTGCTCATGACCGAACCAAAAGGAATTTTTTTCTTTTGAAAATATGAATGTAAACCCATAACGCCTAACCCGACACTTCTTTCTCTCATTGCAGAATATTTTGCATGCTTGAAAGTGTCTGGAGCCCTATTAATAAAGTCTGTCATAACGTTGTCTAAAAATCTCATAACATCCTCTACGAATTGTTCATTATCTTTCCACTCATCGTACTTTTCTAAGTTTAAAGAAGATAGACAACATACAGCAGTTCTTTCGTTTCCTTGATTATCAACTCCAGTAGGTAAAGTAATCTCGCTACATAAGTTTGAAGTTTTAACTGTTAAGCCAGCAAGTTTATGATGTTGGGGAATTTGTCTATTTACTGTATCTATATATATAATATAAGGTTCACCTGTTTCTACCCTCGCTGTCAAAAGTCTAATCCATAAATTTCTAGCAGACAACGTTGATTGTACTGATCCATCTTTTGGACTTCTCAGAGCCCATTGAGAATCTGTTTCTACCGCTCTCATAAAAGCATCTGATACCAAAACCCCGTGGTGTAAATTTAAAGATCTTCTATTAACATCGCCTCCTGTTGGTCTTCGCATTTCTATAAATTCTTCAATCTCTGGATGATCGATCGGTAGATAACAAGCTGCTGAACCTCTTCTTAGAGATCCTTGGCTAATAGCAAGTGTTAAAGAATCCATAACTTTGATAAAAGGAATTATTCCAGAAGTTTTCCCAACTTTTCCAATTTTCTCTCCTATAGATCTAAGATTTCCCCAATAACTTCCTATGCCGCCTCCTCTTGCAGCTAACCAAACGTTTTCACTCCATAAATCTAAAATGCCTTCAAGGCTATCTCCTGCTTCATTTAAAAAACAAGAAATTGGTAAACCTCTCTCAGTACCACCATTTGATAAAACCGGCGTTGCCGGCATGAACCATAAGTTGCTTATATAATTATAAATTCTTTGAGCATGAAGATTATTGTCAGCATAGACACTAGCCACTCTTGCGAACAAGTCTTGAAATGATTCTCCGTAACCCAGGTACCTGTCTTTTAGAGTAGCTTTTCCAAAGTCTGTAAGATTAGAGTCTCTTGATCTGTCAATTTTTATTGTTATCCCTTTTTCATTTTGAAATAGCTCTGTTTCTCCAGATAGAGAAAATAGATCTGGTTTTTTAGGACCATTGTCTTTTAAATCGCTTTTGTCTTTTATAGAGCCTAGGCTGTCCACAGCCTTTTCTATTGCCAAAGATACGTTTTTATTCATAATATTACTTACTTTTAAGACTTATTTATTAAAAACAACTATATGTTGTGTTAATATTTCATTAATATACTACATAAATGATAACATCAACAGAACATTATAAGAACATTAATTTATTTTGTAAAGTATTAAATTTTGTTGATAAACAATTACTAATAAAATTCAGGAAAAATAATGCTAATAAACCCAAACGGTTTTCGAGAGTACGACGCTAGATGGTTATATGAAGAGGAAATAGACCTAAGCGGCGTAGAATCATTAGGTAAAGGTCTTGGAACTCAAGTAGTAAATCATACTAAAAAAACAAACCCCAGAATAATTGTTGGACAAGATTATAGGTCATACAGCGAAGAGATCAAATTAGCCCTGAAAAAAGGATTAATTTCTACTGGATGTTATGTCGAAGATATAGGCCTTGCATTGTCCCCTACTGTTTACTTTGCTCAATTTAAATTAGATGCAGATGCAATTGCAATGGTAACAGCTAGTCATAACGAAAACGGTTGGACTGGGGTAAAAATGGGTATTGAAAAAGGTTTAACCCATGCCCCAGAAGAAATGAATGAATTAAAAAGAATAACTTTAAATCAAAAATTCATAAAAGGGATTGGAAATGAGAAAAAAATAAAAGATTTTAATCAAATATATATAAAAGATCTTATTAAAAATAATAAATTAAAAAAAAAGATTAAAGCTGTCGTAGCATGCGGAAACGGGACTGCTGGTGTATTTGCACCTGAAATTTTAAAAGGAATTGGTTGTGAGGTGATTGAATTAGATTGTAATTTAGATTTTAATTTTCCCAATTATAATCCTAATCCAGAAGATTTGAAAATGCTCAACGCTATCTCGAAATGTGTCAAAGAAAATGAAGCTGATATCGGTTTTGGTTTTGATGGAGATGGGGACAGGGTTGGCGTTATAGACAATAAAGGTAAAGAAATCTTTTCTGATAAAATAGGATTATTGATAGCCAGAAATCTCTCATCAAAATTTAGAAAGACTAAATTTGTAATTGATGTAAAATCGACTGGACTTTTTTTAAAAGACAAAGTTCTTTTAAAAAATGAATGTAAAACCATATATTGGAAAACTGGACATTCTCATATAAAAAGAAAAGTGAAAATTGAAAAAGCTTTAGCTGGTTTTGAAAAAAGCGGCCATTTTTTCTTTAATAAACCTAATGGGTATGGCTATGATGATGGAGTAAATTCAGCTATTCAAATTTGTCATATGTTGGTTGATCAGGATAAAAATATAAGTAAACTATTAAACGAATTGCCTAATACTTTTCAAACGCCAACAATGGCACCTTTTTGCAAGGATGAAGAAAAATATTTAGTTGTTAAAAACCTTATTGAACAAATTAAAGAAATTAAAAATAATAAAATAAAAATTGATGGACAGATAATTAAAGAAATACTGACTGTAAATGGAATCAGATTTTCTTTTAATGATGGCTCTTGGGGATTAATTCGAGCTTCATCAAATAAACCCTCTCTAGTAGTTGTAATTGAAAGCCCAACTTCGGACAATAGAAAAAAAAATATTTTTAAATTTATTGATGAATTGCTCAAAAAAACTAAAAAAGTTGGAGAGTATGATCAAAAAATATAATTATATATTTAAATATCTATATAAAAATATTGTTCCTATAACATAAAGAAAGATACCAAAAAATTTCTGTAATTTAATTTTGTCTATCTCGTGAGCTGTGTTGGCCCCGACTCTTGCCATAAATGTGGTTACAGGAATAAAAATTAAAAATGCAGGAATATTAATAAATCCAACACTTAGAGGCAAATTTGCCTTGAGAAATGAACCTGAAATTAAAAAACCAACAGCACCAAATAAAGCTATGATAAATCCTACTGCTGCAGCACTACCTATTGCAATATTAATTGAATACCCAAAATACCTTAAAATTGGAACGTTCATGACTGCTCCACCTATACCCATTGGTGCCGAGACAAATCCCGAGATAAATCCAAAGATAACTTTATGATAAAGGCTAAATTTTTTTTTAATTTTTTTCGTTTTTTCTTGAAGTAATAATAAATATGTGCCTAAAAAGTAAACTACAATTGAAAAGAAAACCATCAACGATTTTGTTTTCATTAAAGCAGCGAAAAGAGTTCCTGTTAATACTCCTGAAACAACATATATTCCATAAGTTTTTATGACGTTAATATCTACAGCTTTGTGTTTTTTGTGGGTTAAAACAGAAACTACAGAGGTTGGAATAATTATAGCAAATGAAGTTCCTACAGCTAAATGCATTAAATATTGTTTGTCTATATTTAAAGTTTCGAAAATAAAAAAAAGAAATGGTACAGTTATAAGCCCGCCTCCAATTCCAAAAAGACCTGCAAAAAAACCAACTGGTATAGCTGTAATCAACATAATAATAATAAAAAATAAAATGTTGTTAGCTTCTAGAATTTCTGTCATGAGATTGTCTGATTTGCCTTTTCATTATTTTGTGCAATTTCCATAATATGATCTACTTTTTGAAAATCGGAATCTCTTGCCATCATATTATCACTTAAAAATCTTTTCCATTTATTTGCTCCATTTTGTCCATAATAAAGTCCTACTGTATGTCTCATTATCTGATTTACCCTTGTGCCCTTAAGTGTTTCATCTTTTACATATTCAACTAATTTTTCAGCTATTTCAGATCTTGAGGGTACATTCAAATTACTAAAGATTTCTTTTTCTATTTCCGCCAAAAAGTACGGGTTTTGATAAACTGCCCTGCCTATCATTACTCCATCACATTTTTTAAGATGTTCTTTTATCTGTAAACAATTTGTAATGCCTCCATTAATAATGATTTCTAAATTTGGATTATTTTTTTTAATTTCATATACCATTGGATAGTTTAATTTGGGTATTTTTAAGTTTTCTTTGGGTGTCAAACCTTTTAAAATTGCTTTTCTTGCATGAAGAATTATTGTTTTGCAACCCGCATCGGAAATTTTATTAACAAAATTGTTTAAATACTGAAAATTTTCAGTATCGTCAAATCCAATTCTTGTTTTAGCAGTTACTGGTATACTGCAAGATTTAACCATTTCATTTACACATTCTGCTACCAAATCAGGTTCTTTGATTAAACATGCACCAAACCTATTTTTTTGAACTTTTTTACTTGGACATCCAAGATTAATATTTATTTCATCATAACCTAAGTCTTCAGCTATTTTGCATACTGAAGATAATTCTTTTTTATCAGAACCGCCAACTTGAAGACCCAACGGTTTTTCAATTTCATTAAACCCTAAAATCTTACTTCTGTCTCCGTGGATTGCTGATTTAGTTGCAACCATCTCTGTGTAAAGCATAACTTTCTTGCTTAATAGACGTAAAAAAAATCTTTCATGTCTATCTGTACAATCCATCATAGGAGCAACAGAGACTTTTCTATTTATTTTCAATTATTTATTTTCTTCTGTGGGAACTTGAGTTTTTTCTTTTAATTCTAAAGCTTCTTCTTTAAGTTCTAGAGGCTTCTCTTTTTTTATTTCGGGGATCTTTCTTGTTCTTTTTGAAGGTAGTATTGCTACACCACTTTTTGAAATTTGACCTTTGTAAAGATTTTCAAATTCGTCATTTTCTTCAACCTCAACCTCCTCTTGATTTGCCTCTTCATCAGGCTCTTTTCTTAGTCTGCTAATCGCACTTTTTTCTAATTCATCAATCGCAATTTTACCGTCTCCGATTTCCCTCAGAGAGATAATGGTTTTCTTGTCATTGTCTTCTTCTACTAACATTTGAGCACCAGAGTTTAATTGGGTTGTTCTTTCTTTAGCTAATAAAACTAAATCGTACTGGTTATCTATTTGAGCAAGACAATCTTCTACGGTAATTCGTGCCATGATGCAGAGTATATATTCAAATAATCCAAATAAATCAATATTATTTTGAGAGCTTTATTGGTTCTAGACTTTTTCTTATAACAATTAAAAGAGCTAGTGAAATAAGGATATAAATTCCCGAAACTAAAGCGATATCTTCTATGGAAAATCCATTATCAATTAATATTCCAAATACAGCTGTTCCAAAAGCAGTGGAAAATACCATAAAAGAAGTAGTTAGCGCTTTGATTGAACCTATAAATTTCACTCCATAAATTTCTGCCCAAGTAGATGAACCAAGAACATTGGCCAAACCGTTAGAAATACCAACCAGCCCCAGAAAAACATAAGAAGATACTTCATGTTTATTAAAAAAAAGAACAAGCATGGACAAAAGTAAAGGTAAGTTCATTAATGGAATTAATTTTCTACTAGTAAATTTGTCAACCAAAAAGCCAGAAAAAAATAATGTTATAATTGATGTAATTGAATAAACCATAAAAGCTTTTGGAATCGTATACAGACCCCAAATTTTTGATTCAGATATAAAAGATTGGTATACAAAAATACCTGTTGCGATCCATGGCATTGCTAACATGTTTAAAGAAACAATATAGAATCTATAATCTTTTAATACTTCTATTCTTCTCCAACTCTTAATTTTAATATTTTTAATATTTTTATCTTTAACTACTTCTCTAGAATCTAACTTAATAGTCTTAATGGTATTTAAGATTATCAAAGGCAAAAAAACAATAATGATTAAAGCAATACCTTGCCAGACTGTTCTCCAAGAATAAATCATTAATAAATAAGTTATAAGAACCGGTAAAATAAATTCAGCTGATGATAAACCAAACCAGATAGTACTTAGAGCTTTACCTCTCGATTTTTCAAAAAATCTTGAAATAGTAGTAGAAGATGTGTGGCTCATTAAACCTTGTCCAGAAAATCTCATCAAAAATATTCCTGCTGCAAAAAAATAAATGCTATTTATGAAAGAAAAGAAAAGAGATGATAAAAATAATAATATTATTACAAAAAAAGAATAATAAATTATTTGATAATCGTCGATTTTCTTGCCAACCCAAATTAATAACAAACTAGAAAAAATTGTTGCAACAGCATAAATATTTCCAAATTGCCCATGTGATATACCTAATTCATTTCTAATAGGTGCGTTAAACAATCCCAAAAAAAAACTCTGTCCAAAACTTGAAAAAAATGTAAATATAAATCCAAAAATTATTACTTTTTTATTTAACGAAAGGTTAATCATTAATGAACTTTAAAGTTGCTTTCATTGGTTTGGGCGTAATGGGTTACCCTATGGCAGGTTATATATCAAAAGCTGGTCATGATGTAACTGTTTATAATCGAACAAAATCTAAAGCTGAAAAATGGGTTAAAACATACAAAGGTAAAGTAGCTGATACCCCAATGGATGCCTCAAAAGATTGCGATTTTATTTTTACCTGCGTTGGAAATGACAACGATTTAAGAGAAGTTACTTTAGGAAATATGGGTTTATTTAAAACAGTTAAAAAAGGTGCAATTTATGTCGACAACACTACTGCATCGGCAAACATCGCTAGAGAACTTTACAAGGAAGCTAAAACAAAAGGATTTGATTTCCTAGATGCGCCTATTTCAGGAGGTCAAGCAGGTGCTGAAGGCGGAATACTTACAGTAATGGTCGGTGGAGATGAGTCTCCTTTTAAAAAAGCTGAGCCTATTATTGATTGCTATAGTAAAAAAATAAAATTACTGGGGCCTTCAGGCAGTGGCCAATTAACTAAAATGGTAAATCAAATTTGTATTGCTGGACTTGTTCAGGGTTTATCTGAGGCAATAAACTTTGGAATAAATGCTGGGTTGAATATGTACGAAGTTATTGAAGTTATTTCAAAAGGTGCAGCTCAATCATGGCAAATGGAAAATAGACATAAAACTATGATAGAGGATAAATTTGACTATGGTTTTGCAGTTGATTGGATGAGAAAAGATTTAAAAATAGCAATGGACGAGGCAAAAAAAAATAATTCGCCTCTACCTGTTACAAAAATAATCGATGAATATTACGCTGAAGTTCAAAAAATGGGTGGTCAAAGATGGGATACATCTAGCTTAATTAAAAGGTTTAGAAAATAAAAAGTGTCAGAAACAGTAAGTTATTACGAGAATTCGCAAGAAATTGAAAAAAAAATATGGGATCTTTTATATGATGCAGTGAAAAATAGATCCTCCGAATTTAGAACTCCAGTTTTTATTTGTGGAAATGAAAAAGATTTAGATGGAAGAGTCGTTGTATTAAGAAAAGCAGATAGAAAAAATAATTTAATTCAATATCACAGCGACATTAGATCATCCAAAATAGAAAAAATAAAAAAAAATCCAAATTGTTCGATACTATTTTATGGTAAAGAAGAAAAGATACAATTAAGAGTAAAAACTGAGTGTGAAATAAATTTTAATAATGATACAACAAAAGAGTCCTGGGAAAAGACAGGTCATGTGAGTAGAAAATGTTATTTAGTTACTAATGGCCCAGGTACTAAATCTAATAAACCAACTTCAGGTTTAGAAAATAAATTTAATAATTTTGATTTTACTAAAGAAGAAAGTGAAGCAGGATATAAGAATTTTTGTGTTATTAAATGTAAAATTAAAAGCATAGAATGGCTTTATCTTGCAGCAAAAGGTCATAGAAGAGCGCTAATTAATTTTAATGGTTCAAAGAATTTTACTTGGTTGGTCCCTTAATTGCAAAAAAATTACTTTTTATACCTTTTATAATTTTGGACATAATGCTCAGCATTTTCTCTTATATGTTTGATTTCTTCATCAGTAACTTGTCTAATTACTTTTCCTGGACTCCCAACAACTAAAGATCTTTCTGGTATAACTTTATTTTCTGTAACAAGAGCATTTGCCCCTATAATAGAGTATTTTCCTATTTTTGCTTTATTAAGTATTGTGCTCCCAATTCCTATTAAACAGTCATCCTCAATAACACATCCGTGAAGCATAACTAAATGTCCAACCGTAACATTTTTCCCAATTATCGCTGGGCAACCCGGATCTGTATGAACAACGCTACCATCTTGAATATTGGAACCTTCGCCTATAGTGATTGGCTCAACATCTCCTCTTAAAGTTGCATTGAACCAAATGTTCGCATCTTTTTTTAATGTAACATTACCTATTAAAACTGAATTTGGTGCAAACCAACTTTCTTTGTCTAACTTTGGACTTATATTGTTGAAATCATAAATCATTATTATAATTATAATATATTATGGTTCTAACAAAAACACCTATTTGTAACTTTGGGGAAAAACTGCATAGTTTTGAGTTAAAAGGCATAGATAATAAGTTGCATAAATTAGAAGATTGTTTGGGAAAAAAAGGAACGTTGATAATGTTTATTTGTAATCATTGTCCATATGTTAAAGCTGTAATTGAAGATATTGTTAAAGACACTGTTAAGTTAAAACAGATTGGAATAAATTCTATAGCCATAATGTCAAATGATGCAAAAAATTATCCCGAAGACTCTTTTCCCAAAATGAGAGAATTTTCTAAAACTTATAACTTTAATTTTCCTTACTTAATAGATGAGACTCAAGAAGTTGCTAGGAAGTATGGTGCTGTCTGTACGCCAGATTTTTTTGGCTATAATAAAAATTTAGAGCTTCAATATAGAGGTAGAATTAAAGAGTTGAAGGATCTTAAACCAGTTAACAATTTAGAGAGTGAGTTATTAAATGCTATGAAAATAATTTCAAAAACTGGACAAGGACCCAAGATGCAAATTCCTAGTATGGGATGTAATATAAAGTGGATTAATTAATGTTTGTCATTTCTACAAGAAATTTTCCTCCGGAGATTGGAGGCATTCAGAATCTAATGGAAGGTTTAGCTCATGCTCTTGTAAGTCACGGGCCAGTGAAAGTGTTTGCTGACTCCCACACGGACTCTGAAAAATATGACAAAAATTCTAATATAGATATAAGTAGAATTTCAGGTTTTAAAATATTTAGAAAATATAGAAAAGCAAACTTAATCCATGATTATGTCAAAAATAATAATATAAGAGCAATTTTTTTAGATCACTGGAAAAGTTTAGAAAATTTAAACGATAATATATTTAAAAATATCCCATCTTTCTGTTTAATTCATTCCAAGGAAATAAACCACCCCGTAAATGGTTACTTGAATAAAAGAATGATAAGATCTTTGAATAAGGCTAAATTTATTATTGCTAACTCAAAATTTACAAAAAAGTTAGCGAGTGACCTTGGAGTTAATAATGAAAAAATTTATGTAATCAATCCAGGGTCAAATTATCCAATCGAAATAAAAAATGAATATGATTCTGAAGCAAAAAAAATATTTGGAAATGCTTTTCCAAGAATAGTTACAATTGCCCGTTTGGATAAGAGAAAAAGTCATCAGAATATATTAATGACTATTAAAAATTTAAAACCTAAATTTCCCAAAATAAAATATATTTCAATTGGAGATGGCGAAGAGAGAAATAACCTTGAGAACTTAAAAAAAGAATTAAAATTAAACGACGAGGTAAATTTTTTTTATAAATCTAATGAACAGTTAAAAGTAGCTATACTTAAAAATTGTGATTTATTCTTAATGCCCTCAGTTATATATAAGAAATCTGTAGAAGGTTTTGGAATCTCTTTTTTAGAAGCTGGTTGTTATGGCAAAGGATCTATTGGGGGAATACATGGAGGGGAGAGAGATTCCATTAAAGATGGAGAAACAGGATATTTATGTGATGGAAATAATTTAAGTTCTATTCATGATACTATTATTAAGTTTTTTGAGAATGATAATTATAAAAGATTTGGTGTCAACGCCTTTGAATTTTCTAAAAACTTTAAATGGAATAAAATTGTAAAAAAATATTTAGAATTAATTTAAACTATTTTTAATTTTTTTAATTACAGTATCAACAGTAAGCGTGTTTAGATCTTGGACGGATATTGCCTCAAAATTTTGTTTTTCAATACTAACTTTTTCGGGAGACGTGTGTTTACCAAACAATACCAAACCTTTTTTGTTAAGATGAGAGCAAATATGTGCAGGGCCAGTGTCATTAGATATTACAAATGATGAATTATTAATTAAAGTTATTAATTGATTGATGTTCAATGGTTTTTTTTTATCGGAAAGAACAATTTCAGTATTAAAAGATTTTGCTTCATCGATTTCTCCTGGTCCTGGAGATATCAAAATGGAGTACTTATTTTTATAAATCTCTATTATTTTTTTTATTAAATCTTTAAAAAAAGGCCACTTTTTTTGAGGGTGTTTCTTAGAACAAAAAGGAAAAATTAAAATATATTCTTTGTTAGTATGTTTTTTTAATAAATTATCAATCTCAACAAAGGCCCATGAAAGATCAATATTATTAATTTTATTAGTTTTAACTCCACTTTTTTTTAACTGCAATTCCATTCTTTGCAAAACTGGATCTTGATCGAAATCTTCTTTGTTTTGTCCCTTTTCAAGAGTTGTCTCTGTTGAAGACCAAACATTTTTTGATAATAAATATTTTCTATAAAACTTAGTCCTGCTAGAATTTTGCAAATCAAAAACATGTGAAAAGTTAAACTTAGTTAACATTTTTTTTAGAGATATAAGGTAAAATATATTCCATCGAGGGAGTCTTCTGTCTATCAAAACTCCATCTAAATATGGACATGTGGTCATAAGATTTACATATGGGCTGGAAGTGAGTAGATAAATTTTTGAATTTTTAAATGAATTTTTAATATCTTGAATTGCTCCGTTAGCTTGTATCAAATCTCCCAAGGATCCATGTTTTATTATTAATATATTTGACATTATTTTATCTGCATATATTTAATTATCTAGTATAGTCAATTATTACTTTATGGATACCAAAATGGACAAAATATTGGCAGAGATATCTGCCGGTGAATTAGTAGATAAAATAACAATACTTGAAATTAAGAAAAATAAAATTTCTGATGAAAAAAAGATAGTGGAAGTAAATAAAGAACTCAATTCTTTAAAAAAAACATTTGACAAATTTATCACTAAAAAATCCTTGATTGAAAAGCATTTTATCCAGCTAAAAGATATAAACTTAAAATTATGGGACATAGAGGACGGAAAAAGAGAGTGTGAAAAAAAACAAGATTTTGGCGACAACTTTATTCAACTATCAAGAAATGTTTATAAATTAAATGATTTAAGAGCAAAAATTAAATTAGAAATAAATCAAAATTTAGGATCAAATATTAAAGAAATAAAATCTTATAAATCTAAAGATTAATTGATCTTAGAGAATTAGGTTATTTCATAATTGAAGATGCAAAATTCCAATTACAATCAAAACTTGGAATATGAGTACCAGATAAAGTTACATTTCCGAAACTTTTTTCAAGGACTTTGCACCAGTTGTTAACTTGTTTTGGTTTTTTATCGTTGCTGCCAACTTGCGCGGTGATTACCCCACCTTTTTTTAAAATTCTTTTCAAATCTTTCATATTTTTTTTAGCAAGATCTATACAATATTGATCATCATTTAAATCTACAAAAATTTTATCATATTTTGAGTTTTCTATTGATTTAATGCTTTCAAATGCATCGCCCCAAAAAGTTTTTATTTTATTACTTTTTTTTACTTTAGAACAAACTTTTGGAAGATGTTTATAACAAACGTTTACTACTTCCGGATCTAATTCATACCAGTCTATAAAGTTTGAATTATTTTCGATACAAGCTCGTGCTACTCCACCGTCACCTCCTCCAATAATTGCAACATTAGAATTTTTTTTACTTAAATCATAACTTGATTTGAAAAATGCTGAGCTGTAAACTTTTTCATCTTTTTCAGCAACTTGAATTTCATGATCAATAAATAAAGCATTACCGAACTCTTCAAGGTTTAAAATCTCAACGTATTGACCTACTTTAGTCGTTAGTCTTTCTAAAACATCTTTCACAACATAATACTTTTTTTGACCAGGAGTACTATAAATATCATCGTACAAACTAATACTGCTCCTATCGAAACTCTTTGTGATTACTCTTTCGTGTTGAATTTCTTTCCTCAAAATTTTTAAGGCTATTTTTGGATGAACTTTTCCGCACGTAAAAAAATCAAAACTAATTACTCCTCTCTCAGGGAATGTATGAAAACTCATATGGCTTTCAGATAATAATGCAACTGTAGTAAATCCTTGTGGCTCAAATTTATGACTATTAACGTTAAGTATTTGTACTTTTGCAGATTTTGCAATTTTGTATATAAGTTTTTCATAAAAGGACGGCGAATAATCTTTTTTAACGCCTAAGAAATCTAGAGTAATATGTTCTCCAACTTTAATCATAAAAAACTATCCTCTCTTATAATTTTTCATTTTACCCAAAACTATTTTTATTTCTTTTTTAGAAAGTATTTTAGGTATTCCGATTCTTAGGGCATTTATATATTGATGGCAAATATTTTCTACCTCTTGTGCTAATTCGAAAGCTTGGTCCAAATTTGATCCAAAAGCAATCTGTCCGTGATTTGAAATTAAACACGCAGTTCTATTCTTTAGAGCGGTTATTATACTTTTAGATAAACTTCTTGTTCCAAAAGTTGCGTATTTAGCGCATTTTATGTCCTCACCACCTGCTACAGCAATCATATAGTGAAAAGCTGGGATTGATTTTTGGTGAGTAGAAACTGCAGTAGCGCAAGTGGAATGAGCATGGACGATGGCTTTGGCTTCTTTTTTATTCACATAAATATCTTGATGAAACCTCCATTCTGAGGAGGGTTTTCCTTTATTTTTATCGAATCTCCCTTTCAAAGAAACAAAAACTATATCTTTTGGTTTTAATGAAGAATATTTTTTTCCTGAAGGAGTTATGTAAAATCCATTAACTCCATTTTCTTTTCCTCTTGCTGAAATATTTCCAGATCTTAAAGCTGATAAGTTTGTGATATTTAATTTTTTTGAATATTTAATTACTTCAGATTTTAATTTGCTCACTTAAATAGTCCTTTTAATCCTTTTTCTGAAGCCTCGCAAATTCCTTTTTCAGTAATTAAACCTGAAACATATTTAGCAGGCGTTACATCAAACGCTAAATTCATGGCTTTGCTTTTTTGTGGGTAAATTCTAACTTTTGTAACTTTATTATCTTTATCCACTCCTTCTACATAAGCCAATTCATCTGAGTTTCTCTCCTCGATTGGAATCTGTTTATGATCTTTAATATTCCAATCAATAGTTGAGCTTGGTAATGCGACATAGAATGGAACGTTGTTATCTTTTGCGGCCAACGCTTTTAAATAGGTGCCAACTTTATTGCATACATCACCATTCGATAAAGTCCTGTCTGTACCTACAATACACATATCAACTTGCCCTCTTTGCATTAAAATTCCGCCAGCATTGTCTGTGATTACAGTGTTAGGAATTTTTTCTTCGTTAAACTCATAGGAAGTTAAATTAGCTCCTTGATTTCTTGGTCTAGTTTCATCTACCCAAACATGAACTTTAATTCCTTTTTGATGTGCTTGATAAATAGGAGAAGTGGCTGTACCCCAATCAATAGTTGCTAGCCAGCCTGCATTGCAATGAGTTAAAATATTTACTGCATCTTTTTTTTTATTATAAATTTCTTCAATTATCTTAAGACCATTTAATCCAATATTTTCACAAAATTTGACATCCTCTTCACAAATTTCATTAGCTTCATTTAATGCTAATTCTAAGATCTTTCCACTATTAACTCCTGAAAGTTTTTTGGTCATCCTGTCAACAGCCCATTTTAAATTGATTGCAGTCGGTCTAGAGTTAATTAAATCTTGTGCAGACTTTTTTAAAAACGATTGATCATTATTTTCAATAATTGAAAGAACCATCCCGTAAGCAGCTGTTGCTCCTATTAATGGTGCACCTCTTACCTCCATAACTTTAATAGCATTAATCGCATCACTTACTGTCTTAAGATCTTTTATAATGAATTTATGAGGAAGCTTTGTTTGATCAATAATTTTAACATTATTATTTTCAAACCAAATTGTACGGTATTTTGTTCCATTTATTCTCACTTTAATACTCTTCCAGCGATTATTCTTAATTTTTTAATTGTCTTTTTTGTTCTAAATCTTGGTGCAGTGATAATAGCAGTATCTAAACAGTCATTGGCAGGATCATTTTTAGATGGAAAAGATTTAAATGTCTTTATAATTTCTTTAATCATATTTTGAGCATTAGAAGCATTTTGTTGTAAAGTTTTAATTACAGTAGGTACATCGACCTCATCATGATCAGGATGCCAGCAATCAAAATCTGTAACCATAGCAATAGTACAATATCTAATTTCTGCCTCTCTAGCTAATTTAGCCTCTGGCATATTAGTCATGCCAATGACATCTGCTTTCCAAGATCTATACATTTTAGACTCAGCTAAACTAGAAAATTGAGGCCCTTCCATAACTAAATACGTGCCGCCATTTTGGTAGTTAATTTTTGATTTTATAAGTGCAGACTCACAGCATTTCATAAGTGAAGGACTAGTAGGTTTTGCCATAGAAACATGGGCAACTATTTCGTTATCAAAAAATGTTTTTTTTCTTGCAAATGTCCTGTCTATAAATTGATCTACAACAACAAAAGTACCTGGAAGTAAATGCTCTTGAAGAGATCCTACTGCAGAAACTGAAACAATATCAGTTACTCCTAATCGCTTAAGTGCGTCTATATTAGCTCTATAGTTAATATTAGTAGGATTAATTCTATGACCTTTGCCGTGTCTAGGAATAAAACAAACTTCTTCTTTGTTTAGACTTGCGGTAAGCATTCCTGAAGGCTCTCCCCAAGCAGTTTTAACCTTTTTCCACTTTTCATTTTCAAATCCTTCGATTTTGTATAAACCGCTACCTCCAATTATCCCTAGTTTTCTTTTTTTCATGATTTAATTATTAATCCTTTTTTGCTAGATATTGAAGCTAAATATGGATTTGAAAAAACATATAAGATCAATAAAAGACTATCCAAAAAAAGGTATTTTATTTAGAGATATTACTACTTTAATAAAACATCCTGAAGCTTTTAACTTTACAGTAGATAAGATCGTAGAATTATCAAAAGAGATGAAGTTTGACAAAATTTCAGCAATAGAATCAAGAGGCTTTGTTTTTGCGTCAGCTGTATCTTATTTAACTAATAAGCCATTAGTATTATTAAGAAAAAAAAATAAATTACCTGCAGACAGACACTCTGTTGACTTTCAACTTGAATATGGAAACGCTACTATAGAGGTACATAAAGATTCTATATCAAAAAATGAAAATATATTAGTTATTGACGACCTAATTGCTACAGGAGGCACTGCTGAAGCAGCTGCTAAATTGATTGAAATGTCAGGGGGATCTGTTGCGGGTTTTATTTTTGTTATTAACCTTTTTGATTTACCTGGTAAAAATCTGCTAGAAAAGAAGTCTTATAAAGTTAAAAGCTTAATTGATTTTCCAGGACATTAACTGTTTTTTATTAAAAAATCTTTTATATAATCTTTTAGATCAATTTTTCCAAAAATTTTATACATTTTATTTGAAAGGTTCGTATTAGTTAAAGCTGAAGCATATCTTTCTCCAGGTCTTTTTGGCAAATATTTAATTTTAGTTTTAAATAATTTAGCTACTTCTAAAATAGAATAAGTTTTATGGTTCGCAATACTGTAATGCCTACACTTATTTTTTTTCCAAGCAAAATAACATGTCTTTACAGTATCATTAATATGAGTAAATCTTCTTGTTTGTGTACCGGGTTTTACTACAGGTAGAGGTTTATTTAATTTAAAATGATTCTCAAATATCCCAATAACTGTAGCCATTTTACCCTTACATATTTGATTTGGTCCATAAACATTATAAAAATAAATAACTTCATATTTAAATTTAAACCATTTTTTTAAATTTTCTAAAATTTCTAAATTTTTAGCTTTTGTAAATGCATAAGGCGACAAATTTTTATCCTCTCCTTTATTTCCTAATGATGCAGATGTAGCTGAATAAATTAATTTTATTTTATTTTTTAAACAAAAATTAAACACTGCATTAGTTCCCACTGAATTAGAATTTATGCACTCATTCATTTTTATAAAGCTTTGATAAATTCTTGCAAATTCACCAAAATGAAAAACAGAGATTATATTTTTAGGGTTGCTTATTATCTTAGAAATATTTTGAGTATCTCCTCTAAAATATCTTATCCGTCTATTTCTAATATGATTTTTTCTACTTCCTGAGGAGTAATTATCTATAGATATAATTTTATATTTTGTTTTGTTGAGCAATAAATTTATTAAATTAGAACCTACAAATCCAGCACCACCTGTGACTAAAACTTTTTTTTTAGACTTCAACATCAAAGTTTTTTTTATATTTATACTTTAGATAAATCAATCTAAACTTGGTCTGTACCAAGATTTTTTTCCTAAAATAGAATTTAAAATTCCACTTAATCTACAATAATAAATGTCTCTTTTTTGCTTATTGAGCATTAATGAGTAAAAAATAGTTTTAAATAATGCTGAAAACAATTTAGGTGAAATAATTAATAAAGCATAAAAATAATTATTATATTTTTTATGATAGTAAAAAGTTGACCACATCCAATGCCAATTCCTATTTTTTTCTAATTCTAAACTATAAACTTGGTTAACTGACTTTGATCCTTCGTGATATATTTCTATATTTGGGTCTAAGAAAATCTTTCCGTTCTTTTTCGATATTTGTCTACAAAGATCAATTTCCTCAAAGTATAAAAAATAATTTTCATCAAAAAATATGTTTTCTTTAAACTTCTTCATATTAAAAAAAATAGCAAAACCTTTTATATTTTTTACTTCTGTTAATTTTTTCTCTTTGTTTGAAAATTCACTTTGATTAGTCCCTGGGCCAATTAAAAAAAAATCTGGGTTATTTGAAGCAGTTTTAAAAAATTCTTCCAATGCATTAGTATTTAAAATTGTGTCAGGATTTAAAACTAAAGCAAACTTAGTTTTCACACTTTTTAATCCTAAATTATTAGCTTTAGCATATCCAAGGTTTTCTTTAGATACTATATATTCAACATTAGAGTATTTGTTTTCAATTATTTTTTTTAATCTTTGGCTGCCTGAATTTTCTATTATAATGACTTTAACTTTTTTATTAATGCTGTTTAAACAAGAGTTTATTTTTTCATCACTTTTAAAAGTTGTTATAATTATAGTTAAGTCGTTTAAGTTCATTTAATTAATAATATTTGATTTTAAAAGATATTTCTTTTAATAGTTTAATATATTAGACCGTATAATTCTTGTAAATTGAATATGAAAAAAATTATTGTAACCGGAGGATTGGGCTTTATCGGCAGTAATTTAGTAAAATTTTTAATTGCCAAAAAGTATTTTGTTATAAATATCGATAAATTCACCTATTCAGCAAGCAAGTATAATATTAAAGATATTAAATCAAAAAATTATAAATTTTATAAATTAGATATTAATAATAGAGAAAAAATTTATAAGATATTAAGTAAACATAGGCCTGATGCTATTTTTAACTTAGCTGCAGAAACACATGTGGATAGATCTATTGACTCCCCAAAAGATTTTGTGAAGAGCAACATTTTGGGAACGTATAATCTTTTGGAGGCTATAAGATCTTACAGCAAAAAAAATAAAAAAATTAAACTTATTCATATCTCCACTGATGAGGTATACGGAGACATAACTAACCAAAAAATTAGATCTAATGAAAAATATGCTTATAAACCAAGCTCACCTTACTCTGCTTCAAAAGCTAGTGCAGATCATATTATAAGCTCTTACATAAGAACTTACAAACTACAAGCTGTTATTTCTAATTGTTGTAACAACTATGGACCAGGACAATTCCCAGAAAAATTAATTCCAAAAATGATATTTAACATCACAAATAATAAGGCACTTCCTGTTTACGGATACGGAAGAAACTCGAGAGAATGGATACATGTAAAAGATCACTGTGAAGCCTTATTAAAGCTATATTTAAAGGGTAAGTGTGGACATAGCTATAATGTGGGAAGTGGTAAAAATTTAAGAAACTTGGATTTGGTCAAAAAAATTTTATCTATTATGAAAAAAAAGTCTGTTAAAATAGGAAATAAAGTAAAAATAAAATATGTAAAAGACCGCCCAGGACATGATTATAGATATGCCCTAAATAGTAAAAAAATATTGAAACATTTAGGATGGAAAACCAAAATAAATCTCAAAGATGGTTTGTCTCAAACTATAGACTGGTATTTAAATAACAAAAAGTTTTTTACTTCGATTAATAAAAATTTTTATACAAAAAGACTTGGTCTCAAATTATGATAAATAAGGGAATTATACTAGCAGGAGGTTTTGGTACTAGAATGAGTCCACTTACGAAAGCTGTCAACAAACAACTTCTTCCAATATATGACAAGCCATTAATTTATTATCCTCTTTCTGTTTTAATGTTGGCAGGAATAAAAAATGTTTTAGTAATAGTAAATAGAGGACAGACAAAAGAATTCAAAAAGATTTTATCTAACGGCGAAAGATTGGGAATTAAAATATCCTATAAAGAACAATCTTACCCAAGAGGCCTGCCTGAAGCTTTTATACTAGGTGAGAAATTTATTGGGAAAGATAATGTTGCTTTAATCCTAGGTGATAATTTTTTTTATGGTCAGAATTTAACTAAAAATTTAATGAAATGCAGAAAATTAAAAAATGGCGCTGAGGTATTTTTACACCCAGTTCGAAATCCCAGCCTATATGGAGTTGCAAAAATAAATAAAAAAAATAAAATAGAAAAAATAATAGAAAAACCAAAAAAAATATTTTCTAATTTAGCTATCACAGGTCTTTATTTTTTTGATAACAATTCTATAAAGTTTAGTAAAAGCCTGAAACCTTCAAAAAGAAAAGAATTGGAAATTGTTGACCTGTTAAACAAATATAAAAATAAGAAAAAGTTAAAGGCTAATTTTTTAGGGCGTGGTGGCGCCTGGTTAGATACGGGCTCTATCAAAAATTTTTATGATACTTCAGCTTTTGTGTCCGCTCTAGAAGATAGACAGGGTTTAAAAATAGCATGTTTGGAGGAAATAGCTTTAAATAATAAATGGATAACAAAATCTAAAATTAATGATGCAATAAAATTTTACGGGAATTGTGATTACGCCAAATACTTAAAAAAATTAATAAAATTTCCAAGGAAATAAAATTTTTTAATGTATAGATATTTAAATGCTTTTTATAAATCAAATTTTTTTGATTCATTGCCTGCTTTTTTCGCAAAAAAATTTTTTAAGATTTTTAAAATTTTTTTTGTTGAAACTGATTTAAAAGAATTACCTCAAAATAATCATCCAGGGAATTTAGATTATGAAATTCAAAAAAAGATAGTACAGAATTTTTCAAACAATAACTATAAGCCATTTAGTACTTGTTCAAATTTATTAGAAATTTTAAACCAAAATTCTACAAATGAAAAAGAAATAAAATTTTATGATTTTGGAGCAAACAATATAGATAATTATATGTACTTAAGTTCGAAATTGAAAAAAATAAAATATTATTATTACGATAAGTCAAACTTTAACGATATAATTGATAAAACTATAAGAGATAATAATTTAAAAAATATATTTGTTGATCAAAACTTTGAATTAGATAAATCAGACATAGATTTTGTTTTTTTTGGAAGTTCATTACAATACCTAAAAAATTATAAAAATATATTAGATCAATTTATTAAAAATCAAACTAAGTGTTTTATTTTTTCCCTAACTCCTTTTTATGACTCTAGTCACAAATCTCATGATATAATTATTAAACAAATAAACCTTCATCCCATAATTAACTATGCTTTTCTTATAAATTATAAAAATTTTATAGATTTTATGTTGCTAAATAATTATAAGCTAGAAAGTAAAAAAAAAAATAATCTTATTAAATTTTTAAATTTTGATAATTTCGATAAATCATATAAATTTGTGGATGTTTTAGACCTAGTATTTATAAAAAATTAAAATAATGAAAATATTTATTACAAAATTCAAAGGCTTAAAAGTTATAAAATCAAAGGTGCATAAAGACTCGAGAGGTTATTTCAAAGAAACATTTAAGAAAAAATTTTTTAAAAACGAAAATTTTATTTTTGGATGCGCCTCATACTCCAAGAAAAATGTTCTAAGAGGCATGCATATTCAAAAAAAATTTTCTCAAGGAAAATATGTAACTGTTTTAAAGGGAGAAATTTTAGATGTAGTTGTTGATTTAAGAAAAAATTCAAAGACTTTTGGAAAACATTATAAGATAGTTTTATCTTCAGAAAATGGCAAATCAATATTTATACCTCCGGGTTTTGCTCACGGTTTTCTTGGAAGAAAAAAAGATAATATAATTTTTTATTATTGTACAAACTATAGATCAGCCAAAAATGAATTAGGATTAAAGTGGAATGATAAAAAACTAAAAATTAAATGGCCTATAAAAAAACCAATTTTATCTAAAAAAGATAAAAAGAATATTTCTTTTTTAGATTATGTAAAATCTCATGCATAACTTAAAAATATACTGCATGTGTTTAGATAATAATTATCTAGAAATTGTGAAAAGTCTAAATTACATCCCAGTTGGACTTAAAAATGAAAATTTTTCAGCCGAATGGACAAGAGATAATACAAAAATAAATATATCTAAAAAAAACCCATATTACGGTGAATACACATTCTATTACTGGTTCTGGAAAAATTTATTGAAAGATAAAAAAAATAACGAGTGGGTTGGTTTTTGTTCGTATAGAGAGTTATGGGGGAAAAAAAATAGAGAAAAAAAACAAGATTTGAAATCTATTCTTCTCCAAGAATTACCAAAAGAATGGGAAAACTTTGAAGCTATCATAGGTGAACCTATGCCTCTTAAAAAAGTAAAATTTGTCAAATTAATTAAATATGGAAAATTAGCTTTATTTAAAAACCCAAAAGAAATTTTTAAATCAAACCACAGTATTAGATTTCAATTCGATATGTTTCATGGTGTGGGAAATCTTGATAAAGCAATAAATCTTTTACCTGAGAAAGATAGGGCAGATTTTAATAAATATGTAAGAAATGAAACCTCCATTAATCAAGGAAATATGTTTATTGCAAAATCTGAAAAAGTAATGAATGCCTACTTTACAGAAATTTTTTCATGGTTGGAAAAATGCGAAAAAGTATTTGGTTTTGATCTTGAGGGATATAATAAAATTAGAATGTACACTTTTTTAGCAGAAAGATTTCTTCCTTATTGGTTTAAGAAATACACTAAATATTTAGAATGGCCAGTTGTTTACTGTGATATAAATAAAAGATAAACAACTAATTGTATTAACATATATGAAAAAAAAATTTAAATCATTTAGAAAAAAAAGTGGGACGTTGATACCTTTTTCAATTAAAAAAAGTTTTCCATTAAAACCTAAAAGAATATTTTTTGTAAATGGTAAAAAAAATTTTGTAAGAGGAAACCATGCTCATAAGAAATGTTCACAATTTTTGTTCCCTTTGCTTGGCAAAACAAAGATTCAATTTGAGGATGTTAAGTTTAAAAAAACTATTATCTTAGACTATAAAAAAAAAGAAGGCTTATTACTCAAACCAAAAACATGGTGCAAAATCAAATTTCTTACTAAAGACGTTGTTTTAATGGTCGTGTGTGACATGGAATATAAGTTTAGTGATTATATTGAAAAATATAATGATTTCTTAAAGTTAATTAAAAAAAATAAATAATATGAAAATAATGATAACTGGTGCATGTGGTCACATAGGTTCTTATATTTTTGAAAACATCCACAAAGCTAAAAAAGTTAAAAATGTTTCCTTAATTGATAATCTTTCATCAAAAAGATACTCCTCTCTTTTTAATATCAAAAAAAATAAAAAAATAAAGTTTGATTTTTTTAATATTGATTTAAGTAAAAAAAATTCATTAAAAAACTTCAAAAAATACGATGTGGTAATTCATTGTGCTTCATACACAAATGCAGAAGACAGTTTTAGCATAAAAAAAGAAATGTTTAGAAACAATCTTAATTGTATGAAAAATATAATAAAATATTGTAAAAAAAATAAATCAAATTTAATTCATTTATCTTCAACAAGTGTTTATGGCAAAAAAGCAAAAATTGTAGCTGAAAATGACAAGCATTTACTAAAACCGCAATCTCCTTACGCTGAGATAAAAATTAAAGAGGAAAATTTATTAAATCAAAATAAAAAGAATTTGAGTTATATATCTTTCAGATTAGGAACAATTACAGGTGTATCTAAAGGTATAAGGTTTCATACAGCTGTCAACAAATTTTGTCTTAGTGCAGCAACAAATGGATATATTACAATTTATAAAACAGCCTATAATCAATATCGACCATATTTATCTCTGAGAGATGCTTTTAAGATTTTTCTATTTTGTATTGAAAAAAAAGTATTTAATAATCAAATCTATAATGCTCTAAGTGGAAATTTTACTGTCAAACAAATACTGAGTAAAATCAAAAAAAATAAAAAGAAAATTAAAATTAAATTTATAAACTCACCAATTATGAACAAATTAAGTTATTTTGTTGACACTTCAAAAATTAAGAATTTAGGTCTAAGATTAAATTCGAATATAGAATATGACATTAAACAAACTTTAAATCTATTTAAAACAATTAGATAATGAAATGTAAGATTACAAATAAAGCAATTACGCCTTTTATGAGTTTTGGGAAAATGCCAATAGCAAATGGTTTTTTAGAAAAAAAGGATTTTAATAAAGAGTACTCTTTTAATATGGAAGTTGGCTTTTCAGAAGATATTTCACTTTTTCAACTAAATGAACATCCTAAACCAGAACAAATGTTTAATGACAAATATCCCTTTTTTTCTGGTAGTTCGGAGTATATGAAAAACCATTTTTCAAATTACGCCGATTATATAAAAAAAAACTATCTTAAAGGACAATCAAAAATAATTGAAATTGGCTCAAATGATGGAACATTATTAAAAAATTTTAAAGATTCTGGAAATGAAATTCTAGGATTTGAACCATCAAAGAATGTAGCTTTAAAAGCTAAAAGTTTACAGATACCCACTCTGAATGAATTTTTTAATATAAAAACAGTTAAAAATTTAAATAATTTTCTTGGTACTACTGATGTAATTTGTGCTTCAAATGTCATTTGTCATGTTCCAAACCTGGATGATTTAATTAAGGCTGTTGATTTGTTGTTATCTAAAAATGGAGTTTTTGTTTTCGAAGAACCATATTTAGGATCTATGTTTAAAAAAATTTCGTACGATCAAATATACGACGAACATGTTTTTATTTTTTCAATAAATTCAATAAATAAAATTTTTAAATTATATGATTTTGTTCTTGTTGATGCTATTCCTCAAATAACTCATGGAGGTTCTATGAGATATGTAATTAAAAGAAAAAATATGGGTAAAAAAACTCAAAATTTAAATAATTTTTTAGAAAATGAGAAAAAAGATAAAATTGATACAATTGAGGCATGTTATGAATTCAAAAAAAAATGTGAAGAATCAAAAAATAAAGTTTGCGAAAAATTAAATAAAATGAAGGAAAATGGTAAAAGTATCTGCGGTTATGCAGCAACATCAAAAAGCACAACAATTTTGAACTATTGTAATATAGATAGTAAAATTATTAATTTCATTTGTGATACAACTGAGGAAAAAATAGGTAAATTCAGTCCTGGCATGCATATACCAATAGTTGATATGAAACATTTTTATAACAATCTCCCAGATATTGTCTATTTATTTGCATGGAATCATAAAGATGAAATTTTAAAAAAAGAAAAGAATTTTAGAGGGGAGTGGTTTTCTCATGTTGCTTTATAAAAAAAGAATTGTAATAACTGGAGGTTCTGGAAGATTTGGACAAGTATTCAAACAAAATCAAAAAAAATATAAATTTCAGTTTTTATTCCCTAATAAAAATGAGTTAAATATTTTAAATTTAAAATCTACAGAGAAATATTTATCTAGAAAAAAGCCAAAGTATTTAATTCACTTAGCAGGTTTGTCTAGGCCAATGAGTATTCATGATAAATTTATATCTGAAAGTATTGATAAAAATATAATTGGAACAGCAAATGTAACTAAAATTTGTGCAAAATTAAAAATTAAACTTATCTATATTTCAACATGTTATGTTTACCCTGGAAAAAAAGGAAATTATACAGAGTCAAATCCTTTGTTGCCTATAAATAACTACGCATGGTCAAAACTTGGTGGAGAATGTGCAGTTCATATGTATAAAAATTCTTTAATATTGAGAGCTTCTATAACAGAAAAACCTTTTGTTCATAAAAGTGCTTTTACAGACTTTAAAACTAATTTTATTTTTCATGAAGATTTAATTGAAAAGATTTTAAAAATTATTAATGAAAAAGGAATAATAAATATCGGAGGTAAATCACAATCAGTTTATAATTTTGCAAGAAAGTACAACAAGAAAATTAAAAAAATATCTGCAAAACGTTTATTAGGGGGAAAAACTCCAACTAACATAACAATGAACATAAATAAATTTAAAAGATTAACTAATGATTAGATTTTGGTCTTACGATAAGGAGTATAAAAAGTATAAGAACTCAATTCTTAAAAATGTCCATAAAACATTAAAAAGAGGTAATATTTTTTTTGGAGATCAATTAGAAATCTTTGAAAAAAATTTTAAAAAAAAATATAAATCAAAATACGGGATTGCAGTAGGAAGTGGAACTGATGCCTTACTTATTTCATTAAAAACTTTAAATCTGAAGAAAGGTGATGAGGTTATAACTGCTGCCAACACAGCTATACCTACTATATCTGCAATAATTAACGCTGGGGGTATTCCGAAACTTGTAGATATTGGAGAGGATTATTTAATTGATGTACAAAAAATTGAAAGGGCTATCACTAGAAGATCAAAAGCAATTATTCCTGTTCATCTTTACGGTCAAATGTGTGAAATGAATAAAATTCAAAAAATAGCAAAAAAAAATAATTTGGTAATTATTGAAGATTGCGCTCAATCTCAAGGCGCAAAATATGGAAGAAAGTTTTCTGGTACGATTGGAAAATTTGGATGTTTTTCTTTTTATCCAACTAAAATTTTAGGTGCATATGGAGATGGGGGTTTTATTTTAACAAATGATAAGAATTCTTATAAAAAAATTAAAAGATTGAGATTTTATGGAATTGAAACTGTGGAAAGAAATAAATTTAAAAATAAATATTATGCTAATGTAAATGGGTACAATTCTAGACTAGATGAAGTACAAGCATCTATTTTAAATTTTAAACTAAAGAAAACAGATGGTTTTATCAATAAACGAAGAAGTCTCGCTAAATACTATTGCAAAAATTTAAATTCAGCTAATATTACCCTGCCTAAAGAAAATTTTAATTGTAAACATGTTTATCATTTATTTACAATCCATCATCCTAAAGGAGATTTGCTTACAAAAAAATTATATAAACATAAAATTCAAACTAGAAAAATATATCCTTATCCTATTCATAAAATGAAAGCTTATTCAAAAATAATTAAAAATAAAAGTAGTCTTAAAAATTCTGAAAAAAAATCAAAGGGAATTATTTGCTTGCCTCTATATCCTGAGCTTGCTAAACGGGAAATATTGAAGGTTTGTAATGTTTTAAAAAAAATAATTAAAACTATTTAAAATTAAAGCCAGTTTTCAAAATTTCATTTGCAACAATTTTATTTCCAGCTCTTGTAAGGTGTATGTCATTTTTTAAATAAAGATAAGTAAGCCAATTCTTTTTCTTATTTTTTATTTCTTTAAATTCAGGAAAAAGATTTATAACATTTTTACATTCTGAAATTTTACATAATTTATTAACATAATTTTCCCAGTTAAATACTGTCTGTCCAAAATTTAATGTGTCAGGCCAAGGAAAAGTTATTATATACAAATCGGAATTTAAATTTCTTGATAAATCTCCAATTTTTTTAAAATTTTTCTCAATTTTTTTAAGACCTGTCTCTACCCCTCCACATGTCCAAAAGGTTGTTTTTTTCTCCTCATTGTTGCAACCAGTTAATTCATCAAAATTTGTATAAACATAACCGCCAGATGGATTTCCATTTACAGGTTTATACTCATTTTTTATATCTTTTTTGTTGTAAAAATTTTTTCTGATTTGTCTTGAGTACTCTCTTAAATAATTAGCTATAAGTCTTGATCCTTTAAGATTCTCACTTTTGAATTTTTTTAAAGTAGAAGTTTGTTTAAAATGAAATTTCGTTTCTTTATAGGGTTTGCTGCCATCTGACTCTGATCTCCATTCTTCACTTTCATCGCTTACATCGGTTAGATCCAAAACTATAAATACTTTGCTAGGTTTAATTCCTCTAGATTTAACTACATCATTAAATTTATAATAGTGAACAGTCGGGCTATAAGACGGAACTCCAAAATTATGAATATTATAATCTTCTAAATTATTTTGAATAATGCCAACAAACGTATCATCCCAATTAGATCCTACGCCAAATGTTTGTGAATCACCAAAAAAAAACACACTTTTTTTTGTTTTAGAGTATGAATTTTTACCGGAAAATCTTTCACCAAAATTATTTGTATAAACTTTATAACTATCGATGCTTGCAACTAATCTCATTTTAGCGAAACAATTTCTATCTAGCTCATAAAAGGAATTATTTTCAGAGTAATTGTAACATTTATACCCAACTCTATATTTATATATAAAGTTACTAAATAAGATATCTCCTAGTAAATAAAAAACCAGAAATAAAAAAATATTAGTAAATATAATTTTTTTTTTCATTTTGCTTAAGCAAGAGTCATTTTGCTGTTTTGGTAGCGAGGGGCGGAGTCGAACCGCCGACCCCAGGCTTATGAGTCCTGTGCTCTAACCAACTGAGCTACCTCGCCTTTGAACGTAATGATTTATAATAGTTTTATTTTTTCTTTCAATCATTTAATTTAATTTATTTTTTAAATCGTTTATTGATATTTCAATATTACCTTGTTGGGAATGTTTTTGAACGTTTTGATTTTTTCCAATTACATAATTATAGTTCAATTTATTTTTTTTTGCTAAATCACCTATTATATTTCCTGTAGTTTCATTTTTTAACTCAACCACCTTAGTATTTGGTTCACAAAACACCAGGTTTGCAAATCCACCGCCATGTAGTCCGACTATTTCTTTGGCCTCACTAAATAATTTAATTTGATCTATAAAATTAAAATCTCCAATACGTAAACTTTTAAAACCAACACTTTTCAAATAATCTAAAATTTCATTTTCATTTTTAATCGATCGAAACTTATTATGATGTTCTTTAGCATCACTCCTGTCTATAAATATTTTCTTTGGAAAATTATCATCTTTACTTAATTTAAATTTTAAAAAGTTTTTTCTTAAATATTTTATAATCCAAATGGGAACTTCTTCTCTCCAAGAATCATTTATTGTATTTTTAATTGAGATAGTAGGTCGGTCTGTTATAATTAACTTATCTGTTTTTAAGTGTCTTATTTTTTTACTAGATAATCTTTTTTTTTTATCAATTTGTAAAATATCTAAAGTTTGTTTCTGAAAATCTTTTTTAATATCGGGAAAAAGAAAGAAATCTATCTCATTTTTTTTATATATTGTTTTTATTAATTCTAATCTTGGTAAAACATCAAATAACCAGTGCCAATAATTTTCATTCCCTCCGCCTCCAGTAAGAAGCGAAAGAACGGTTCCATTAAATTTTTTTTTAAATCTAGGTGTCCCTCTTTTAAAAACAATATTGTCGCTACAAATTGAATTAATATTATCTCTTAGCTGAAAAGATGGTCCTTTAATAATAGAGTTATCTAAAATTACTGCCGTATCATGAACAGTATCCGTGTAAAGTCTTCCAGTTAAAATTGTAAAAATATTATATTTAAACTCTTGATCATAAATAATTTCTTTGATTTTTATTCTTTTGTCTTCATTTGATTTAATGATTTTTTGAATTTTTCCGTAAAAAAAGAAAAATAAATGAGTAGTTAAAAAAATAAATATTTTCTTCAAATAATTTTTGTTAATCATTTAACTGCCAAAAAATCTTAAAATAGAGTCTTTTATGTTGTCTTTTAGACTTAATCTATCATCTAAAACTCTATGGTAATATCTTTCATTATACTTTGTTTTAATATCATTAAAGTAGTCTATTCTGGTATTTTGATAGTAAATATCAACTTCGTTTCCTACTGAACTTTCTATAGGTTTTATTTTAATTATTGAAAAATTATTTTTTCTTAAAAATTTTTTAACTTCGCTCAAAATGTGGTTATTTTGATATAAGGAATTTTTTTTAGATATAGAAGACTCCATAACACCTTGTTTAACTATTTTAATCAAACTTCCGAGACCTTTTAAAACATTAAGATCATTGCCCTGCGTATCAATATGTAAATAATTTATAACTTTAATTTTATTCTCATTACAAAATTTTTTTAAAGTTATAGTTTTAACTTTTACTTTGTTGACTGTTTGACAGTGGCTATCTTTATAGCCAGGCCAAGTTTTCTCTATATTTTTTGTGAATTTATGTAAAGAGGAAACAGTAGGATTTTTTGCAATATAAAAGTATGAAATTTTGTTTTTATTTGAAATAGCAAGATTATGTATCTTGTAATTTTTTAGTTTTCTTCCTAATCTAAATTCAATTTTTTTTTTTAATTGAATTATTGTTTTTATTAAATTTTTGTTTGCCTCAAAAGCATTAACTAAAGTATCAGGATTTTTTGCAGCCAAAGCTAAACCGTTAACTCCATTAAAAGCCCCAACATCAAAAATATGTTTTTTATAACTCATCAAAATTTACTTTTAATATGATTTTATTAATTTAAAAACTAAAATTTTTTATATTGACATTATTTACTATTAGGTCTTTACTACCCAAATTGAACATAATAAAATTTATATATGTCAAATCAAAATATAACTTTAGAAGAAATTATTAAAACTTACAAAAACAATTACTCAAGTATTTTACACGAGTTTATATCGGTACAAAGCGATTTCTTATCTGACATTTATAAAAGATACAACAAGGACTTAGATGCAGCAAATATAGTTTTATATTTTGCAAGAAACTTACATGGAAAAACATTAAGAGAAAGAGATAAAGATTTAGATTTTAATATTTCTTTTGAAAAGTTTTGGGAAAATCATGAAAAGACAAAACAAGATAATCGTAAGATCATTGATATTGCCCAATCTACAGGTTTACCCAAAGAAACTGCTAGAAGAAAAGTAAATAATCTTATTAGAACAAAGGTTTTGCAAAAAAATAGAAATTATATTTTTTGGTCTCCGCCTCAGCATGATAAAGAATCATACAATTCTGTTGTGGATAGACAAATTAATCAAATATCTAAACTAGTACAAAATATATCAGTTTATCTTAATATAAAAATTTCTAAAGATAAAATATCAAATGAATTAAAAAAACACTTCTCTTTTTTTTGGTTTCATTATTTATCAACTCAATTAAAATATTTAAAAATGTGGCAAAAAGAATTGAATGACCTTGAATTAATTTTGATTGGTTTACAATGTGTTATTCAAACAAATTTAGATTTTAAAAAAAATAATGTAAAATTTGAGGATCATTTTTTTTCCTCTAAATCTAACCAAATAAAAATTAAACAAAATGATAATTTCTCTGTGAGTGCAACTTCAGTTTCGGAAGTAACAGGTGTTCCAAGAGCCACTTGTATCAGAAAACTTGATAAATTAAATAAAATGAAAATTATTAAAAAAAATATGAACTCTAAAAGATTCCAAATTGATTTAAAAAATTTTCAAAATAATTTATTAAACTCTAAAAAAATTTCGCAAAATACTATAGAAATGTTCAGTGAATTTTATCTTATAGTCTTGAAAGCTTTAAATCGTAGAGAATAGAATTAAAGAGCTAAAATAACACCAAAAACAGTTACAACTGATACTGCTGCTACTGAGAGAATTATATTTTGGTTTCTCTCTTTTTTTTTCTCTGTGTTAAGTCTGCTAACTAAATCATTAAGATTAACTTTTGAATTATCCACAGCAGAAATATTATGTTTTTTTCCTGAAAAATAATTATTTTCTGACTTTTCTTCTAATTTTTCTTTTAATTGTGAACTCATAACTTCAAATCCATTACATCATAAGTAACGAAATAATAAAAGTTTTGTATTGATCAAAATGGGCTTTTAAAACTTAAAAATAGTCATATTTAATTGAAAAAATTAAAGAAATTTCTCTGGAGAGTAGAATTTAATACTAAATGCGTCAGCTACTGCTTTGCAGGTTATATTTCCTTTAAAAATATTCAAGCCAGCTAAATAATTTTTATCCTCTTTTAGTATTTTTTCATATCCCTTATCGGCAATTTTAATCAAAAGCGGGAGCGTGGCTTTATTTAAAGCCATTGTAGAAGTTCTTGGTACACCTCCTGGCATGTTAGCAACACAATAATGAACTACATCATCTACTAAGTATGTTGGGTTATCGTGTGTAGTAGGTTTGCTTGTTTCGAAACAACCACCTTGATCGATTGCAACATCTACTACGACTGAACCTCTTTTCATGGATTTAATCATTTCTCTTGTTACTAACTTTGGTGCTTCGGCTCCAGGTATTAAAACACCGCCTATTAAAAGATCACAACTTTTTAAAAGTTTATTTAAATCAGCATTTTTACTATTGATTGGTTTTATTTTGTTTCCAAATATTTTTTCTAATTGAGTCAATCTGTCTGCAGATTTATCAACTACATTAACACTTGCTCTCATACCTGTAGCTATTAAAGCAGCATTCTCCCCCACAACTCCTCCTCCTAAAATAACAACATTAGCTGGTTCGACACCTGGTGCACCACCTAAAAGTAAACCTCTGCCCTTTTGATTCTTTTCTAGTGAATGAGCACCTGCCTGGATTGACATTCTACCAGCAACAGCACTCATCGGTGCTAATAACGGCAGTCTACCTTGATCGTCTGTTACTGTTTCATATGCGATACAAATAGATTTTGATTTTATTAATCCATTTGTTAGGTCTTTGCTTGCTGCTAAGTGTAAATAGGTATAAATAATTTGATTTTCTTTAATCATCTCAATTTCACTTTTTTGAGGTTCTTTAACTTTTACAATTAATTCTGAGTTCTTAAAAATCTCTGAAGCTTTTTTTTCAATTTTAGCTCCTGCATTTTTATAATCATCATTAGTAAAACCTGCCTCAAAACCTCCATTGGACTCGACAAAAATCTCATGTCCTTTGTTATGTAAAAGTTTTACGCTTTCTGGTGTTAATCCGATTCTATGTTCTTGTGACTTAATTTCTTTGGGTACGCCTATACGCATTTACGACTTTATATAATTAGAAATTCCAGTTCTTAATTTTTCGATAATTTCATCTATATGTTTTTTTTCACATATAAATTGAGGAGCAATGATTATGTTATCTCCGGTATTTTTAAAATTTACCCCTGCATCATAGCAATGTTTAAAGGTTTGAAAACCTGCTTTTCCTGGCTTTTCCTTCATTCTCATCTCAATTCCACCCATCATTCCATAACCTCTTATACTAACTACTTCTTTTAAATCTTTTAGAGATTGCAAGCCATCTTGCAAATAAGGCGACATTTCCTTTGCTCTCTTAAAAATATCTTCTTTATCAAAAATATCTTGAACTGCTAAAGCAGCCGCAACGGCTACAGGTATTCCAGAATAAGTATACCCATGAAATAGTTCTGGGGTTCCCTCAGGAGCTGAAGATGCGTCTAAAACTGAGTCATAAATTTCTTCTTTAACTGCTACCACTCCCATAGGAACAACTCCATTAGTTGTGGCTTTAGCCATAGTCATTATATCAGGTGTTACATTCCATTCCTGCGCAGCAAAAGCTGATCCAGTTCTTCCCCATCCAGTAATAACTTCATCAAAAATTAAAAGTATTCCATGCTTATTACAAATTTCTCTTATTCTTTTTAAGTATCCTTTAGGAGGTACTAAAGTTCCGGTTGATCCAGCAATTGGTTCAATTATACAGGCTGCTATATTTTCTCCTCCAAAATTCATCGCTATTCTTTCTAAATCTTCGGCCATCTCTACCCCTGTATCAGGTTGACCTTTGACAAATTTATGTTCTGGTAAATGAGTATGACGCATATGTTGAACACCAGGCATCAATACACTTGCAAAAGTTTTAACATTATTAATCATCCCCCCTACTGTTGTTGCACCAATATTCATGCCATGATAGCCTCTTTCACGACCAACAAATCTAAACCTTTTTGAGTCTCCTTTGGCTCTATGGTAAGCTATAGAAATTTTTATAGCCGTTTCAACAGCTGTCGAGCCACATATTGTATAAAATATCCTATTTATTCCTTCGGGTGTTTTTTTTGCTATTCTTGTAGCTAATTCAAAAGAACCTCCATATCCTTGGTTGAAGGGTTGACAATAATCTAATTTATCTAATTGTTTTGATACTGCTTCTGTAATTTCTTTTCTTCCATGCCCAAGAGGGTTGCAAAACAGTCCTGAGCTTGCATCAATCATTTTTTTTCCCTCATGATTAGTAAGGTAAACACCCTTTGCGTCTGTAATAAGTCTAGGATTTTTTTTAAAACTTTTATTATCAGTAAAGGGCATCCAATGCTCATTTAATGAATTAGGTATATTAGTTCTATTAGAGGAACTCATAGATTAAATTAGTAGACATTTGTTAAATTAAATCAAGAATTATTGTATACAACTGTAGATTGAACCTAAAAAGAACACCTTCGATCTTATAATTTAGAAGGGGTTGAAAAGTAGGCGTGTGTAAAAAACTCAAGCTTGCTATTTACTTAACTTGAATTTTAATTTTTAATCTTAGTAATTAACAAACTAAGGGGATATATGAAAAAAATAATAAGCACAGTTCTTGGGATTTTATTTGCGTTTACTCTAAACGCTTCAGTGGCTAATGCAGCTTCAGAAGTAAGAGTAGCGTACTTTTTGGAATGGCCATCTCCAAATCTTGAGGACATGAACAAAAAAGCATATTCAAAAGCACTTGGTGTGCCGGTTAAGTGGACTAACTTTACGAACGGTGTAGCGATGACAGATGCTATGTTAGCAGGAGATATAGATATCTCTTACTCTCAAGGTTTAATGCCTTACATTAACGCTGTTAAAGCAAAAGCACCTATTAGTTTAGTAGATGTCGCAATGGAGTATGGTATGGGAGGAACAACATGTGTTACTTCTAACAAATCTGGTATTACTAAAGCTAACGCTTCTGAACTTGAAGGTAAAAAAGTTGCCGTTCCACTAGGAACTATGGCTGAATATGTTTTTACAGAAAGTATGAAGATAGTTGGAGCTGATAGAAAAAAAATGGATGTTATTGCAATGGACCCGGAAGAAGGGGCAGCTGCACTAGTAAGTGGCGATGTTGTAATGGCATGTCTATTTGGAGGTAATTCTATCAAATCTGCTACATCTGTAGGTAAAAGACTTTTAACTGTAGATGAAGCACGTGCTGGCGGTATTATGGGTATAGATATCGTTTCTGTTACAAATAAATTTATGAAAGAAAATCCAGGAATGGTTAAATCTTTTGTAGAATTAACGCACGAAGCTAATGAAAGATACAGAAATGGAAAAAGTGATTTAAAAGCTATGTCAAAAGAGTCAGAAATGAAAGTTGCTGACATGAAAGATACATTAAGTGGCTTTAAATTTTTAACTCCAAAAGAAACTAAAAAATCTATGAAGAGAGGAAATCTTTCAAAATTCTTGAAAGGATTTGATACTCCAAGAGGTACAGTAACTACTAAGTTTTTACCGTAGTTCTTGAGAAAAAATTATAGGCACCAATTAAATTAATTGGTGCCTATTTTTTTATAGAAATATTTTATATAGTTATCTTATGAGCGATCTAATTTCTCAAAATCTAAATATGATTTTCAAAACTCCAAAAGGAGAAACTGTTCACGCTCTTAAAGATTTAAATTTCACAATAAAAAAAGGAGAATTGCTTACTGTCCTAGGTCCATCTGGGTGTGGAAAAACTACTTTATTAAATATAGCAGCTGGATTTATTCGTCCCACTTCAGGAAAAATTATTCTAAACAAAAAAGAAATTAATGGCCCAGGTGTTGATAGAGGAATGGTATTCCAGCAAGGGGCGTTATTTGAGTGGTTGACAGTAGCAGAAAATGTAAATTTTGGTTTAAGAATGAAAAATCAAAACCAAACTGAAACTCAAAAAAAAGTCGATGAATGGTTAGATATTGTTGGTTTAAAAGGTTTTGGAAATACCCCAACCTATCAATTATCAGGAGGCATGCAACAAAGAGTAGCTTTAGCTAGGTGTTTAATAAATGATCCTGATTTAATTTTAATGGACGAACCTTTAGGAGCTCTAGATGCTTTAACTAGAGAGAAAATGCAATCGTTAGTTCTTAAAATTTGGAAAGAAACTGGAAAAACAATTATTCTTATCACTCATTCGGTTGAAGAGGCCTTGCTTCTTGGGGAAAAAGTTTACGTGATGGCCCCTAGACCAGGAAGAATTCATAAAGAATATAAATTACCTTTTGCATCAATGGGGCTTAAGGGAGATTTAAGAGAAATTAAAAATAATCATGAATTTGTATCCAAAAGAGAGGAAATACTCTCAATGATTTGGAATATGGAAGAAGAAATTATGGGGAAAGATATTTAAATGATTACTGCTTTTCTAACATTTTTATTCTTCTTCGCAATTATTGGGTGCATTTTATACGGAAGAAAATTAATAAGAACAGAAAAAATAGATGCAGTTTTTGGAAACCCTGAGAGAGCTAAAGGGGGTGTACATTGGGTGATTGTAGGAAGTAGTTTTTTACTTCTAGTGTGGCTTTACTACTCATGGGATATAGCTAAATCATTCTTTCCAAGGTCAGCGAATGAACTTTGTCAGGTTGGAAAAGTAAATGAGTCTCTCCTTTCACTAAAATATCTTTTTCCAATCAAAGAACGTCAACTTAAGAGTACTTCTGTAATCAAAACTGAAACAGAAAATTTAAATAAAATATTATTAGAAATTGATAAAACGGATAAAGTAAATAGCCAAGATAAAGTTAAACTGATCAATTTTATAAATAAAACAAAAAATTCCATTCCATTGCTTACAAATGAAAATCTCTTAAATAATGAAACAAAAAGCAAAATTGGAATAATAACTGATAAGATCAATAATTTAACAGATAAATTTACTAGAAGTGATTATCCAAATGAGAGTCCTGAAGAAGAAATTAAAAGAATTGATGCTGCAAAAAAAGAAGGTAATTGGAGTTCCTCTAGTACGTCAATAGAAAATACTATTGAAATTCCATCAATACCTAAGACAAAAAGAGGTCTAAAATTCCAAGCTGCAGCAGTTGAACTAAACGCGATAAGTGATGAATTTTTTGAGCTAAGAAATCATAATGAGCAATATTCTTCCTTATTAGAAAACCTTAAAAAGGAAATTAAAGATTTCAGATCACAATTTGACTCTGCTGAAGACATTACCTCATCGTTTGCTAAAGATATACTTAAAATTGCAAGACGAATTGAGTATGCAAGTATTTTTCCGCCTAATACTTTAAAAGATATGCAAGGATCAATAGAAAATTTTGATAAAGCCCAAAAAAAAGAACAAGGTGGCTTGAGATGGGTTGATATTCTTCTTTTTCCATCTGGAACTATTATTTCGAGTGGCCCTAGTTGTTCTGAACAAGGATCTGGTAGATGGCTACCAAAACCCTCTGATACGGTAAATAAATTTGCTTTAATGTTAAATCCTAAAGTCGGGTTTAAGCAAATTCCATTAATTTGGTATGAGATGATGGATGTAAGTAAAATAGTTGGTTTTATTTTACCTGATTGGATCGCTGATATTTTGCCTGGAGAATATCCTGTTCATAATGAAAAAGGTGAAGTCAAACCAAACTTTAAGAGTAAAGTTTTAAGTTTTGTAACTGGTGACTTTAAATTATTTAAAATACCTATTCCAACCGGACATATTTGGGACTCCTTTTTAAGAGTTTTTCTTGGATTGGTAGCTGGAATAATAGTTGGAGTACCATTGGGACTATTTATGGGTTTAAATAGATTTGCCAAAGGATTTTTTGATCCCTTAATTGAATTATATAGACCGGTGCCTCCATTAGCTTGGGCGCCCTTAGTGATATCTGTTTTAGGTATAGATAATTTGGGTAAAGTTTTTTTATTATTTATGGTTTCATTATCTATTATGATAATTTCAGCGAGGGCAGGAGCATCGGGAACTCAACTATCCAAAATTCACGCCGCTCATTCTCTAGGTGCATCTAGATGGCAAATTCTAAGACATGTTATATTTCCAAATTCACTTCCTGAAATTTTAACTGGTATAAGAGTTGCAACAGGAATGTGTTGGGGGACTTTGGTAGCTGCAGAATTTCTTGCAGGTACTACAGGAGTTGGTTTCGTTGAAAATGTTGCAAAAAAATACTTCCAGTATGAGGTGATATGGATAACAATTTTTATTATGGGAATGCTTGGATTAATTTTTGATATAACAATAAGAAAAATAATAGATAAGACTATTCCTTGGCGTGGAAAAGGTTAAATATTGAAAAAAAAAATTTTAGAAAAAATAGTTCGCAAAATTTTTATTAGACACGGCTTGATATCAAACCACGCTAAAATTTGCGCAAAATATATAATTGATGCTGAATTATTCGGTGAAAATTCACACGGATTGTCGAGGTTAAAGATGTACTGCGACAGAATTAAAAAAAAACTTATTAATCCAAAGCCAAAGATAAAGATTAAAAAGATATCAAACTCTGTTTCTTATATAGATGCTAACAACAGTATTGGTTTTGTTGCTGCAGATATTGGAATAAAAAAAGCAATTCAACATGCAAAAAAATCAGGAATTGGTTTGGTAGGAATAAGAAGAAGCAATCACTACGGGCTATCAAGATTTTATGCTAATCAAGCTGTAAAAAAAAATATAATGGTTTGGTGTTTTACAAATGCACCACCAGCTATTGCTCCTTATGGTACAAGAAAATCTCTTTTTGGAACTAATCCAATTTGTTTTGGAACTCCATCAGGAAATAAAATTCCATTCATATTAGATATGTCTACTTCAAAAATTAATCGTGGAAAAATAAGAAGAGCACAAAAATTAGGTTTAAAAATTCCGTATGGTGTTGCATTGGATAGAAGTGGAAAAATAACAACAAATGCTCATCACGCAATTCACGGAACACAATTACCCATAGCAGGTTTTAAAGGTTCTGGTCTCGCTTGGATGGTAGACATATTAAGCGGGGTATTAACGGGCTCAAGCCATGGAGGAAAAACTAAGGATCCATTTGATGATTTTTCTGGTCCTCAAAATATGGGTCATTTATTTATAACAGTTAATCCTAAGATTTTTGTTGGAAAAAATTACATCAAAGAAATAAAAAAAAATATTAAATTGATTAAAAAACTTCCTAAAGCTAAAGGTTTTAAAAACATAAATTTTCCTGGTGAGAGGAAAAATTATCTCTATAAAAAGAACTTAAAAAGAGATATAGCTTTACCATCAAAAATTTTACAAGAAATAAAAAAATTAGATGCTTTCTGATAAAAAGATTATTTGTCCTGAAAATTTACTTAAACGTGCAAAGTTAAAAGGCATAGTTAAGACTGCTATTGTCAATGCTGGAAAAGAATTAGTAATGGAATCTACTAAAATAGCTGTTGGCTTAAATTTAATAGAGCCAATTTTTATAGGAGAGGAAACTGAAATAAAAAAATGTGCTGAAAGATTAAAATGGGATATTTCTAAATACGAAATTATAAATGAAGCAGATGAAAATAGTACAGCTCCTATAGCAGCTAAATTAGCAAGTTCTGATAAAGTTAAGATTCTAGTAAAGGGACATATCCATACAGATATTTTAATGAAAGCAGTTTTAAAAAGAGATTTAAATTTAATAGGTAAGAAGAGATTAAGCCATGTTTGGCATATGACAATGGAAAAAAATGATAAACCTTTCATCGTTACTGATGGAGCATTAAATGTTTTGCCAAAATTAGAAACTAAGATGCATATCTTAAAAAATTCTGTAGACTTTGCAAAAAGAATAGGAATTGAAAAACCTAAAATTTCTATATTATCTGCGACAGAAGAAGTGTTAGGCAGCGTTCCAAGCTCCGTAGAGGCTCGAGAGATAACTAAAAGAGCTAAGTTAGAAAACATAGAGGCAGATGTTTTTGGGCCACTAGCTTTTGATAACTCTGTTTCAGAGAAAGCTGCCAAAATTAAAAATATAAAAAATGATGTAGCAGGAAAAACTGACATTTTGTTAGTGCCCAACGTTGAAGCTGGAAATGCTTTAGTTAAAATGATGATACACTTCATGGGAGCTTGTGCAGCTGGAGTTGTTATAGGGGGAAAAGTGCCTGTAGTTATAACGAGTAGAGCAGACGATACTCAAGCAAGATTAGCTTCGATTGCGGCAGCTGTAGTTGCGCTTGAATGAGAAAACTTAAAAACTGGGATAATAATACCTGGCTTTCTTCTAAAAAATACATTTTAAATTTTAATA